>DYIZ01000132.1 GCA_020723385.1 Candidatus Aquidulcis sp.
GTGTGATTGTCGGCAGCGGCCCGGCCAAAAACTATTTGATTACCCTGGTAAACGAGTTAGGAATCAACGAGCGGGTTGTTTTTGCCGGCCAACAGGAAGATGTTGCTCCTTTCTTGAGTATGATGGATCTATTCGTGCTATCGTCATTTTGGGAAGGCATGCCCAACGCAGTCTTGGAAGCAATGTCCATGGGCCTTCCGGTGGTGGCAGCCGATGTTGCCGGTACCGCGGAGGCTGTGTTGGATAACCAAACTGGCTTCCTGGTTCCACCGGGTAACGTTGATGCCCTGGCAGAAAGACTCTTACGTTTGATTCACGACGCAGGCTTACGGGCTCAGATGGGGCTGGCCGCTCGCCAACGTGCTGTTAGTGTGTTCAGTATGGAGCAAATGGTGTTACAAACCACCACTTTGTATGACGAGCTTATTAACAGAAAAGTGCAATTTACTGAAGAATAGCTTGCGAGATGTCAACGTGGACCGGGAAACGATCATTTTAGGAGAAAGTTAATGGTCAATCGTAGTGGTCGGTTATCAGGGAAGCGGGTGCTGGTCACCGGCGGAGCCGGGATGTTGGGCAGTGCAATCGCTCATCTGGCGCATAGAGAGGGCGCAACGGTCACAATCTTGGATGCGTTGCTCCCGTTATATGGGGGAAATCTATTCAACCTGAGCAATATTTGGGATGAGATCACATTTGTGCAAGGGGATATTCGCGACCGAGTAATCGTTGATCGGGTTGTCACTGGTCAGGATTTTATTTTCAATCTGGCAGCGCAGGTCAGTTATGTGGACAGCAATTCCGATCCACAACTCGATATTGACATCAATTGCCGGGGAATCGTCAATGTTTTGGATGCGTGCCGTCAGTTTGCGCCTCGGGCACGGGTGTTATTTTCAAGCTCTCGCTTTGTTTACGGGCGCATTGAATCAAATCCGGTTAATGAAAATCATCCGTTTAATTGTTTGAGTATCTATGGGATCCATAAACTCGTGGGAGAAAAATATCACCGCTTTTTCTTCGAGGCTTATGGCCTGCCGACAACTTCATTGCGTATATCCAATCCCTACGGGCCGCGCCAGCAGATGAAACATGGCAAATACGGCATTACCAATTGGTTTATCCGCCAGGCGATGGATGGCAACCCTTTGACCGTGTTCGGCGAGGGTGTCCAGAAACGAGATTACATTTACGTAGACGATTTGGCAGATGCTTTTCTGGTCGTCGCACTCACGCCGCAGACCGCTGGCGAAACTTATAATTTGGGGTCCGGTCAAGGGTCATCGTTTCTTGAAATGACACATACCATCGCGGCCAACGTGAAGGGTACAGAGGTGCGCCAGGTAGAGTGGCCCAAGGATCGCTATTTTGTCGAGACAGGTGATTATGTAGCTGACATCGGCAAATTACAAACTGCTACCGGATGGCAGCCAAGTGTATCGCTTCAAGATGGGATTGCTCGAACGGTTGAATATTACCGCCTTCATCAAGAGCATTACTGGTAGATCATGCGGATAGTCTATATCGTCTCGCAGTTTCCCAGCCTGACCGAGACTTTCATTGCTCGCGAGATCCAGCAGGTCGCCCGTCTAGGGCACGCGGTCACCATTTGTGCGCTGCGCCCCCAGGGTGCAAAAGGCCCCCAGGGCCTTGTCGTTCCCGAAGCGGGTTTCTTGCGTGTTAAATTAGATTTTGTCACCCAATTTGTTGCACATTTTTGGTGTTTGACCAAACGCCCACTCTCTTATTTTTCGACTTTGTGGGATGCGCTGATATCTATGTTTCGCAAGCCCTCGCGGGCATTGCATGTATTGTATGTCTGGATAAGTGTGATCTGGTTAGTTTTTAAGCTGCGTGCTGAACAAATAGAATATGTTCACAGTCACTTTTTGCACAACGAAGCGATTGCGACAATGTGGCTGGCGCGGATACTGGAAATTCCTTATGGAATTACGTCACACGTCGCCAGTATTCGCCACGCTCGAAGCTTAATCGGGAAAGCTGTCGGGTGCGCGGATGTTCTGGTTGGGGATACCGAACAGACCCTTTCTGTCTATCGGGAGTTGTTTGGGCGGGACGCAGAACTGATCCGCAATGGTATTGATTTACAGGATCTCCGATTCGCTGAATGTAGTGGTAGCCCGGCTCCCGATGGAAAGCCGGTTATTTTGGCCGTGGGTAGTTTGCTGCCACCCAAGGGATTCGATGTACTGATCCGGGCGTGCGCGATTTTACGCCAACGAGGCGAAAATTTTCGTTGCCGGATTATTGGCGAAGGACCGGAGCGCTTGGCCTTAGCGCGCCTGGTCGAGCAGAATCAACTGACTGATGCGGTTGATCTGCCGGGTGCAATGGCCTTCGGTGATCTGCGTCAACAGTATCTTCAGGCAGCGATGTTAGTTATGCCAAGCATCTCATCTGCCGCTGGCTCCGATGGGTTGCCGACTGTACTGATCGAGGCGATGTCTCAAGGCATTCCTGTTGTAGGCACGAATCATGCGGGCCTTCCAGATTTGATACGGCACAGACACACTGGCTTGGTAGTTGAACCTGGAAATGCTCAATTGCTTGCAGAGTGTATTGCTACCTACTTGAGAGAGCCAGATTTCCGTATGCAGATGGCGGCCAATGGCCGCTTTCGGGTGGAAAAAGAATTCAATTTGCATGCCAACAGCCTCCGCCTCGTTGATCTCATGACCCGGGCTGCTGTTCACGCCCACCAAGATGCACGCAAGTGAGTTTGGAAATGGCCGCAGTTCGAATCATTCGATACGAAATAGCTTAAAAGATCATGGCAGGCTTGACCGACAGAATATACTCATCAAGCCCGATTTGGGTACAACAGTTAGGCGTCGCTTTGTACGGCTGGCGATGGTATCGCAGGCGTTTCAACCCCCATTTTTATCGCCTTGTAGCCGAGTTGGAATCGCGCGAGCATTGGACATTCGATCAATTCAACGCCTACCAGGAGGATCATTTAATCTGCCTGCTGGCCGCTGCACAGAACGCGCCTTATTACCGTAAGGTCTTCGCCGATGCAGGCGTTCGCTTGGCGGGAAATCCATTTGAAATCCTTCGCAATCTGCCATTTCTCTCCAAAGAGACATTGCGGACTGTGCCAGAAGATTTGATAACTCAGCGGCCAATACCCAAAGATGTTATCGTCTTCAAATCCAGCGGAACGACGGGTACGCCGACTGAAATTTATTACACCCCCGAGCTTCATGCTCTTGAGTTGGCCTTGCCCGCCGTGAGAAATATGGGGTGGGCACAAGTTGATTATCGTGCTCGGCGCGTGATGTTTGGTGTACGCAAGGTTTGCCGGTTTGAACAGGATCGCCCACCTTTTTGGCGATATAGTCCGGCTGAGAATATGGCTTATGCCTCGATTTACCATCTGTCGCCGAAATATTTGCCTGCATACATTGATTTTTTACGGTCCTACCGCCCCGCGATGATAATGGGCTATCCGAACTCGCTTTATACCATAGCTCGTTACGCGTTGGATAATAACGATTTTCCAGCGCGTGCTCAAGGTGTGTTTACAACCTCAGAGACCGTGACCGACCAAATTCGAGAAGCCCTTGAATCAGCCTGGCAGTGCAAGGTTTATGATCGTTATGGCGCTGTAGAGAATTGTATGTTTGCTTCTCAATGCGAGTATGGGAGTTACCACGTCAGTCCTGAAGCGGGGATCATCGAAATCCTTGACCGGATGGGGCAGCCCTGTAAACCAGGTGAGATTGGCGAAGTGATTTGTACTGGGTTGCAAAATCTACTTCAACCGCTGATTCGCTATCGAATTGGAGATGCAGCGCGTTGGGCGCTGGAGCAAAATTGCCCCTGTGGGCGTTCCATGCCGGTGTTAGAAGCAATCGAAGGCCGTTTCGAAGATATTTGTATAACATCGGATGGACGTGAGCTTTTGCGCTTCGATACGGTTTTTAAGGGGGTTCATGGAATAAAAGAGTCGCAAATTGTGCAGGAGAAAGTGGATCATTTTACCGTGTATGTAGTTCCCGCAGAAAATTATACTGATCGGGACCAGAATCTGATTCGGGCCAATATGCGCTTGCATGTTGGTGATGTACAAACAGAAATCAAGCCGGTGGATGCTCTCATGCGCAGTTCGTCAGGTAAATTCCGCTCCGTAATTTGTAATCTAACCGAGGCTGAGAAAATCAGCATTCGGCAAGAGTCACCCCATGATCTCTAACCAAAATGGTGAGGCAGTCTTAGGTATGAGTGTGATTACAGACGACATTAATCAATTTCCATCGCCGCTTGTAACTGTAATTATGCCCATTCGAAACGAGGCGGAATTTATCGAGCGCAGCCTGGGTTCGGTATTGATGCAGAATTATCCGGTTGACCGCTTACAGGTGATTGTTGCTGATGGTTTATCTGAAGATGGTACCCGCCAAATTATTCAATCGCTCCAGAAGCGCCATTCAAATTTGGAATTGATTGATAATCCAGCTAAAATTGTATCAACGGCTATTAACCTCGCTATGATGCAAGCACATGGTGATGTTATTGTGCGAGTAGATGGTCATACAGAGATTGCGCCTGACTATATTCGCCAATGTGCGGCAGGGTTAGAGCGTACAGGCGCTGATAACATCGGCGGCAAGATGACTGCACGAGGTAATAGCTTTTTTGGAGAGGTTGTTTCTTTGGCTACAAGCTTACCATTCGGCGTTGGCGGAGCACGTTTTCATTACTCTGATCAAGAAGAATGGGTTGATACTGTTTACATGGGAGCTTGGCCGTCTCACGTATTTGATAGAATTGGTTTGTTCGATGAAGAATTGGTACGTGACCAGGATGATGAATTCAATTATCGGCTTCGTGAGTACGGCGGGCGAATTTTACTCAGCCCCCGGATAAAATCATTATATACAGTTCGAAGCTCGCCCAGATTACTGTGGAAACAATACTACCAATATGGCTTTTGGAAGGTTCGGGTTTTACAGAAGCATCCACGCCAAATGCGCCCACGGCAGTTCATACCCCCGCTACTTGTTTCCGGGTTGATCCTATCCCTATTTCTTGCCCCATTTTTCACTTTGGGTAAAGTCATCTTGTCGCTGGTGTTTGTAAGCTACTTACTTGCAAACTTGAGTGCTTCCCTGATTATGGCAGCTCGAAAGAATTGGAAATATCTTCGATTATTGCCATTGGTGTTTGCAATTCTTCATTTCAGCTATGGAATCGGTTTTTTAATTGGTTTGGTGAAATTTGCTCGCCGCTGGGGAGATAAGCAAGGTAAAATTCCCCACCTGGATGGGATGAGTGCCTGAAGTAACTGATTTGGTTCGGCTGCGCGCCGAATACTCAGACCGGGAACGTCGTTTGGCGGGCAGCGACCGATACTCCTTGTTTAACCTACCCAACCTCTTTACCATCCAGCAGCGCCAGCGCGCTATCTTGGGTCTGTTGCGGCTAGAAGGCCTCTATCCGCTGAATGAGCGCCAGATCCTGGAAGTGGGCTGCGGCGCGGGCGGCGTGCTGCTCGAATATCTGAGTTATGGCGCTCACCCCGCCCGGTTGCTTGGATGCGATCTGTTGCCCAAACGTCTGGCTGAAGCACAGATCCTGATGCCTCATCTTGCGCTGGTCAACGCTGACGGTCAAAACCTGCCTTATATTGCCCAAACATTCGACCTGGTTATTCAATCTACAGTTTTTTCATCCATTCTGGATGATGCCGTTAAACGCAACGTGGCCGATGAGATGCTGCGTGTATGCAAGCCCGGCGGTATGATCCTGTGGTACGATTTCTGGCTTAATCCTACCAACCGTCAGACGCGCGGTATTCGCCCGGCAGAAATCCGCCGCCTGTTTCCGGGTTGTTGTATTAGGCTTTACAAGGTCACTCTGGCTCCGCCGCTTGTGCGCCGATTGATTGGAGTATCTTGGATCGTTTGCGCTTTATTAGAAAAAATAAAAGTTTTTAATACCCATTATTTGGCAGCCATCCACCCAGTTGACTGATTTCCTGTCGCTGGCTATTGTTTATCGTTCCACTTTCCCTTGCCTCTACCTGCGGTATCAATCGTTATCCCCGTTCGTAACGAAATCGAAGCGATCCGGCCCTGTCTGGAAGCGGTTCTGGCGCAGGATTACGATAACATTCTTGAAATTATTATAGCCGATGGCAGCTCGAGCGATGGCACCCGCCCCTTGTTGGGAAAATTGGCCCATAACTGGCCGCTCATTATCTTATTGGATAATCCGCAGCGAACGCAGACCACTGGCTTGAACATGGCCATCCGACACACACGCGGCGAAATTATTGTCCGGCTGGATGCCCACGCGACCTATGCCCCGGACTACATCCGCCAGTGTGTCTCTGCGCTCGAACAAAGCGGGGCTGGCTGTGTAGGAGGGGGGGTGAACCTGCTGCGTTCCAACGGTTTTTGGCCGACATTGTTCGGCTTAGTACAGGAACATCCATTGGGAACCGGCGTAGCCCGCTTCCGCCGCACAGGATACGAAGGGTATGTGGATACCGTGTGGCCCGGCGCTTACCGACGTGAGGTATTCGAGCAGGTGGGCCTGTTCCGAGAGGCGCTGACCCGCACTGAAGATTTAGATTTTCATGCCCGTCTGCGCCGTCAGGGATACAAAATTTGGCAGACTCCGCTCATTCGCCCGTATTACCGCCCGCGCAGTACTATCGGAGGCATCGCGCGGCAGTATTTCAGCAATGGTGAACAGGTTATCGAAACATTGCTGGTGAACCTTTCAGCGATCGCCTTGCGGCATCTCGTCCCTTACTTTTGGATTACTGTATTGCTCTTGGGGGCTATAGGTGCGTTGTTTTTGCCAGTTATGCGTTTAGGTTTTCTCGGGTTAATTGTTTTGTATGGATTGGTCTGTTTGATTTCTGCGGTGATGATTGCAGCAAAACATGGCTTGCGGTATTTTTGGCTGTCGCCATGGATCTTCCCTTTGATCCACTTAAGTTATGGTCTGGGATCTTGGTTTGGCGTTTGGCAGGTGCTTAGCCGCCAGATGAACCGTAAATCCCGCGATTGGCGTGCCATTCCAAGATTGAAATCGTGAAAAACTTGATGGACACTCGTGAGTTGCTTCTGAAAAAAGGAACTCCTAAGGCCTTATGGCAGGTTGGTGGTGACATCGCAGAGAGAATGCGTGTTCCCGTTTCCCGCTGGATTGAACAGCGTGCTCGGTACTTCAAGGGCGACACCGGAATGCGATGGATATTCAAAGATCCAATAATTAAACATCTTGCGGCGCCGTTGCATTTGGTTGGCAATTGTGGCGATTTCAGGCTTGATGAAATCTCTAAAAGGCAGGCGGCTCAAATCTATTATGGGAACCTCGCCTGGTGGCTGGCAACTCGGCAACAAATGTCTAAAATCCTCGATGCATTTCAGGTTGAAGGTATTCAGATTGCCCCCTTGAAAGGCATTGATTTACTCGATCGGCTGTACCATGACCCTGGTCTGCGGAAAATGGGCGATGTGGATATTCTTGTGCCAGCAAACATTTTTGATAAGGCCGCCACAATATTATTGAGTCAGGGTTATTACCTCCATAAAGACAATGGTTTATCAGGTTTGGATACTCTGACTGGCGTCCCGATGAGTGAATGGCCCCTTGAACTGATCTTTGTGGACAAAAATGGCTCGATCCTCGAAATCCATCGCCAATTGTTATCCACGCCCTGGTTCTTGCCTGCTTATCCGTTTGAAATGCACGACATCTGGTCGCGAGCTGAGTCTATCCAGTTGGGGAATAGTTTACCGTGGAGTGTTCGCCTTTCAGATCAAGACACATTTGCGCATTTGTGTTTGCACCAGGCTATGCATGGCTTGCAAATGATGCATGGTTTCTTCGATGTGGATTTGTTCGTGCGAAGTTTACCGCAGGATTGGGATTGGGATGAATTTTTGATCCTTGTCGAGATGTGGCATTTGCGTTCCGCTGTGTATCATACGCTTTCATTCAGTCACTATTTCATGGAGACGCCGCTCCCTTCTGGATTGTTGGAGCGTCTCGATCCGGGACCATTTGCCCGATGGCGCGTTAGCCGCCTTCTGACGGCCGAGTCCCTTCTTGCTGATCGCCCAACGCTCGGCAGACGCTATCCAACACTTGTGAAAATTGCTCTTGTAGACCGTTTTTCGACTGTGGCGCGACTAATCATACAAGTAGGTTTTGCTTCCTCTAATCAAAGGCGATCATTTTCCCAATCGAAAATGTCACTCCCCCAATATTGGCAACATATTTGGACTGTTATCGAACGGGGAGATTGAGTCTATGGCAGAACGATATTCTTCTTATCTTTCGATCCCGCGTACTCATCCTAAGCCTGAGAATTCCTCTTCTGTGTGGAGTCTGGCAATCAAGCGAATCTTCGACTTGGGCGCCTCGCTATTTGGCTTGGCGTTTCTATCGCCATTGTTTTTGGCGGTTGCGGTGTTGATCAAGCGCGATTCTCCTGGCCCTGTGTTCTACAAAGGTCCCCGTATTGGCAAGAATAATAAACCCTTCCTGATTTATAAATTTCGAACCATGCACGAAAGCCCGGAGAGTTACAAAGGCCCGCGTGTCACTGGGGAGGATGATGAGCGCGTCACGAAATTAGGCCGCTGGCTGCGTGACACCAAGATCAATGAATTACCCCAACTGATCAATGTGGTGCGCGGCGAGATGAGCCTTGTTGGGCCGCGCCCTGAAGACCCCGAGCTGGCCGAAACCTGGCCGGTCATTGTGCGCCAGGAGGTGCTCTCGGTGCGGCCCGGTCTGACTAGCCCGGCATCAGTGCTTTATCGGAACGAAGAATCCATGCTCAAAGGTGAGCGGCTGATGGATACCTATCTGGGGGCGATCCTGCCGAGTAAATTGCGCCTCGACCAGCTCTACGTCCGGCATCGCTCATTCTTACTCGATCTGGATATCCTGTTTTGGACCTTTTTGGTTTTGATGCCTCGCCAGACCGATTACGCTCCGGCTGAGGAGCGCTTATTTTGGGGGCCGCTTTCCAAGCTTGTCAGGCGCTATGTGAGTTGGTTTTCGATTGACGCCCTGGTGACTTTGATCGCGATTAGCATTACTGGGGTAATCTGGCGTTCGTTTGGCCCTCTCGAAGTAGGCTGGCCGAAGGCGATTCTCGTCGCAATTGGGTTCGCCATTTTGTTCAGCCTGACGGGAGCCTTGCTGGGCGCCAATCGCATCACCTGGTCGAAGGCCAGCCCAATTGATGCTTTCGATCTGGTTCCGCCGGTGATTGTTGCAACGTTTTCCGCACTGATCGTCAACTGGTTCATTCCGCCGCATCCACTTCTGCCCTGGTTGATGGTGATTGTATCGGCAACATTGTCTTTTATGGGGTTCATCATCGTTCGTTACCGCAGCCGCCTTCTGAGTGGATTGGCGTTGCGTTGGCTGACCGTGCGCGGCAGGGCTGAGATCGCTAAGGAACGTGTGCTGTTGGTGGGCGGCGGCGAGGCCGGTCAATTCGTTGCCTGGTGGCTGCAAAATGGGAAAAGCGCCAACGCCTTTCGCATTGTCGGCAGCGTGGATGATGACCTGTACAAACAAGGAACGCGTATCTACGGGGTTCACGTTCTGGGCTGCCGGGATGATATTCCCCAATTGGTAAAACAGCACGATATTGGCATCATAATTTTCGCTATTCATAATATCTCGGAGGAAGAACGCAGCCAGGTATTGGATATTTGCAAGGCGACCGAAGCCCAGGTTGTCGTCATTCCCGATATCCTGGCAGAACTCCGCTCGGCGTCGAAAAGCAATGGCGATAAAACCCAACCCCGTAAACACCATCACAATAATGGACTGGGTGATGGCCCAAGCATCCCATGCGGCCAGGTCAATAACTGGCTGGACCAATTGGAAGGTATTGCTCGAGACGGGGATATAGAAACACTCAAAGAGCATATCTCGAAGATGCGCAGACAGGTGGGTGAGAACTGATGGAGACATTATGACTGGTTTTTGGAATGGCCGTAGGGTTCTTGTTACCGGCGCGGGCGGGTTCATCCCCAGCCACCTCGTTGAGACGTTGGTTCATGCAGGCGCTCAGGTGCGCGCCTTCGTGCGTTACAACTCGCGCGGCGACCCAGGCTTGCTCAGCCAGCTCCCTCCCGATATTTTTGCCCGGCTCGAATTGATCGCCGGCGACTTGCGCGATTTGCCTGCCGTCAAAACCGCAATGCAGGGCGTCAGCCACGTGTTCCACCTGGGTGCGCTGATCGCCATACCCTATTCCTACGTTCACCCGGCGGAGGTCGTCGAGACCAATGTGATCGGCACGCTCAATATTCTGCTTGCGGGGCGGGAGACGGGCGTCGAGCGGATTATCCACACCTCCACCAGCGAAGTCTACGGCACAGCGCTGCGTGTCCCCATCGGGGAAGATCACCCTTTGCAGGGGCAATCCCCATACTCTGCGAGTAAAATCGGGGCTGACAAGCTTGCCGAGAGCTTCTACCGGTCGTTCGATCTCCCCGTTGTCACGCTGCGCCCATTCAATACGTATGGTCCGCGCCAGTCCGCGCGCGCCGTCATCCCGACCATCATTACCCAGGCTCTGACTCAACCGGCGATCCGCCTGGGCAACTTGGAAGCGCGCCGGGACTTGACCTTCGTTTCAGACACGGTTGATGGCTTTCTGCGGGTGGCTGAGACTCCCGGCGTCGAGGGTGAGACTTTCAACCTGGGCACGGGCCGCGAGGTGAGCGTGGGGGAGCTGGCCCGAGAGATTATCGCCCTCACCGGTAAACCGGTCGAAATTGTGGTAGACTCTGCTCGTTTTCGGCCCGAAAAGAGCGAAGTTCAGCGCCTGCTCTCGGATAATTCCCTGGCTCGCCAACGCCTCGGCTGGCAGCCGGTTGTCTCTCTAACCGAAGGATTGAGCCGCACCATCGAATGGGTGGCAGCCAATCTCCACCGCTACCGCCCCGACCAATACACCGTTTGATTCGACGCCCCCTGGTTGCCCGATTTCTGATTACCTGATTCCTGATTACCTGATTCCTGATTACCTGATTACCTGGTCCCTAATTACCTGATCCCCAATTACCTAATCCCATGAAAGCTGTCATCCTTGCCGGGGGTAAAGGCGCTCGCCTGGCCCCCTATACCAAAATCCTCCCCAAGCCGCTGATGCCCATTGGCGATATGCCCATCCTGGAAATCCTGCTTCGGCAGATGAGACGCTCCGGAGTGGACGAAGCCATCCTGACGGTAGGCCACCTGGCCCAATTATTGCAGGTTTTCTTCCAGGATGGCGAGCGATTGGGATTGAAGATTTCCTACAGCTACGAAGATCAGCCGTTGGGCACTGCCGGCCCGCTCTCGCTGGTGAGTGGGCTGGATGATACGTTTTTGGTCACCAACGGCGATGTTCTCACCACATTAGACTTCGCCGATCTGGTTGCTACGCATCGGCGCTCTGGCGCGGCCGCTACAATCGCTATGCACAAACGCCAGGTCAAGGTAGACCTTGGCGTTATTCAAACCAATGGCAATCAAGAAGTGGTCGGTTACATCGAGAAGCCGACTTACGATTTTCATGTCAGTATGGGGATCTATGTTTTTGAGCCGCGTGTGCTGAAATACATCCCTTACAATCAATATCTGGATTTTCCCAACCTTGTGTTACGTCTAATCGAGGTTGGGGAGCTGGTACGCGGCTACCCCTTCGATGGCTACTGGCAAGACCTGGGACGTCCGGATGATTATGAACAAGCCGTGGATGAATTTGCTCTGCTGCGGCCTCAGATACTTGGAGAAGAATAACCCAATGGAATGGCGTATCCCTCTGGCAGATTTGGATTACGGCGAAGCCGAAGAACAGGCCGTATTGCAAGTGCTGCGTCGCCGCTGGTTGACGATGGGCGCGTTGACGCAGGAATTCGAAGATGAGTTTGCCCGGCTGGTTGGGGCGAAGCACGCCCTGGCGGTCTCCAATGCCACGGTGGCCCTCCATCTGGCTTGCCTGGCCCTGGGGATCGGCCCAGGCGACGAGGTGATTGCTCCCTCATTGACCTTCGTGGCGACAACCAATTCGGTGCTGTATACCGGCGCAGAAGTGCGTTTCGCCGAGATCGTCGGCCCCCAGGATTTCAATATTTCACCCGAATCGATCGAGCGGCAGATTACGCCCCGCACGAAGGCAATCACGGTTGTACATTATGGCGGTTATCCATGCCAAATGAAAGCCATCCTGGAAATTGCTGCCCGGCGGGGGTTAGCAGTCATCGAAGATGCCGCCCACGCGCCGGGGGCGTACCTCGATGGGCGTCACCTGGGAACCTGGGGCGATGTAGGCTGCTTCAGCTTTTTCTCGAACAAGAACCTCTCTACCGGCGAGGGGGGGATGGTCGTCACCAACCGGGACGATATCGCCGAGATGGTGCGTGTGCTCCGCTCACATGGCATGACCAGCCTGACGTGGGATCGCCACCGGGGTCATGCCTCCACGTATGATGTCACCGCCCTGGGATACAACTATCGCATAGACGAGATTCGCGCCGCCCTGGGGTTGGCGCAGCTTCACAAGCTGGCAGACAACAACGCCCGGAGGGGGGAGATCACCCGCCGGTATTGGGCTTCCCTGGCGGAAACCGGCATCGGGCTGCCCTTCCAGGCGAGTGATGGCGACCCGTCATATCACATCTTCCCGATCCTTCTGCCGGATAGCGCTGACCGCCAGGTTTTTATGGATCATTTGAAAAGCCTGAAAATTCAAACCAGTATTCATTACCCGCCCATTCACCTTTTCAGTTATTATCGCCAGCGCTACCCTGGCTTGACTCTGCCTATTACCGAGACCATAGCCAGCCGGGAAGTAACTTTACCGTTGTATCCGGGCATGAGCGACGAGCTGGTGGACATCGTCATTGCCTCGGTCAAAGAAGCTGTCTCTGTTTCAGTGATAGGATGACCCTTCACTTGTTTACAGGTATAATGTCTATCGAAGTGAGGAACCATGGAAACACAAAATTTTTCTGAAGATATCCGCCGCTATATTGGCCTGCTCTGGCATTGGGCATGGCTGCTCATTTTGGCAACAGTGTTAGCTGGTGTGTCGGCTTATTTGGTCAGCAGCCAGATGACAGAAATATATCAAGCTTCCACATCATTACTGATCAACGAAGCTCCCGCAACCAAGTCAACCGATTATTCTTCGATCTTGACCAGTGAGCGGCTGACTCAAACTTATTCCCAGATGATCGTCAAGCAGCCGGTATTGCAGGGCGTGATTGACCGGCTGGGGTTGGATCTCACCACGGCACAGCTCAAGGGGATGATCACGGTTCAGCCTGTTCGTGATACGCAGTTGATCGAGGTCTTTGTGCAGGATATTGACCCAGAGAGGGCGGCTTTGATCGCTAACGGGTTGGTGGTGGAGTTTTCCGATTGGGTTCAAGAGCTGCAAACCTCACGCTACACCGCCTCGAAACTAAGCCTCGAAACGCAACTGACGGATTTGAACCTGCAAATCGAGCAGACGATCACCCAGCGTGCTAACCTGAGTTCTGACTCTCAAGACCAGGGTGAGCGCGACCGCCTGGATGCCTTGCAGGCCCAATACCGCCAGACATATGCCTATCTCTTGCAAAGCTACGAGTCGGTGCGTTTGGCTGAAGCGAATTCTACCTCGAGCGTTGTCCAGGCCGAGCCAGCCCAGAGTCCGAAGACGCCCATCAAGCCGCGCGTGATGGTCAATACGGCTTTGGCAGCCGTTGTCGGGCTGATGCTGTCTATTGGCATCATCTTCCTCGTCGAAGCTCTGGATGATACCCTGCGCAGCCCGGAAGATGTCTCTCGCCAGCTTGGTCTTCCGGTACTCGGATTGATCGCCAGGTATGAGATGGGGGGGGAAGGCGATCCGATCACTGCCGCCCAGCCGCGCACGCCGGTCGCCGAGGCTTTCCGATCCTTGCGTACCAATATCCAGTTTGCCAGCGTTGACAAGCCCGTGCGCCGCTTACTGGTGACCAGCCCCTCGCCTTCGGATGGCAAATCAACGGTGGCGATCAACCTGGGGATCGTTCTGGCGCAAAGCGAGCGCCGGGTGGCGATCATTGACGCCGATCTGCGCCGTCCCAAGCTTCATAAGCTGGTGCGCCTGTCCAACCGGCGCGGGATGAGTGACTTGTTCGTTCAGCCCAAGGTATTTCTCGATGGAACGCTGCAAAAAACCGAAATCCCCAATTTGTTAGCACTTTCCTCTGGCAGCCTGCCGCCGAATCCGTCCGAATTGCTCGGCTCGGGTAAAATGGTGCAAATCTTGGATCAATTATCCGAACAGACGGATGTCATTATCATTGATACGCCGCCTGTCCTGGCCGTGACAGACGCATCTGTTCTCTCGCCTCATGTGGATGGTATTATTTTGGTGGTCAAGCCCGGCGTCACCAAGCTGGCTGCCTGCCGGCAGGCCGTAGATCAACTTCGCAGAGTGGGCGCGAATATCCTGGGTGTGGTTCTCAATGATGTCGAACTTAAACGGTCTCGCTATTACTACAACTACAAAGGATATTACGCCTATTATGAAAGCTATGGCGAGGCTTCGGACCGCAATGGAAAACAGCCCAAAAAATCGAAGATCAAGCAGCCGGAAGCCAAACCGACCCGGTAAGGTTGTTGGCGTTTCGTTTTCCCCACCCGCCGGCTGGTAATTGGCTGACGGGCGCCTCATAAGATTTTGGCAGCTCGGGGTCTGTGGGCATCACCAGCGCCTGCAGACCCCAAATTGTTTTAGAAGCAATGGAGCATAACTCGCTATTACGTTGGTCGAGTAGGCGTTTTTTGCCGTAATCGAGACCAGACATTGCGCCAAAACGCTGGTTTCGACAAACTCAACCGGCGTTTTGGTCACCGTTGATAGCGACTTATGCGGTACTGCGTTTAGAAGGATTTATGCAAACCTCGATCCGAAAAATTGCCGGGATTGTTGCCAGTGTCGAGCTTTGGGCGGTGGCAGGTATCGTCGCGGCTGCTTTCGTTTCGGCGCGACTGCTGCTGGTTGGCGTCATTGTTGCACTCGTATTTTGGCCGGTGCGCTGGCTGGCTTACCGCCGGTTCAGTGTCCGGACCCCGCTGGATGCGCCGGTGCTGGTGGTGGCGGTTATGGCAGCAGCGACTTTGTGGGTCTCGGCCTGGCCCGATGAGACACGTCTTCAGGTGTTTCGTTTGCTCTCGGGGATCGGTTTGTGCTATGCGGTCATCAATTGGCCTGCCAGCGGGTCGAATCCGGTGCGGCGGGTGCGCCTGGTGACCAATGGAATGGCGCTGGCTGCCCTGGGGCTGGCGGTGTTTGCGTTGGTCAGTGTTCAATGGGGGAGCCTGAGCAAGCTGCCGTTCATCCCTCAGGCGGTGTACAGCCTGGTTCCCACCCTGGTGTCTGATACCGCTAACCCCAATGTCATGGCGGGCAGTCTGGTCGTTCTTTTTCCGCTTGTTTTGAGTTGGCTGCTCTTCGGTTGGCGGAGCCTCGGCTGGATCGAACGTATCATAGCTGCCGTAGGATTGCTGGTCTTAGCCCCTATGCTGGTGCTGACTCAGTCACGCGGCGCATTGATGGCTGTCGGGGCGGTCTTGTTGATATTTCCTTTGCTGCGCTGGCGACGCGGCTGGCTGGCGACTTTAGCCGCTCTCCTTGCGGCGGTAGGCGTGGCGTTTTGGCAAGGGGTGACGCCTCTCGTCAATCTGCTTGTCTCGAATGCTACTTTGGGCGGGCTGGATGGCCGCCTCGAAGTCTGGTCAAGGGCCATTTACATGATCCAGGATTTTCCCTTCACCGGGGTGGGAATGGGGAGCTACGGCCGTGTGGCTGATCTGTTATACCCATTTTTTCTGTACGCACCGGGCAAGGTGGAGCACGCCCACAATCTGTTGCTGCAAGTTGCCGTAGACTTAGGGATTCCTGGCCTGGTAGGGTGGCTGGCTTGCTGGTTGATCGTCACGCTGGCCGGCTGGCAGGTGTACCGCAGCGGGCAGCGGATCTCCAACGGTTTGCTCACCGGTTTGGGGGCGGGTGTGTTGTGCAGCCAGTTTGCCCTGCTGGTACATGGCATGGTGGATGCAGTGACCTGGGGAATGGTGCGCCCTGCGCCGCTGATTTGGGCGCTGTGGGGGTTGGCGATTGCAACCTGGATGATAGTTGAAAAAAGCGCCAACCATTCGAAATCTGATCTGGGAGCAGCGAACCGTGTTGTCCAGGCTTAGGACGGCGGCCTCACGCGCGGCCGCTTCGCCTTATCTTCGCGCCGGGGTGTTGCTGCTGATTTGCGCGGCTTCGGTATACCTGGCGTTGAAGGATGTTTCTCTACGAGAAGTGGGCGCGGTGCTTGCCCAGGCCGATCTGCGTTACATTGGGCTGCTGTTGGCATGTGTAACCGTCAATGTGTTGGCAAAGACTTTTCGATGGAAGGTATTGCTTGGCCCTGCCGGGAAGCCTGTGTCTATAGCAAAGCTGCTGGTTTCGCATCTGGCTGGCCAGACACTCAACCTGGTTTACCCGGCGCGCATTGGGGATTTGAGCCGGGCTTACATCATTGGCGGGTTGGGACCAGGCCGGACCTATGTGCTCGGCACAGTGGTGTTGGAAAAGGTGCTGGACATGCTCTCCTACGCAGGATTATTGCTGTTCCTGCTGGTTCTGATCCCGCTTCCGGGATGGGTGAGCGATTCGGCCTATGGCCTGGCCGCGGTGACCCTGGGGGTTACGCTCCTCATCCTGGTCGCCTCCCGCCAGCGGCAATGGCTGGTTTTTCTGCTGGATTGGATAACCCGCTGGCTGCCAGCATCTCTTCGAGAGCCGGTTACTCACCGGGTGCGCTCCGGTCTGGAGAGCCTGGGAATCTTGCACAGCGGGCGTGACCTGCTCCGGCTGGCGGCCTGGTCGGCGTTGGTTTGGGCGACGGCGATTTTGAACAACCAGTTGGCGTTGGCTGCGTTAGGTCTCCGATTGCCGCTTACGGCTTCGCTGCTGGTGGTGATTGCGTTGCAGGTCGGGATTTCTATCCCGGTGCCGGGCAGGATTGGCGTTTTCGAATATATTTGCGTTCAAGCCCTGGCTGTTTTCGGTGTTGGGCAGGCCATCGGGGTGTCTTATGGGATTCTGCTGCACGGGTTGACCATGTTCCCGGTGATGGCTGCTGGCTTGGTTTCTTTGTGGTTCCTGGGTTTGGTGGGACAGAAACAGCAGATCATATCTGCGGAGGAAAATTAGTTGCTCTCCGTCAATATCTTGGGCGTCAACGTGCGCTGCGCCAATGTGGATAGTCTTTTGGAGCGGGTGCGAGAGTGGTCATTCTTGCCCGAGCGGCGCGTGATTTCTTATGTGAACGCGCACTGCCTGAATATTGCCAGCGCCGATCATGAATATCGCGATATTCTCAATGTGACTGATCTGGTATACTCGGATGGCGTCGGCGCGGTGTGGGCCGGGCTGCTGTTAAGCCGTTGCCGGTTGGAAAAGATCACCGGGCGCGACTGGATCCTCGATTTCGAACGCATGGCATCTGCCAACCGGCTGCGGATCTACATTTTGGCCGGCAAACCAGGGATTGCACAACTGGCCGCCGAGGCCATGCAGCGGCGCAGCCCCGACATGGTCGTTGTCGGCGCCAGCGATGGTTTTTTCGTTGATAAATCTGAGACGGAAGTTTTACAGGAAATTGCTGCGGCTTCGCCCCATGTCGTTTTTGTCGGCATGGGGACGCCGGTGCAGGAGAAGTGGATTGCACAAAACCGCCATGCGATCAACGCGCCGGTGTGTTGGGCAGTAGGGGCATTGTTCGATTATGTCGCCGGGATAGAGCCGCCCGCGCCCGCATGGATAAATGACCTTGCTCTGGAATGGTTTTGGCGGTTTTGCATGGATCCGTTGGGCAAATGGCGCCGCTACCTCGTAGGAACCCCGGTTTTTATTCTGCGGGTTTTGCGGCAAAAAATTGGGATGAAATAAGATGCCGTCGGTTTTATTTGTATGTACAGCCAATATTTGCCGTTCGCCAATGGCGATGGCGCTCTTCAAACAGAAGGTAGCCCAGCAGCCCGACGCGCCCGACTGGCGGGTCGAGTCGGCGGGTACCTGGGCGCTCGGCGACGAGCCAGCAGCCTCGCGTTCGCAGGCCGTCATGCGCGAGTTCGGCCTGAACATCGCCAGCCATCGCTCGCGTTGTGTTAGCCTGGAGTTGTTACGGCCATTCAACCTGATTTTGACGATGGAACAGGGCCACAAAGAGGCGCTCAGAGTCGAGTTCCCCGAGCTAAGCGCGCGTATCTACCTTTTGAGTGAAATGGCCGGCCGCTCGTATGATATTTTCGACCCAATGGGGGGGACGATTGAAGATTTCCGCGATACAGCCCGCGAGCTGGATCGTTTGCTGGCCGATGGTCTTGACCGGATCATCCAGTTAGCGCAGTCCAACGCCAATCCAATGTCCGGCGCGCCGGAAGCGTAGTTTCCAGGATGAAAGCCTCCCAATCCACTTCTGGGCGACCACCTGCCTCTGCGGCGGCTGAATTGCTCCCGCAGTCCTCAACGCTTATACGGAGAGTAGCTGCCTTTTGGACCCGCTATGCTCTGGTGGGCGTTTTAGCGGCCACACTGGCACACGGCCTGCTCTATGTGTTTATCGTGCCGCCCTGGCAGCATTACGATGAACCGAATCACTTCGAATACGGCTGGCTGTTGGCTCATCGCGGCGCATTCCCGCAGCCAGGCGATTTCGATTTGGAAATGCGGCTGGCCGTACAGCGTTCGATGTTTGCGCATGAATTTTTCCGGGGGATGAGCTTTCAGCCCGATCCGAACGAGGCCAAACCCTGGATTGGCGATTATTCGCAGCTTGGCGACCCGCCGGGTTATTACCTTTTGGCGATGCTGCCGGTTTTGTTGATGCGCGGCGGTGATGTGACCGTGCAGCTTTATGCAATGCGGCTGGTTTCGCTGGCGCTGTTTGGGCTGACAGTCCTGGCCGCCTGGGGGGTGATGCGGGAACTGACGCCGCCCTCCAGCCCGTTTCGCTGGCTCATCCCGCTGACGGCAGCCCTGCTGCCAGCCTTCGCCGATCTGATGACGGCGGTCAATAGTGACGCTGGCGCAGTGGCAGCATTTTCTTTGTTCCTGTGGGCGTGCGTCCGCCTGGTGCGGCGGCGTTTCTCCTGGCTGGTGATGTTCTGGGCGCTGGCGGCAGCCGCCGCGTGCGTCATCATCAAACCGAATGCGGCTGTGGCGGCGGCGCCAGTGCTGGGTGTCACGCTGCTCCTGGCGGTGATGCGCGGCCGTTGGCGCTGGTTGGCGTGGGCGGGATTGGCGGCTGGCGTCATTGCCGGATTGATTGCTGCCTTTTCATGGGGCGACGCGGCGCTCTGGTATCGACACACGAGCCAGCCATCGCCCACCCGGGTGCAGCCGCCCCAAGCGGTGGTGGGATCATCCGCCATCGGGGTCGAGGTATTCTCGGGGGAAGCCTGCCCCCAGGAGTGCAAGGTCATCCAGCTTTTGCCATCCGAAACAGGGCAGTCACTCTCCGGGAAAACCATCACCTTAGGCGGGTGGATTTGGGCGACGCAGCCCACAACGGTTCGCTCGCCATCGCTCATGGTTTATGACAGCCGCCGCGAATATTACACGACAGTATCGGTCACTGAAACGCCGGCGTTTTACGCCTTTACCTTCCAGGTGGATGGCGACCCGCTCCGCTCCTGGATCATATTATCCCCTGGCCTGGGCGCGGAATCGGTAGGGATAACGGTTTTCTACGATGGCTTGATCTTGGCCGAAGGGGAGCGGCCTCTCGATGCGCCGCCGGTTTTCGACGACCCGCAGGGCGCTGCCGGTGAATGGGGAGGTCAGCCATTCACCAATTTGCTGCGCAACCCATCTGCGGAGAGCGCCTGGCCGCGTTTTCGTT
>DYIZ01000133.1:0-5127 GCA_020723385.1 Candidatus Aquidulcis sp.
GAGATGCCCCGCGCCACGTTTGAGACTTACGTGAAAGATGCGACATTCATAGCCTACGTTCGTGGCGAAATGATCATCGGGCTGCCAGGCGAGTACGCTTGCCAGTGGCTCGCCGGCCGCCTATCCAGCCTCGTTACCCGCTTGCTGACCGGAATCATGAACCGCACCGTCAGCGTGCGCTTCGTCTGGCCAGACCCCCAGGAAGGGGAATTCCATGCCTGATTTCATTATCGGTGGACACCCGCCACCGGCAAAATTGCCATCCATCCGTACGGGCGCACCTGAGTGTGCGCCCACCATCGTACGGGCGCACCTGCGTGTGCGCCCCCCAACCCAAAAGGAGACCGCACCCATGAAACGCACAATCTTCACCCCGATTACTTCCCCCTATTGGCTGGCGAATAAGATTATCGCCGCTCATACACTGCTCAGCATGATCGCCTTTGGCTGGGCGTGGATGGTGAGACAACCTTTGGTCGCCGTCCTGATCTTCATATTGTGGCTGCTTGCGCTGATCATCTACTCCGAATGGCGCAATGGCTGCTGATGACGTTTGCACGCAAACACCAAATCCGCGCCCATCCGCTGCAAAGGATCACCTCATGACCATCTACCTCATCCCCATCAACCGTATCACCGCCAATCCCTGGCAGACCCGCCAGGGAGACCCCGACCCGGACTATATCAAGGAATTGGCCCTCGACATCGCCGCCAACGGCCTGCTCCAAACCCCGGTCGGGCGGCTCGTCAACGCGGATAATGAGCCAGTCCAGCCCGACGTGCTGACTCAGGAAGTGTTCGATCTCGCTAACCTGCGTGTGCAGCTCGCCTTCGGCCACAACCGCCTGACCGCCTTCCGCCGTCTCTACGATACTTTTCAGCAGGAGACAAAGGAAAAATGGTCATCCATGCCCATCGAGATCGGCCCGCTCACCGATGAGCAAATGGCCGACTTCGCCTGGTCGGAGAATGAGCGCCGCCGCGACCACACCCCGCTCGAGCGGGCGCTCGCAATTCAAAAACGTATGGAGCATTTCGGCTGGAGCCAGCAGCAGGTGGCTGACCACCTGGGTATCTCCCGCCCGGTCGTCTCGAATGCCATCCGGCTTTTGAAACTCCCCGACGATGTGCGCCAGAAGCTGCACAACGGCCACATCACCGAGCGCCAGGCAATTGCCATCCTCGAGCTGCTCAGCCTGCCGGAGTCGCTGCGCAACAAGGCATCAGCGAATTGGCAGATAAACACCAATCCCAACAACATCTTTGCCGACGCCTTGCATGGCGAATCGAGTGAGACCACCCGCAAGCGCATTGAAATGCTGATCGAGAGTTTTTGCCGAAAGCTGGAGGAGGCCGCCTGGCAGCTCGACGAGCAAGTGCCAGGGACCGAGGTATTCCCGGTCTGCCGAACTTGCGAAAACCGCCTCATCAGCCGTAATGCCTGTATGGATCTGGCCTGTTTTGGCCGCAAAGACAAGGCCGCCCGCGCCGCCTATCTCCAGCGCGCCAGCGAAGCCAGCGGCATACCACCGCTGGAGTCGGATAAAGGCTCCTACGATGTGACCCAATTCGGGTATAGCGTTTCTCCTGATGCGCTGAAAACCATCCTTCAATCCGGCTGCCAGAACCTGCGCCTGATGTATGCCGACCACTCCCGGTGGCATACACCATCAGACGATCTCAAAATCCTGGCCGGTCAGGGTTTCCCGAACGCCGAGATCGTCTGTGCCAAGCGCAGCGGGTACTGCACCTGCATCAAGGGTATCCAACACCTGACCGAAGATCAAAAGCGCATCCAGGCTGCCGCTGAACAGGACGCCGCTGAACGGTATGACGATGATGTGCCTGACGAGGATGATGACCCCGAGGATGGCGATAGTGAAGTTGATGTGGATGACACCCCAGAAACCATAAATTCATCCACCGGTCCCACCGCAGCCGAGCTTGAAGAAGCCGCCCGACTCGCCCGCGCTTCCATGCGCCGCGCCGCGAAACTTCAGAAGAAGATTTGTGAGCTGGCCGGCCAGCGACTCTGGCAGGCGATGGAAGATCGCTCGCCGCTGGCCTGGCGTATCTTCGCCCACCACACCTTGGGCTGGCAAATGAGCTTCGATAAAACTCAAGGCATTTTCACTGACTTTACCAGTATCTGTTACGAGCTGAGCCGCCTGGCT
Source organism: Candidatus Aquidulcis sp. (assembly GCA_020723385.1). Lineage (GTDB taxonomy): Bacteria > Chloroflexota > Anaerolineae > Anaerolineales > UBA4823 > DYIZ01. The sequence continues at coordinate 2,175 of DYIZ01000133.1, forward strand.
GCTAAAAACATCATGCCGCTCAATACACCCGGAAGTGTGGATGCGCTGCTCGCCCGCGTCAATCAGGATCTCCGGCGCGCCGGCGTATCCCCAATCACCGATGCTGATATCGCTGATGATCAGTGAGCGTTTGCACGCAAACACCATGAACACGATGATAGACATCAACGCTCTGCCCGATCTGATCGAGAAGGGTCTGGTGATCGCCGGCGTCAGGGTCACCGGCGATAGCTGGAGTGATGTTGAAGTAATCATTACGGCGCCAGAGCCGCTCCTGAAAGAGATGGGCAAGAATCCCGCTCTGACAGCCTTGCTCGAGGCGATAGCCTTTGCGGCTTATGCCAAACCCGGTAACCCGCAGCATAGAGGCCTGAAATCAGGTCTCGAGGTAGCGTTCGTCTGTGGTCTGGATGGTATGGCGCGAATGCAGTTATCGCGTATCTCCCCGCAGGAGCCATCTGATGTCGAGATCAGGACCATCTTCGAATATTGGCCGGTCGAGACCTGCGGCAGGCCGGTGATCCAAAAGACAAACGATAACTGGTATGTCTGCAAGCGCTTCAAGGCCAATGGGCATAACTATGCGCTCGTGTCCTGGCCGATAGTTGGCAATGCAACACCATGAGGAGGTAAAAACCATGAAATACCTGATCGTCCTGATTTTCTTGCTGCTCGTCGCCGGCGCCGGGATCCTGGTCTACTCCAGCACCCGCGCCGATATCACCCAGGCCCAGGCTGCCATCGAAGCCGCCCGCGCCGCCCAGGAAGCTGCCCGCGCGGCGCAAATCGCCTCCGCCGGGCAATCCTTCGTGGGCATTGGCCAGACGGCCATCATTTTCCTGATCGTCCTGACCGTCGTTGCAGTGATCGGGTTGCTTGGCTATGTTGCGGTCCTTCGCCTGCAGCTCCGGGCCGCCCTGGGCGGGGCAGTGCTCAAATCGAGCAGCAAGACCCGTGGCGAGCTGCCACAGCAGCCCCAGGTCTCCGTTCTGCCTTCAGCACAGAGCAGCAATCCGATGCTCGACCAGGTTATGCAGCTCTACATCATGCAGATGCTTGGCCAGATGCAGCTTCAGCCGCCAGCGCGCCGCCAGCCGCAGGATCGCCAACTGCCGCCGGCCGCCGACCCGGAAGATTGGCAATGGTGAAACTGCGCTTTTCGCTCGCATTCGCATTAGCAGCGGTCATGCTGCTCTCTGCTTGCTCGCCGGCCGAACAGACCAGCGCCTGGCCGGCGGAGCATGCCCGGATCATCGCAGCTACCCAGACGGCCTACGCCAGTGAAGTCGCGTTCTCCTACCAGGCGGCTCGCACCCACGTCATGAACGCCACTCAAACAGCCGAAGCCCGCGACGTAACGCTTTACCTGGAGAGCATCCACGCCCAGGCAACTGCCCAGGCTGCACAATCTACAGCCGATGCCTATGCCGCCCTCCAGACGGCTACTGCCGAAGGCCGGCACGCCGAGCAGACTGCTGAGGCTGCCCGCCTGCAGGGAGAAGCCACCCAATCCGCCTATGCCATCACGGCCACTGCCGCTGAGCGTGCTTATCTCGATCAACAGAATGCCACATCCGCCGCCGCCACAGTCGCTCAGCGCAACTGGATCGCCACCGCCACCGCCGATTCCGCCCAGGCTACGTCTGCCGCCGCTACACAGGCCGCCATCATGCGCTGGACGCAGGAAGCCATTGATCGCCAGGCAACCGCCGACACCGCCGCCGTCGAAGCGCAGGCGACCGCAGTTGCCGCGCAGGCCCGCATTGCCAGCCTGGCCTCCGAGCGTACCGCCATGATGAACCGGGTCACGGCCGTCGCTCCTTACGTGGTTGGCGTCTGTGTGCTGACCCTGCTGGCAATCCTGATCTGGAAATTTGCCCGGGTCGAAATCCTGCGCCGGCGCTGGATGAATGCTGATCAGGCTGGCGTTTACACCGGCGACGATTTCATCCATCACTCGAGCCGCTCGCCCGTCGCCGTGATTCGCCAACTCCCCAACGGCAGCTTCGAAGCCCCGCAGCTCGTCGCTCCCCCAGACCAGGCCGAGACCACTCGCCGCGCCCAGGCAATCGAAGCGTTGAGCGTACTTCCGCTTCCCGTATCCGGGAAAGCGCCAGCCGGCGGCGATCTCCGCTCGAAGCTGCTTGCCGTCTTGACCCAGCCCCGTCTTCCCGCTCCGTCGGAGATCCACATGGTCACCGGCCTCCAGCAGACGCCGCCGGCGCAGCTCCGCGCCTTTATCAACGACATCCTGCCCGATTTATACTCCGACGCCATCCAGGGCGAGATCGTCGAGGGTGAATTTACCGAGGCAGGGGATGACCCCGCCCAGAAAGGACAAAAACCATGAACCAGCTCGCAACCAATCCGCCGCCCGTAACCCTTGTTCCCCGCGCCGATCTGCGCCGCGCCGAAGCCATCGTTCACCGCCTGCCGGCGATCCTCGAGCAGCGCGGCCTCTCGCCAGCCTTCCAATCCTGGCTGATCACATCTTACGCCGGCATGTCCTTGCTCTTTGCCGTGCTCGATGTGGACCGCATCAAGCGCCTCGAGGATTACACCACTGCCAACCTGCTGCACCACCTGTCCACCGCCCTGGGCGGCCTGCCGGTCTATAAATCCAACTCGTCGGGCTTGCGCTACGTAGTGCTGCTCGGCCAGCGCCCGCGTCTACCGCGTCGCGTGGCGCTTCCCGAACTCTCACCGGGACGCGCTCTGCTGGGCCTGCGCTACACCGGCACGCCGGTCGCCATTCCCTGGGGCAAGCTCGGGCACCTGCTCGTCGCTGGTAAGACCGGATCCGGAAAGAGCGGGTTTCTGCGGCTGCTCGCCTACCAGGCCATAGCCAACGGTGCGCAGCTCCTCGCCGCCGATCTGGACGGCACGACCTTCCCGATGCTCGCCGGCCACCCGTCGTTGCTTGCGCCTGTTGCCGCTTCCGCTGAAGCTGCCC
>DYIZ01000133.1:5137-19919 GCA_020723385.1 Candidatus Aquidulcis sp.
AAAAGACTTCGCCGTTATCGCGTCCCACATCCCCCGCTGAAGCTGCCCCCGCCATTATCGCCCGCGCCCTGGGGGAGTGCGACCATCGCACCGCTCTCTTTAGCCAGGTGGGCGGTTACCCCGACTCGCTCGATGAATATAACAACCTGGCTGTCGAGCACGGCCACGCGCCCCTGCCGCGTTTGCTCGTCATCCTGGACGAATTCAATGCCACCGTTTCTGCCCTGGGAGGCGTGCGCGGCGGCTTTGCCGATGATGTGGCCCGGCTCGGCTGGCGCGGGCGCAAATTCGGAATTGACCTGGTCTTTGCTGCCCAGGATTTTGCCAAAGATATTGTCGGCAAGGTGCGCGACCAGATCGGCGCAGCAATTTGTTTTCGCGTGCGCGGCCTGGAGACTGCCCGCAATGTTGGCTGCCCCGACGCGGTGCGTATCCCCGAGGGTCGTTCAGGCCTGGCAGTCGCCGACCGCTGGGGGCCGATGCAGGCATATTTCCTGGATAAGTCCTTGTTGATCCAGGTTGCGCCTGGCTCTGCTATCCCGGATGATCAACGCGCCCTGGCGCTGCGCGCTCTCGAAGAGCAGGGGGGGCGCATGACCCTGGCCTGGTTGCAGTCCCAGGGACTCACCGAGCGCCAGGCGCGTGACCTGGCCGAGGACTGGGAGCGCCGCGGCTGGCTGCAAAGCGACCGCAAGCAGGGCAATGCCCGCTCGATCACCGCCAAAATGCGGGAAATCCTGTCAAACCGCCAAACCGGTCAAACCGGGTCAAACCCGTCCAAACCGCCTGTCAAACCGGCCTCCGAAACCGACCAATCGCCCGCCGGTTTAACAACACATCTGCCAAACCCCGTCAAAGCCGACATACCGGTTTTGACAGTGGCAGAGGCGGCAATGTAACATTGCCGACAAAAATCAGATAAATGTAACATGTGGAAAGGATAAAACTCATGCAAATCGCACTCGACGATAGCAAAGCCTATCCCGCGGCGGTCATCGAAGCCGCCCTGGGCGAGCGCTGCGTGGCGGAGATCTGCCGGGCCGCGCCGCAGTCGTATGCCGATCACGGGATCGTGCGCGATCGCGCCGTCATCAACCCCGGCGCGCTCGGCTACTGGCTCTTCGTCCACTTCGGCCTGAACATTTTTGCCGACGCCGGCGCTGCCCAGGTCTCCGACATTGACCCACTGGCCGAGCGTGTAGTGGTCAATGGAAAAGACTACCTCATCCCGCATTGGTGCTACCTGGCGGTGATGCCTGAGCCGGGCGACGAGCGGCCGAGGCATTGGCCGGGAATAGCAAAAGCAGAGAAAAGGAGATAACCCGTGACTGACAATAACCAACAACCATCATTTGACACATTCGCCGTAGTTGAAATATTCGGCCATCAGAAACTTGCCGGACGCGTCAGCGAGCAGGTCATCGCCGGGCAAGGGTTCATCCGCATTGACGTTCCAGCCGTTCCGTCGTTCGTCGAGTATGGCCGCCAGTACCCGGAAATCCCGGCCTATACCCGCCTGTTCGGGCCATCGGCGATTTACTCGATCACCCCATGCTCGGAGGAGGTCGCCAACGCAGCCACCATCAGGATTCGAGAGCGACCGGTGGAGGCGTATGTCCCGGTACTGCCGTCCCGCGTCGAAAACTCAGATGACGATGATGATACGGATTTCTAGCCATGAAAATAACACGTTTTCTATCCAGCATTTGGCGTTCAGCCGTAGACTGGTTCGAACGCGGCGACCTGGTGCCGCTGCTCGTGTTGGTATCCGCCGTCCATTATGCAGTAGTCCTGGCCGGCAAGGACCGCTGGGAAGTGGCCGTGGCCATCGGCCTGCTCGTGGATCTCGGCCACTTCCGCACCGTGCGCGCAGCCGTGCGCTACTCCGTGCCCCCAGGCCGCAGGCGTCGCAAGGGCCATGCGCTGCTGCGCTTCCTCTCCCGCTACAACTCGCAGACCATTGTGCGATGGCTGATCGCGGCGGGCATGACAGCCGTGAGCTTTGCGTATCACCAACGCTACTACGGCGATCTGTGGTTATCAATCCCGCTGCCTGCGCTGATCGCTGCGTTGGCCTGGTTACAGCACGTGGATAGGCCGCGCAAACAGACCGCAGGCGAAGCGCAGGAGCGGCGCGAAAAGCCGCAGTCCAAAACCGCAGAACCGCACGCTGCGCCAACGCCAGTTTTTACCTGCGACATTTGCGGCGCAACCCAAACGCAGGATGGAAAACCCATCACCAGCCAGCAATCGCTTGCGGCGCACAAACGCAGCCACCGGCGGATACCGGTGGCGCTCATGCCGGCCAGTTCGATGAAATCTGCTGAGAAAACCGAGCATGGTGCGGTGATCGCCGTGGATGCTGAAACCTGGGGTAAAGTCGGGGCAGAGTCGGGGGAGGAAACATGAACAGAAACTTGCGTATCGCCTGGCTGACCATCGGCTATCTGGGCTTATTCGCCGTATATATCGCCGCTCGCATTTGGTACGGCAAGAAGGTCAACGAGATCCCGCTTCGGCAGGTAAAGAGGCAGTTATGACAATCCGATTCGCAGAAGAAGCCAATTACTGGGATACGACTGTTCACCCCGCACGCTCACAGGGCGAGATCACCGAGATGCTCGATGAGTTCGGCGCCGAGAGCGTGATGGTCGCCCAGGGTAAATCGGGGGGCCGCTTTGCCTGGCTGGTGCGTTTTCAGTGGAACGGGGCCAACTATCGCTTCGCCTTTACCCCCCTGGAGTGCCGCACTCCCAGCAAGCTTACAGCCTTTGGCGGAAAGCGCCGTGAACATATCGAGCAAGCCCGTTACCAGATGGGGCGGATCGCTGTGCATTTCGTCAAAGCGATCCTCACGGCTGCCGAGGCGCAGCCGCACGCGCTGTTCGGTTTTATGGAGCTGCCGGCAGCGGCGACGCGATCGGGTGGCATTCCGCCGGTGGCCGCTGAATTGGATGTCTCGGCGCTCATCTCGGCAGCACCGCTCTTGCCAGAGATCGTGAATTAAAACATGTAGCCGCCGGATGGGGGGGGCACCCGGAGGCTACACGAGAGCATTTTAGCGCAAGTCGCATGCTTTGACAAGGAAATCTACGATGTTGTCAACCACCTGACAACATCTGCCAGCTATAAGGGGTGCCGGGCCTATCTGCCCGGCCCCATGGTGACAACCAGAAACAGGAGATGATCATGAAACCCGCAATCTTACTCGCCCTCACCCTGATCCCCATCCTCGCCGGCTCGATCCCTGTCACCGAGCGCTACATGGACACCGGCCGGTTGCTCGCCGCCTTCGCTCTGCCTGGCGGCAAGGGCATCACCGTCACCCTGCAATCCGATTACCAGGGATATTATTTTTTCAGCCTGGTTTACGTGGATACCCACGGAACCACGAACCAGAGCCGCACATCGTTCCTCGGGCAGGGAGCGCCGCCAGATAGCGTTACCGTGGACGTATGCGGCCGCTATGTGCAGATGTATGCGAACTGGGTAGATGGGTACGAGCTGAGCACCGCGCCGGTCTATCGGTATATGTGGGAGCTGCCCGAGGAAAGCGGCCTCTGCACAACAGGACGGGTCTTTCTTCCGATCATCGAGAGATAACAAATGAGAATAACCTTTTTTGCTAATGGCTTAACTATGGCCTTCGAAAACGGCGAACAGGTATCAATTGCTCAAAGGCCTTGGATCCTGGTTTTTGTTGAATATCTCGTTCAGCACAATATTGACCCAACTCAACAGGAATTTGTAATGCCGGATGGATCACGGTTAAAAATCCTGAAGGCTGAGCTGGATGGAGAAATCGTTTACAACTTTGAAACATTTGTAGACCAGCTCAGTAACAGACATAGGCAGGCTGGTGATGAGGACGAAGATGATGGCTCCCCCCAAGAGACCGATAACAGCAGAACTCCTGAAACAACTCGAATGTCTCGAACAATGGTGCATAGAGTACAGACAACACCACCCGAAAAACTATGGCACGTATAATGCAGGATCAGTCCGTGGTCTTTATAAGCCGCTTCGGGATGGTGTGATCTTCTACAGCAGGGGATGGGGGTGGCGGCTGAGAAAACGATGGCAAGAAGCCATTGAAGCAAAGCGGCAGGAATTGCAAGCCGATCAGAAAAAGATCTCACCTCCTAGTAAAAGGCGGCGACCCGGGGTAAAACCCGATTTTTCTGAGAGTATACCCTTTCGGCGAGTAATCAGATCCGACCTGGTCAGAGTCTCAGTCCAGGCCGGCCCGCGCATAATTCAGGCTACCTGGTGGCTGCTCACCCTCGAATGCGGCCACCAGGTGATCAGGCAGCGCAAAGTGCGGGATGGGTGCCCGCGCAAATGCCACTGCGACGTTTGCGCGCAAACATGGTCCAAGCTATGACATTCGTCAGCGGTGCTTGTGACAAAAGTCAATTCACCCCTAATGGAATCGGACTACAATAACCCAGTAGTGCCCGACCTGCCCCCCTCAGGCCGGGCGCTACGTTTTTAATATAGTGCAGCTCTCAGCATTCAATATTGGCACGCAAACATCACCCCCGGTAATTGAATCACCGGGAGTGATGTTTTACAATGATCTTGGTTATCCTGTATTTTCGAAACGGCTCCCAAATGTTGTGGCGTACAGCAAGATGTTGTGCTATAACCATAACATAAAGCTCGGCGCGTTGTTGGAGGGTGTTTGAAATGGATTTTTCTCAACCGATACAGATTGCTCCATGAACCCGATCTCCTTGTCGCTGGCGCGCCCGGAGTTATTGATCTATTTCACTCGTTGGAAGATTAGTTTCCAACCGGCCATTATCCTGAAAGTAGACCAACTACTTTCAGGAGGCTACAATGGCCCGCTTGTCAGATGGAGAACATGAGGAAAGGCAAAATTTACTGCTACGGCTGCTACGGCGTCTACGTGGGGGCGTTAGAGAGTCCGAAATCGCCGAGGAATTGGGCTGGCAGCGCCGCACTGTCAACAATTATTTGAATGATCTCAAAGAAGAGAAGAAAGCTTACCGGGAGGGAAGATCGTGGTTTACGGATTGAGTGGGAAAAGATTAATTTGGTAATTTTCCAACTGCCCAATAAAATAGAGTCAGGAGGATATGCGCTATGCCAAAAATAGACGAGGTAACGAAACAGCAGAGACTCGACCGTGCTTATCTGTTGTTGTGCCGACATCCACTCGGGCTTACCCAGGCGGAAATCGCCGATGAAGCTGGTTTCGAGCATCGCACAGTCAACAATTACCTGCATGCATTAGAAGAACAAGGCAAAGCGTATAAGGATGGCATCTATTGGTTCCCGCTCAGGCTCAAAGAATCTCGACTGCGGCCGTTCGACCTTTCGCCCGAGGAAGCCGTCACGCTCTACCTGGGGGCGCGGTTGCTGGTGAAACAGCACGACAAACGCAACGAGCCTGCCGAGACCGCCCTACTCAAGCTGGCATCCGTCTTGAAGGCTGATGCCGGCGTGGGGGACGAAATCGAGCAGGCTGCCCGCGAGCTGGCTGGGCGGCCCGTGCAGGAGGGTTATCAGCCAATTTTTCGCGACGTGGTGCGCGGATATATCTACCGCAAGAAAATCGAGCTGACCTATCGCCCGCTGAACTGGAAGAAGCCCTTCACCACAACCTTTTGCACCTATTTGCTGGAACCCTCACCCATCGGGTTTTCCACCTACCTGATCGGGCACAGCGCCATCGTGAACGCCCTGCGCGCCTACAAGCTCGAACGCATCGAATCGGCGCGCCTGACCCGCGAGGATTATGCCATCCCGCCCGATTTCCCCGGCCTGGAGATTCTGCGCAACGCCTGGAGCATTGTTTCCGGCGAGGAGACTGTGCGCGTGGCGCTGCGCTTCAGCCCGCAGGTTCGAGAACGGGTGCTCGAGACCCGCTGGCACCCCTCGCAAGTCACGCTGGACGATCCCGACAAACCCGGTTGGCTGCGCTGGCAGGTGGACGTGGCCGACACGCTGGATTTGCTGCCCTGGGTGCGGGGGTGGGGAGCGGACTGCGAGGCGCTGGAGCCGGAGGGGTTGCGGGAGGCGCTGATGAGGGAGACGAGAATGATGGCGAGGGTGTATGGGGTGGAGGTAGATGATGAAAAAGATAAGCCAATTGCGCACGTTCGTAAGAGAGACAAGAACTGTGAAGACCCTCAATATCTGTGGACGCATTTAACCGAGGCCTCGGCGCTGGCAAAACATTTCGCCGCGAAAATTGGGCTGGATAAATCTGGCGAAGTGCTTGGATTATTGCATGATTTGGGAAAAGCCAGCCAGGAATTTCAAAATTACATTCGCTCTGCCATTGGCATCATTGAACCTGACGAAGACGGATTTACCGATGTGGCGTCAAAAAAGGGAAAAATAGACCATTCCAGCGCGGGCGCGCAGGTCATTTACAAGCATTTTTGGGATAAGGGCGGTGAGGGGCGAATTACTGCGCAAGTATTAGCCCTTGCAGTTGCATCCCATCATTCCGGCCTGATTGATTGTCTGCTACCAAGTGGTGAGGATAATTTCACGCGCAGGATTCAAAAACTGGAAAATAATACACATGTTAGCGAAGCGCTCTCAAACTTGGAAGAATGGGAGAGATTGGCAATAGAAAAACTGCTCGCTGATGATGTGTTGATGAAGCAATTGATTGAAAAATTGAAGTCGCTCAAAGAGGAGAATGACCATCAGGATACATTGATGTTCAAGTATGGCCTGCTTATTCGCTTTCTTTTCAGTTGCGTGATTGACGCCGATCGGCTGAATACGGCTGATTTTGAATTTCCAGGAAACAGCCGCATTAGAAGTTATGGCAAATATCACTCCTGGGAAATCCTGGTTGAACGATTGGACGCCAAATTGAAAACCTTCGAGAACGAAGCCGAAAAGAACGAAGTGGACGAGTTGCGCACTCAGGTTTCTCATGCTTGTCTGGATTTTTCATCCAAACCCAAGGGAATCTACCAGTTGAAAGTACCAACCGGCGGCGGGAAAACCCTGGCAAGCCTGCGCTTTGCCCTGAATCACGCTTCACACCACAGAATGGACAGGGTTATCTATGTGATTCCCTATACTTCCATCATTGACCAAAACGCCGATGAAGTCAGGAAGATTCTGGAAGACCGGGACGAGAACGGTCAATTTTTAGACCGGGTTGTTCTGGAACACCACTCCAACCTGACCCCAGAAGAAGAAACCAAACGACAAAACCTGCTGGTCGAAAATTGGGATGCGCCTGTAGTTTTCACCACCCAGGTTCAGTTTTTGGAGACCTTGTTCGGTTCAGGCACACGCGGGGCGCGGCGAATGCACCAATTGGCAAACTCGGTTATTATTTTTGACGAAATCCAGACGATTCCTATTCGCTGTGTTCATATGTTCAACCTAGCAATTCGGTTTCTGGTCAATAATTGCGGCGCAACGGTTGTGCTTTGTACGGCAACTCAACCGCTCTTGGAACAAGTCCAACCGCCGGAACGCTCATTGCCAGCCGGGCAAAGAATTATCCAGAACGAAAACGAATTATTCGAGAAACTGAAACGCGTGGAAACCTTCGATGGGCAAAAAATCGGCGGTTGGACTGACGAAGAAATTGCCGAGTGTATTGAAACCGAATTACAAGAAAAAGGTAGCGTACTGGTAATCGTCAATACCAAGCGTTCTGCCAGATCTCTCTATCAGATGATTGCCGGGAAAAAATTGGATGATGTTTATCACTGCCATCTCAGCACGAATATGTGTCCGGCGCATCGTTTGGATGTGCTGAATACCGTGCGGGAAAAGCTGGAGAAAAAACAGCCGGTAATCTGCGTCAGCACGCAGTTAATTGAAGCGGGTGTGGATGTTGATTTCGGTTCGGTCATTCGCTACCTGGCCGGGCTGGATTCCATCGTTCAGGCCGCAGGGCGATGTAATCGGCATGGCAGGCGGAATTCTGGAAATTTGTGGATTGTGAACCCGCAGGATGAAAGCATTGATAAATTGAAAGAAATCCAGATTGGCGCGGAGAAGGCAAAACGTATCTTAAGCGATTACAACGATAACCCGGAAATGTTCGGGAACGACCGGCTTGGACTGACTGCGGTGGAAACCTATTACCAGTATTATTTTCATGAGCGTCAAAGCGAGATGGTTTATCCGGTTAGCAAGGATTCGCTGGTTGGCAGGGCAGACGATTTATTCAACCTGCTGGCTCAGAACCAAATTTCTGCAGCAACAAATCAGAAAATTTCCCAACCCGCTTCAGTAATTCCGTTCAAACAATCCTTTCAAACTGCGTCGAAAGCATTTCATGTCATAGATTCGCTTACGCGGGGCGTTGTTGTTCCCTATGGCAAACCTGGCGAGGATAGCAAACCGGGGGAGAAGATAATTGCTGAACTTTGCGGCGCGTTTGAAATCGAAACACAGTATAAACTTATCAAGCGAGCGCAGAGATATTCGGTTAATCTACTGCCCCACGAACTCAAGAAAATGGCGGACAAAGGCGCAATCCGGGAGGTGCAAGAAGGTTCAGGAATTTTGTATCTGGACAGTCAATACTACAGCGGCCAGTTCGGCTGGTGTGATGAGATTGTCAATGACATGCCATTCTTAACAGCATAAGGAGGCCCCATGGATAATATTGTCGAATTCAAGGTAACGAGCAGGCATGCCCTGTTTACCGATCCGCTGACCAAAATCGGCGGGGAAAAATGCTCGTATCATATTCCAACCTATGAAGCCCTGAAAGGAGTCCTAAGTTCGGTTTATTGGAAGCCGACGATTATCTGGATAATTGACAAGGTCAGGGTGATGAAGCCTATCAGAACACAGACCCGCAGCGCCAAACCGGTTGAATATGGCGGGGGAAATTCGCTTGCCATCTATACCTATTTGATGGATGTGGAATATCAGATACAGGCGCGATTCAAGTGGAATCTGTACCGTGAGGATTTGGCGAATGACCGAAATGAGAACAAACATTTCTTCGTTGCCAAACGCATGATTAAGCGCGGCGGCAGAAGGGATGTTTTTCTCGGCACGCGGGAATGCCAGGGCTATGTCGAGCCGTGCGAATTTGGCGAAGGAGCGGGTTTCTATGACACCTACGGCGAACTCGCCTTTGATCTAATGTTTCACGGTTTCGATTATCCCGATGAAATCGGGAAAGACGAATTTCATGCGCGCTTCTGGCGGCCCAAGATGGTCAATGGCGTTATTGAGTTTGTCCGCCCGGAAGAATGCGCCGTCCGTAAATTTATCAGGCCGATGAAGGCCAATCCGCCCGCTTCGATTGGCTTCCAGGAAGAAGCCTTGCTCGAAGGTTACGAAGAAGGGAGGGTGTAAGCGATGAGTTGGATTCAAAAGTTGTACGAAACGTATAACAATTGTCAGTCTATGATTGGCGCGGGTTCTGATGAAAATGAAGTTCCCCTGCTCCCCATCTGCCATACTACGCAAAAGGCGCAAATTGAAATTACCATTGATGGAAACGGGAGCTTCAGAGGGGCAAGGGTCATTTCCAAGAACGAAGCAAGAACTATTATTCCCTGCACAGAGGCTTCTGGCGGGCGAACAAGCGGCGAAGCAGCGCATCCATTGTGTGACAAATTGCAGTATGTTGCAGTGGATTACTCAAAACATGGCGGAAGCAAGAAGCCGTACTTTGCTTCTTACATTTCTCAACTGGAAAGGTGGTGTGACTCGGAAAATTCTCACCCAAAAGCAATCGCTGTCCTGAATTATGTCAAAAAAGGCCGCGTGATTGAGGATTTGGTTGCCCACCAGATTTTGATTGTTGGAGGTAATGGGAAACTCTTGTCAACCTGGGAAAAGAAAAAGGGTGAAACCGTGCCCAAGATATTCGAGTTGCTTGCATCTCAGGACGACGCATTTGTGCGCTGGGAAGTGGAAATTCCCGGAGAACTTGAAACCAAGGTCTGGAAAGATAAAATCCTTTGGGAAAAATGGTTTCGTTACTATTCAAGTACCAAAGAGGGAAAATCTTTATGTTATGTCACTGGTGAAACAGAATTTACTGCCGACCAGCATCCGGCTAAAGTGCGCAACGATGGCGATAAAGCCAAACTAATTTCATCGAACGATAGTTCAGGCTTTACATTCCGAGGCCGCTTCCTGACGGCAGAACAAGCGGCAACCGTTGGGTTTGAAGCCACCCAAAAGGCGCATTTTGCTCTGCGTTGGCTGATTAGCCGACAAGGCTATCGGAAAGGCGACCTGGCTATTGTCGCCTGGGCCGTCACCGGTGTTCAAATCCCTAAACCAACGGACGACGCTGTTTCTATGCTTGCAGGTGATGTATCAGCAGGTGAATTATCCGCAGATACGGCGCAAGACCTAGCAATCAGGCTAAAAAAGAAAATTGCTGGCTATCGTCAAGAGATTGGCCCTACCACAGACATTGTGGTGATGGGATTGGACTCTGCCACACCGGGGCGGATGGCAATTGCCTATTACCGTGAATTCACTGGCTTCGATTTCTTGCAGAGACTTGATGACTGGCAAGAATCCTGTGCCTGGCTGCACCGGTATCATTCTATCGAGGGGCTTGATAAAAACGGCAAGCCCAAGAAAAAATACATTCCTTTTATCGGTGCGCCCGCTCCCAATGATATTGCTGAAGCCGTATATGGAAGCCGCTTGGACGATAAACTCCGCGGGGCGACTATCTCACGGTTATTGTCATGCATTGTTGACAGCCAACCCATTCCACGCGACCTGGTTGAGATGGTCGTTCGACGCGCATCCAATAGGGTTGGCATCAGAAACCCGGACGACAAAAGATACTATGGTGATGATGAATACACCTGGAACAAAACCTTAACCATCGCCTGTGCATTGTTCAGAAAACACAATCGAAAGGAGAACTATTCAATGGCACTTGACCATAATCGTACAACAAGAGATTATCTCTATGGCCGGCTGCTTGCGCTAGCGGAAAGCCTGGAAGAATGGGCGCTCAATAAAGCGGGCGAAGACCGCCCAACTAATGCCGCCCGTTTAATGCAACGTTTCGCAGAGCGTCCGTTTAGCACTTGGCGAACCATTGAACTGGCGCTGACCCCGTATAAAGCCCGGCTGGGAGGCAAATCGAAGAAGCGACAACGTATGATTGACGATGTTATCGCATCCTTCAACCCGGAAGATTTCATCAGCGATAAAAGGCTGAGTGGTGAATTCTTGTTGGGCTACCATTCCCAGCGGGAATATTTACGCCCAAGCGATACCAACAAAGAAACCGACGAAGACGAAACCAATTAATCAACTCACCAACGATAAGGAGCAAATAAAACATGGCTACCCTGAATAACAAAATTGACTTTGCAGTGATTGTATGTGTCAACAATGCCAATCCCAACGGTGACCCCTTGAATGGCAATCGTCCGCGCGTCACTTTTGACGGTTTTGGCGAACTTTCTGATGTTTCCATCAAACGCAAGATTCGCAATCGGCTCATGGGCGAGGGTCACTCGATTTTTGTTCAGTCCGACGATAACCGCGTAGACGATTACCGCAGCCTGCGCAGCCGGGCGGACGGCGTGCTGAAAAGTGTTGGTATGAAAGACGAGAAGAAATATCGGGACGCTGCTTGCAAAGAATGGATAGATGTCCGCTCTTTTGGACAAGTCTTTGCCTATAAAGGCACTGGAGATGACGCGGGTGTCTCTATTGGTATTCGCGGCCCGGTTTCCATCCATCCCGCTTTTTCGGTAGCCCCGGTGCTTGACCGGATTTCGAGCCTCCAAATCACCAAAAGCGTCAGCGGCGAGGGAGATGGTACAAAGCGCGGCTCCGACACGATGGGCATGAAGCACCGCGTGGATCATGGCATTTATGTGTTTTACGGCAGCATGAACCCCCAACTTGCCACCAAAACCGGTTTCTCAGATGAAGATGCCGAAGCTATCAAAGAAGCGTTAAAAACCCTGTTTCGCAATGATGCTTCCTCGGCGCGGCCAGAGGGCAGCATGGAAGTTTATAAAGTTTATTGGTGGCAACACAACAGCCCTAACGGGCAGTATTCATCGGCTAAAGTTCACCGTCTGCTGAATGTGTGTGTCAAAGACGGGGTGGAAGAACCCAAGAGCATCGAGGATTATGACATCGCACTGAACGAGTTGTCTGGCCTGAAATGCGAAATGATTGACGGCGAGTAAGTTATCGAAAAATGACCCACTCCGAATACACCCCCGACGAGCTCCTCCCCCTCTCCGGCATCCAGCACTTCGTCTTCTGCCGCCGGCAGTGGGCGCTGATTCACGTCGAGCGCCAGTGGCAGGAGAACGTGCTCACCGCCGAAGGCAGGCTCCTGCACAAGCGGACGGATGACCCCTTCTTTACCGAGATCCGCAAAGGGGTTATCACTGCCCGCGCCGTGCCGATCGCATCTTACCGGTTGGGGCTGTCGGGGGTGTGCGACGTGGTCGAATTTACTGAATCCCCGGACGGCGTGAAACTTCCGGGGCGAGAAGGTCTCTTTCTGCCCATGCCCGTCGAGTACAAGCGCGGCCACGAAAAGCGCGACCCCTGCGACGAAGCCCAGCTCTGCGCCCAGGCCATGTGTCTCGAAGAAATGCTGGCCGTCAGCATCCCAGCCGGCTGCCTGTATTATGGCGAAACCCGACATCGCCTGGCTGTCGAGCTGACCGCCGAGCTGCGTGAGCTGGTTCGCAGCATGGCCGAGGAAATGCACGCCTACTTCCGAAGAGGCTACACGCCGCGCGTCAAAACCTCCAAGGCCTGCCGTTCCTGCTCCCTGGCCGATATTTGCCTGCCGGGGTTGCAGGCAAAAACCATCCCTGCCTCCCAGTACATCCGCCAGCAAATCGAAGGCGCATAATCCATGAAGAAACTCGCCAATGTCCTGTACGTCACGATCCCCGAAGCTTACCTTTCCCTGGACGGTGAAAACATCGTCATCAAAAAGGAAGAGGCTGTTTCCATGCGCCTGCCCCTGCACAACCTCGAGAACATCGTTTGCTTCAACTACCTGGGCGTCAGCCCCGCTCTGATGGGGGCGTGTGCAGAGCGTAGTGTGGGATTATGTTTTCTCACCCCCAACGGTCGCTTCCTGGCGCGGGTCAACGGCAAAGTGCAAGGCAACGTATTGCTGCGTAAGAAGCAATACGATGTTTCAGAGAAGAACCTGGAGAGCGTCCCCATCGCAGCCAGCTTTTTGCTCGGCAAGATCGCCAACTGCCGTAAAGTGATCGAGCGCGCCCTGCGCGATCACGCCCTGTTGGTGGACGTACAGGCGCTCAGACAAACGTCGGCTGCGCTCAAAGGGATTCTCGCCGTCATCCCAGGGTGTCAAACGATCAATGATTTGATGGCCTTCGAAGGCAGTGCAGCCAAAATCTACTTCAGTGTGTTCGACCAATTGATTTTGCAGCAGCGCGATGACTTTCACTTCGAAGAGCGGTCTCGCCGTCCGCCATTGGATAACATGAATTCGCTGCTTTCGTTCCTGTACACGCTTTTGACCAACGAGGTCGCCTCGGCCTTGGAGACAGTGGGGTTGGACCCCTACGTGGGGTTTCTGCATCAAGATCGGCCCGGCCGCCCCTCGCTGGCTCTCGACCTGATGGAGGAGCTGCGCCCCGTGTTTGCCGACCGGCTGGCGCTCTCGCTGGTCAATCGTAAGCAGGTGACCGGCAAGGGATTCACACAAAAAGAAAGCGGCGGCATCCTGATGGATGACGATACCCGGAAAGCGGTTCTGACAGCCTGGCAGGAACGAAAAAAAGAAGAGATTGCTCATCCTTTCCTCAATGAGCGTATCCCCTTTGGATTGATCCCGCATGTTCAGGCCATGCTCCTGGCCCGTTTCCTGCGCGGCGACCTGGATGCATACCCGCCCTTCTTCTGGCCTTAAGGGAGGCGCTTATGATGGTGCTGATCACCTATGATGTCAACACAGAAACCGATGCCGGCAAGAAACGGCTGCGGAAAGTTTCCAAAGCCTGCCAGGATTACGGACAACGGGTGCAAAACTCGGTCTTTGAATGCATCATTGATCCGGCGCGCCTGAAAAACCTCCAGGCTAACCTCGAAAGACTGATTGACCCCAAGAAAG
The DNA here is from genome assembly GCA_020723385.1 of Candidatus Aquidulcis sp. Lineage (GTDB taxonomy): Bacteria > Chloroflexota > Anaerolineae > Anaerolineales > UBA4823 > DYIZ01. Next base: position 19,215 of record DYIZ01000133.1, read on the forward strand.
ATAGTCTTCGGTACTACTACCTGGGAGATGAATGGAAAAGTCGTGTGGAGCATGTCGGCGCAAAGCCCAGCCTCGATTTGACTGGCACATTGGTTGCCTGAAACCCCAATTTGCGAACCCAAAGTGAACATGGAATCTCTGGCAGGTTCGCAAGCCAATTGATCCTTAACAACCGAAAATTTCTCGATCCAAAGCGAAAGTTTACCTTATTTTGGCTTTACTGATAAACGAAGAACCAACATCTGGGGGAGGCGGTCGCGTCACCCCCAGATGTTGCGGTCGCTCCCCGTTCGGGGGGCGTGGATTGAAACGATGCGCTGCTGTGGGTGTGTCTCGATCCCGATTGTCGCTCCCCGTTCGGGGGGCGTGGATTGAAACGGCGGGCAGATGGAGCAGGCGCAAGGTGTTGGTGAGTCGCTCCCCGTTCGGGGGGCGTGGATTGAAACTGACCCATCCACCAGCCCCGCCCGGCAGCGATTGTCGCTCCCCGTTCGGGGGGCGTGGATTGAAACATAGACACCGAATTCAAACGCCGGGCGCTGGCGAGTCGCTCCCCGTTCGGGGGGCGTGGATTGAAACACCCGGTTGTTAGAAGGCTGGAAGACAACTAGCCGTCGCTCCCCGTTCGGGGGGCGTGGATTGAAACTAAAATGACAGGAAGGAGGTGAACTGAAGTGCTGGTCGCTCCCCGTTCGGGGGGCGTTG
>DYIZ01000134.1 GCA_020723385.1 Candidatus Aquidulcis sp.
TTTTCCACCGCCTCGCCCGGCGACAGCCGCCGCGCGACCAAGCCCTCCAAAATTTCGAGATACATCGCGTCCGAGACCGACGCCCGCCAGCGGGCCATGAGCGTCTCCCGCAGAGCCGTGTCCAGCTCGGCTTCCAGGCGGTAGCGGTCGCGGCGCTGCCACTCGCCGGTCTGGCGCAGATGCGCGGCGTGATTGGCGATGGCTGCCGCCAGCTCGGCGACGCCCGTCCCCTGGGTAGCGACCGTGCGCTGGATAGGCGGAACCCACATCGGCTGGTCGGGAGAGATCGGCTCCGGGGCGCTCAACGCCCGGTGGTTGTGGAATACATGCGGGATGGGATGCGCCATCTCCAGCATATTGCGCAGGGCGCGCTCGGCATTATCAGCCCCGGGCCGGTCGGCTTTGTTGATGACGAGGATATCGGCGATTTCGAGGATACCGGCCTTGATGGCCTGGATGTCGTCGCCCATGCCGGGAGTTTCGATAACGAGCGTGGTGTGCGCCAGCCGGGCGATGTCCACCTCGGCCTGGCCCGCGCCCACCGTCTCGACGAGCACCACCTCGAACCCGGCGGCATCGAACACCTGCACCATGCTGGCCGTGGCCGCCGCCAGCCCGCCCAGCGAGCCGCGCGAAGCCATCGAGCGGATGAACACCCCCGGGTCGCCCGCCAGGTCGCGCATGCGCACCCGGTCGCCGAGGATCGCCCCGCCGGTGAACGGGCTGGTGGGGTCCACGGCGATGATCGCCACCCGGCGCGGAGACTCCCCCGCGGGCGGCTGGCGATAATAGCGGGCCAGTTGATTGACCAGCGAGGATTTGCCCGTTCCCGGCGCGCCGGTGACGCCGATGAGGTGGGCGCGCCCGGTGTGGGCGAACAACTCGCCGAGCGCGGCGCGGCCCTCGGGGGCGTCATTCTCGACGAACGACAACACCCGGGCGAGCGCCAGCCGGTCGCCAGCGAGGAGGGATGTGGAGAGAGACATGGGGGGAAATCAGCAAATCTGCAAAAAAGCAAATGGGCAAGCAGCAATTCTCATTCTGTCATTGCGAGCGAGTTCTTTTGCGAGCGAAGCAATCTCTCTGTAGCAAATCAGGGGGTTGCTTCGCTGAAAACGCTCGCAACGACGCCCAAATGAGAACTGTTGTGGGCAAGGGCTATGGATTGACCGCCTGGCGGATGTCGTTGATGTAGGTCTCGGACAGCGCGCCTGGGCCGTAGACGCCGAGCACGCCCAGCGCCTTGAGCTGGGTCACATCCTCATCGGGGATGATACCGCCGAGGAAGACTTTGACGTGCCCCTGCCCGTTGGTCTTGAGCAGATCGAGCACGCGTGGCACGAGCGCCATGTGCGCGCCCGACAGGATGGACAACCCCACCACATCCACATCTTCCTGCAAGGCGGCTTCGGCGATCATCTCGGGGGTCTGGCGCAGGCCGGTGTAGATCACTTCCATGCCGGCGTCCCGCAAAGCGCGGGCGACGACTTTGGCCCCGCGGTCGTGCCCGTCGAGGCCGGGCTTGGCAATGATGACGCGTATTTTTCGTTCGGTCATATCGTCTCCGGGAGGAAAGAGGGTTTTCCCGATTTGGGATGAGTGAGCGGGCTTCGCCCGCTCACTCATCCCAAATCGGGAGTCATCTTCAATAGTCTGTCGAGAGGATTATACCGCGTTCAATTTGCGGGGATGTAGGCCATGCCGGCCCGCTCGAATTTTTCGACCGGCAGCACGTCCACCAGCTCGTAATCACGGGAGCCGAGGCCTAACGCCTCGCCGTACTCGGTCACGATGTAAGGATCCTTCAGGGGGCCGTGCAGCCAGCGGAAGGGATGCCCCTGGCGGGTGTGGACTTCCATCGAGGTGGGCATATTTTCCTCGATCAGCCGCAGATTCATGGTTTTATCCAGCACCGCCCGGTCAATCGCCACAATGTCATCTGAGCCAAAGATGCCCTCATCCGGCAGGATGGGCATGCTGGTGAAACCAAAGCAGTCACACACCGGGGTCATTTGCGTCGCCAGGCTGAGATGGGTCACTTTGCCCGGCTCGAAGGTGGACAGCGCAATCGCCGTGCTAATGGCGCAGGCTTCCTGGAAGGAATGAAAATTCAGCGCATCTATTTTCAAGCTACCCGGCGGGGCGATCTTCAGGCAGCGCCCGCAGGCATTGCACTGCTCAGGATGCAGGTGCAGGTAACCGGGGCGCTGTTTATCTTCCACCAGCGCCTCGAACGGGCAGGCGGCCATGATGCGCTGGCGGGTTTCGTCGTCGGGGCAATACTCGGGGAACCAGTATTCATCGTGCTGCACTGTGTCGTGCATCGCGCCGCGCGTCTCGCCCGCCATGCAGCCCAGCGCCAGGTTTTTGAAGGCCGCCCCGAAGCCGCAGCTCGGGTGGCCTTTGACGTGGGCAAAGTTGACCAGGAACGAGGCGTCCTGGATCATCCCGGCCAGCTTCCAATCCTGGATGTTCTTGTACGGGCGATGGTAGGTATAAAAATACTTCTCGTCCGGCCCGGCGGCGGGATAAATGGGGCAGCCAAGCACTTCGGCGGTGTAGCCGCGCGTCTCCGCGCCGGATACATCCCAGTTCACATCGGCGATGAAAGGCTTGCCGCCGCCCTCCTTGATGGCTTTGACCACCCGCCGGACGAAAACCGGGTGGACAGTGGAATAGCCAACCCCGTTGCCCACGTGCATTTTGAGGGCGACGGTTTCATTCTTGACCCGCTCGCGCAGGTTGAGTTTTTCGAGGATAAGGTCCAGCTTGGCGGGCAGCGTTTCTTTCCACTCCAGCCGCGCTTGGCGGGGAGAACCGTAGTAAACGATACTAGGCATAATGGGATACCTTTCTAAAGTTGTGGAATGGGGAAATTATACCCGCAGAGGGATGATTGAGCGATTCTCATCGAAGGAGTTGCTGCCGGACATTTTTCAGTAATGGCTGCATTTTAATCACGAATGCCACGAATGGGCGAATACACGAATGTTTCTGTAATAAAATTCGTGTCATTCGTTCATTCGTGCTGTTCGTGATTTGATCTGTCAGGTAGTGAAATCAAAGAATAGAATCTCAAATCTTTCTTGCCACCCACAGCCGCGCTTTTGGGGTACTGCACGCACTTTGCAACTGGCAGCCGCCGCAGTGGTCGCTGGCGCAGGTCTCCACCGGCTGCAAATAACCCGCCTTTTGCAGCGCCGCCAGCATTTGCTCGATCAGCGTCTCGCTCACCTCCAACCGGCGGGCCAGCTCTGCCGGATGGTAGCTCCCTTCACGGGTGATAATTGCCAATAATTTTTCTAACATAACTTCACCAAAAATCGGTCTTCGACTGCGCTCAGACCGCCTGATGACGCATCTTGAGCGCAGTCGAAGGGTTCATTTGCGCCAGAAACGGGCATCGTCACATCCCCCATCCGATCAGCCGCGCCCCCTGGTAGATGCCGATCCCAGCCAATAACGAGATTCCCAACAGCAATCCCATGCTCGCCAACGTCCAGCGCCACGAACGAGTCTCCTGCCGGATGGCAGCCACGGTCGCTACGCAGGGAATGAACAGGATTTGCACAGCAAGGAACGCCAGCGCGGCCGCCGGCGTGAGCCGTTCAGCCAGCGCCGCCGACAAACCCGCGCTGTGCCCGCCGTACAACACAGCCAGCGTCGAAATGGTGTTTTCCTTGCGCACGAAGCTGGTGAGCATGGCCACCATCATCTGCCAATCCAGCCCCATCAGCTTGCCGGTGGGGGCCAGCAGCCGCCCAAACCAGGCCAGGTAGCTGGTCTCGATGTTGCCGTTGGGAAAGGTGGACAGCGCCCATAAGAGGATAGATACCACGAGGATGATACTGCCGGCAGTCTTCAAAAAATCAACCAATCGCTGCCACACACCTTGCCCGATGACCCGCAGATTGGGCGCGTGGTAGAGCGGGAGTTCCATGATGAACGGGGTGTGCTCTCCCCCCAGGAACAACTCATGCAGCGCCACACCGACCGCGGACAGCACCAGCAGGCTCAACGCGATCAGGCCCCACGAAACCCAGATGGCGTTAGCCCCAAAGTAGATCGGCGCCAGGAAAGCCACGACCGACAAGCGGGCGGTACACGGCACGATGGGAGAGACGAGAATGGTGATCAACCGCGCCTTCGGCGACTCGATGATGCGCGACCCCATCACGGCGGGGACGTTACAGCCAAACCCGAGGAAGATCGGCAGAAAGCTCTTGCCATGCAAGCCCATCAAGTGCATGAAACGATCCATCACGTAAGCGGCGCGCGCCATATAGCCCATATCTTCGAGCAGCCCCAGCCCGGTGAAGAAGATCATCAGGATGGGCAGCAGGGTGAGCACCGTGCCTGCCCCACTGATCACGCCGTCGGCCACCAGCCCGATCATCCACGAGGGTGCGCCCTGCAATGCCTGGCGCGCCCAGGCTGCCGCTGCCTGAATTAGATGCGTCTCCATCCAGGCTTGCAGCGGCGCACCGATGGCGTAGGTTAACCAGAAGAGCACGCCCAACGCGCCGATCAAGGCCAACAATCCCAAAACCGGATGGGTTGCCACACGGTCGAGACGGTCGGTGAGTGTGAACTGCCCGGCTTTGGGACGGATGACGGCGGCGCGCACCATGCGGGCGATCCACTCATAACGCCCGCTGGCCACCGCCAGAAAAGCATCGTCATGCTGAAGAAGGATGGCTTGAACGGCATCCCAATCGGCGCCCAGTTGCTGGCGCACCAGTGCAGTAATTTCCGCGTCGCCTTCCAGCAGTTTGTACGTTGCCCAATTGACGGGATACGGCTCCGGCGCTCGCCCAGCGATCAATTTCTGGATATCATCGAGCACCTGCTGGTGATCCTGGCGAATCTCAGGCCGGTTGGGGGACTGCGCCAGTGGGTTTTGGGCCACGCGGGATGCCTCAGCCATCAAGGCTTGCAGCCCCTCACCGTAGCTGGCAACCATCGGGATAACGGGCAGCCCCAGCGCCGCCTGCAGCACATGCGGCTCGATGGTCGCGCCGTTTTGACGGGCCACGTCGAGCATATTCAGGCCCACCACGATCGGCTTTGGCAGGAGGAGAAGCTCGGCCAACAGGTATAGATCGCGCTCCAAAGCCGCGGCGTTGACGATGACCACCACTGCATCGGGATTGTCCCGAATGATGAAATCACGCGCCACACGCTCATCTTCCGAATTATCTGACAGGCTGTAAGTGCCGGGGAGATCAACGATATTGATGGCAGCGCCATCGAGGTGGTAAACGCCTATTTTCTGCTCGCAGGTTTTCCCCGGCCAATTGCCCACATACTGATGCGAACCCGTGAGCAGGTTGAACACGGTGGACTTGCCGACATTGGGCTGCCCGGCGAGGGCGATCGTGATCTCGGCGGCGGGAGGCGTCATCGGGAGTCCACCTGGATTTTCTGGGCCTCGCCGCGCCCGAGGGCGAGGCGTGTCCCGCGAACGGTCACGATCAACGGGCCGTGGCCGAAATTTTGTACCATGGTCACCTCTGCACCCACGGTCAAACCCAGCGCAGAGGCGCGCGAGCTGAATTCCTTGCCGCCATTCAACCCGCTCACCACACCCGATCCCCCGGAGGGCAGATCGCCCAACGACTGCGAAGCCAATCCAAGCCGGTTGGCGTGACCATTCTGCAAGGTCAGTTTCATCCGCAGCCTCCATCCTGGCCCGGCGCATGACAATCAGCGCAATACCCGCTGAGGTGCAGGTTGACGCCGGTAACTTGCAAGGCCTGCCCGGAGCACAGCGTAGCCACGACTTCCATCACCTGGGGCGCTTCGAACTCGATCACGCATCCACAGCCGAGACAGGTGAAGTGATAATGCGGGGTAGCCTGCGTCGCCTCGAAGTGGCCGTGATCTTCCCCCAGGCGATTTTCCTGTACCAACCCGGATTCTTTGAGCAATGCCAGCGAGCGGTATACCGTCGCCAGGCTGATCTTCGAGTCACGCACTTTGACGCGCTCGAACAATGCATATGCATCCAGGTGTTCCTGGCTGTCGCGCAGCGTTTCCAGTACCAGCCGCCGCTGGCGAGTGATGCGGCGGCCTTGTGTGCGGATCAAATCCATGTAATCTATCCTTCGATCAGTTTTATTGCGAATAATACTCATTATCAATTGTAAGGCTGATTTCACAGCTCCGCAAGTGACGAAAGTCACACTATTGGGTGACTTGACATCCGGCATCGAATTATGATACTTTAGAAAGGCTAAACTTCATCATCCCGTTTTATCTGGACAGCGACACCACCTGTTATGAGTGGGTTAGAAAAGCAACCGCGGGCTTCGCAGGTAAACTCAAGATCGAGACGATAACTATCCCTGGGGCAAATCTCACGAGCATCAGTATCAAGTGTCAAATTGCACATGAAACCAGCCATACCGGTTTGCCGAGGGTATGCTATTCCGAGAGGAGGAGAAGATAAGCCGTCCACAATGCATCATGAGTACGCAGCCTTAAGCCATGCAAATTCATATTTCGATTGCAGTAAGGAGGAAAGCACGAATGAAGAAAGCAAATTTATTTAGTTTGATCGTCGTTGGCATGCTCTTGGTATCGCTGGCAACGAATGCACAGCCTGCGGTTGGGAAGACCCAACCGGACTCAAGCGGTCAAAGCAGCCAGAGTGCGCAGTTGGTTGTTTGGGATGAGACCCTGCCTGCGTCGGATCAACCGGCCGCCCAGGAGGGAAGTTCCACCGGAAGCGCAGCCCGAAGCGGTTCTGTGATGGAAAATGTCAATTCAGCCTCGTCCGTGGCTGTTCTGGATGATTTCAACCGCGCCGATGGGCCAATTGGCCCGAACTGGACGGTGCATAACAGCAACTGCGATGTTTCGGGTAACACCGTGGGGTGCTTCAGCAAAGGCCGGGCCACCTTCAACAACGCCCCAGGCTATGGTTACGCCGCTGAAGCAGATGTAGCCGTAAATGGCACCGATACCCAATATGCGGCCTTGCTGCTCAACTACGGGGCCGGTGCCACCAACCTGTTCCTGAAGGTGCAGCAGCAAGATGGCGGCGCAACTTTTGATCATGCGGGGTGCTATACAGGCAACAACATCGGCGGTTTTGGTCTGGGCTTTTTCCCTCTTACCGCGCCTTTTGCCACAGCGCACATGAAAGCCAGCCGTGAGGGCAATGATGTGACCCTGGCCTTCACCAATATTGACGGCGGCGCCCAGCCTGACCAAATCTATGTATGCTCTGGCGCGCCCGCGCCGGAGGGCACCAGGATTGGTATTGCCGGCCACACCAATCTCAGCGAAACTGCCCGGTTGGACAATTTTGGCGTGCCGGGCAGCGATCTCATCGCCTGGGATAAGACGATCAACGGCGAGCCTTGGCATGATGGTATTACCTTTACCGTCCAGACCTCCGATACGATTGTGGTGCAAGAAGTGCTGCACCTGGCGCCGACCCTGCTGGCTGGCTCGATGGCGTTCGAGCCGGTCAACGTCGAGGGCCGGGCCGGTGATGCGACTCTGACGGTATCATCGCCTGCGCTTCCCCTGGGAATCCCTGGGCCGTTAGCTCGCCCGGAGGCCGTTCTCTGGGATCAGCCGCTCAGCACAGTTAATCAAGGTGCATGGGTGGACCAGGATTTTCCCGATGTTCCAGCCAGCTCTTCCTTCCTGGCTGATGACTTTGTGAATGCTGCCTACTGGGAGATTAACACGATCTATCTGCCGGGCGACGGGTGGAATGGTTTTACCACTTTGCTGAATGCGACCGGCCTGACCTGGCAGTTCTATGCCGACTGCGCCGGCGTTCCCTGCGGGGATCCGTCGGGCGGCGGCAGCCCGCCGCAGTGGACGCTGACCCTGCCTCCCAATGATCCGCAGGTGGTTCTCAGCAATGGCGTCCCTGGAGGTTTACCATCCGATACCACACTGAACCTGGCAGCGCCAATCATCCTGCCTCCCGGCCACTGGTGGCTGGTCTTTTACCCAACAATGAATTACGCATCCTATGGACAGTATGGCCGCCAGGCATCGGACACAACCAATGGCTACACCGGCCAGTTCATCAACCCCGGCGACGGTTTTGGCTATGGCACGGCCTGGCAAAACTGGTCGGTGCTTGGCGTGACCCTGCAGGATATGGCCTTCCGTATCGAGGGAGTCGAAACCCAGCCGCTGGGGGCGCGGTTATACCAGACCAGCCTGAATATCGGGGATACTTCCTTCGCAGTGTACAACCCATCCACCGACGCCTGGACAACGCTGGCTCCTTATGAGACCGGCTGCCAGATGGCCGTCCGCCAAAACGGCGATTTATACGCTTACGGCTATGATACAGGTACGATTGACCGCTACGATCCCACCACAGACACCTGGTCGCCCGTCATGGCCGCGCCGCCCGGTTCCAACGGTGAGTTTTGCAACGTTGAGATTACCAACGCCGGCGAGTTCCTGTACACGCAGAGCAATAACACGACTTTGTGGTACACCTCGGGCGGGGTTTGGAACACGCTAGCCTTGCCCTTCTTGGCCAATGCGATGGGCGACTATGACCCCACGACCGACCAGTATGTCATCGGCCAGTATCAAACCACGAATGCCCATCTGATTGATGTCCATAGCTGGGCGATCACCGACTTCACTTCATCAGAGTCTAATGGTGAATATGCTCGCTTTAGCGTGGTGATGGGCAGCCAGTATTACTTCCATGTAGACACGAGCAATATTTTCTCCTTCGATCTGGGCAATCCGTCGGCGGCGCCCTTCGACTACGGCGTGAGCCCAGGTTGGTACAACAGCGCCGCGGCCGACCGCTCCAGCGGGATAATCTACACATCCCACCTCTATGGCTCAACACTGGCGCGGTTCGACCCGGCAACAAGCTCGCTAACCCCGCTCACCGGGAAGCCTGTCACAAATCATTCAAGCCTGGCTTTCGTTCCTGCGCCGGTCTATTCTCAGGTCGAAACTTGGGACCCGGGGCGTCTGCGCCTGTTGGATTGGGCGGCTACCGGCGGCAGCGTGACAATCGGGCCTGACCGGGTAACGTGGACCGGCACAATCGAAGCGCCGGAGACCATCACTTTGACCAAATGGTTCCATATCGAGCCATGTACATGGACTTCAACAATCCTGATAGAGGAGTTGTGGCTTGACGAGGTCAAGCTCGAACAGCGCCCGGTCGAGATTCAAAAATTACCGCCTAATCTCTGGATTAACGCTGTCTACAATCCCGCCATCGCAGCCGGCGGGCTGGTCAATTTCACCCTGAACTACGGCAATACCGGCGGCTTCGAGAATGATGTAGTCATCCGCAATACCTTCCCCTACGAAGCGCCTTTCCAGGCATCGGTACCCCCGCCGGCCAAAGTAGATCCGAACGGATTTTGGGCGGAATGGGATGCGGGCAGCTTGCCGATGGGCGGCCAGGGCAGCATCGCGGTAACTGCCCTGGCCAAGCCCGGCCTGCCGGTCTCGACGACCATCACAATCTGGGATGGTATCTTCAACCACACGGGCGAGCTGGCCGACGAGGTGCTCTTGACCTTCCATGTGGAGCCGTTTGTGATTACCTGGGAGAAGACGATTGACGGCGTCCCCTGGACTACCGGCATGCAGATCACCCGCCAGACCTCCGATACATTCGTTGTCCAGGAAGTGCTGCGCTTTGCCCCGCCAACGGTGCTGGCTGGCTCGATGGCGTTCCAGCCGGTGATCGTGACCGGCGGCCCGGAAGCCAACCCGGGGATCACGCCCGCGCATCAACCCGGCAAACCGGCCAGTGTCCCGGAAGCGCCGGCCAATCCCGAAGCAGTGCTCTGGGACCAACCACTCAGCACTGTCAGTACGGCGGCCTATGTGGATCAGGCTTTCCCGGATAACCCCGCTTTCTCCAGCTTCCTGGGCGACGATTTTTACAATGCCGCGACGTGGATGATTGACACGATCTACATCCCCGGCGATGGTTGGAACACCTTTACAACCCTGATGAACGCGACGAATCTCAACTGGGCGATCTACACCGACTGCGGCGGGGTCCCATGTGGCGACCCATCCGGCGGAGGCACCCCGCCTATCTGGTTCCTGACCTTGCCGCCTGCCGACGCGCAGGTGACCCTCAGCGCGGGGACTCCCGGTGGGATGCCGTCGAACGTCACACTCAGTCTGGCAACACCGGTTAATTTGCCCCCCGGCCATTACTGGCTGCTCTTCTGGCCGACGATGAATTTCAATCCCGACGGGCAGTGGGGCCGCCAGATGTCGGATACATTCAATGGCTATACGGGCCAGTTCATCAATCCCGGCGGCGGCTTTGGCTATGGCACAGCCTGGCAGAATTGGAACGTGCTTGGCCCTGTCCAGCATGACATTGCTTTCCGGCTGGAAGGCGATATCGTCCAACAAGTGCATACTTTCGAGCAAACTGAAACCTGGGACCCCGCCCACCTGGAATTGACCAGTTGGGATGTCGTCGGCGGCAGTGTGAGCTATAACCCATCAGGCAGCCTCGAATGGAGCGGTGAGTTCACTTACCCGGAGGCCATCACGCTGACAAAGTACTTCCGCTTGGAACCCTGCACGTGGACACAAACCATACTTTCAGAAAAACTCGAGATTGATGCGGTGGATGTGGGACAACGCCCCGTGACGATCAACAAGCTGCAACCTGCTCTATGGATTGACGCCGATTATGATGTCGGTGTGGTGCCGGGCGAACAGGCCACTTTCGTCTTGCATTATGGCAATACCGGCGGCTACGAAAACGATGTGCATCTCCGCAGCACCTTCCCGCCCGGAGCGACCTTCGTCACCTCGGTTCCAGCGCCGACCAGCGTGGATCCGAGCGGGCTGTGGGCAGAATGGAATGTGGGCAGCCTGCCAATGAACAACCAGGGCACCATCTCGGTGACCATCCAGGTCAGTTCCTCGGTCCCACTGGGTACCACCATCCAGGTATGGAATGGAATCTACAACCATTTGTCTGCGGTAGCTGACGAAGTGTATATTTCGTTCGAGACCGCATTGCGCAGGCTCTTCCTGCCGATCGTCAAAAGGTCCTAAATCCAGGTAAACTCCTGAAAACGTTAGGGGCTGTCTGAAAGTTAGACAGCCCCTTTCGATGTTATTTCCTCTATACGATCAACTTCAATCCCCTGCTTCGACCGGCAGCCCCTCCAGAGCCATGATGCGCAGCGCGTTCGTCGTGGGGCATGGGCCGGGGCGCAGGCTGTAATCGAAAATCATACGGTTGTCGCGAATGTCTTCGCGGAAATGAAAATTGCGGATGCCGGGAAGCTCATCGGCCAGGTGAACCAGCTCGAGATCGTGGGTAGAGACCACGCCAGTTCCGCTGGCGCTGACCAGGGCGCGCACGAAAGCCCGGCTGCCGATGCGCCGCTCGCGGTTGTTGGTGCCGCGGAAAATCTCGTCAACCAGGTAGAACACCGGGAAAGGGGACTCCATCCCAAGCGCATCCAGCAGAGCCTTCAACCGGCGCACTTCGGCGTAGAAATAGGAGATGCCGTTAGACAACGAATCGCTGACCTGAATGCAGGTAAACAGCCGGAAGGGGATCACGCTCATCCGGGCGGCGAGCACCGCGCCCCCGGCGTAAGCCAGGCATAGGTTAACGCCCAGCGTTCGGAGAAAGGTGCTCTTGCCCGACATATTCGAGCCGGTGACGATGGCAATCTCGCCGCGCTGGCCGATAGTGAAATCGTTGCATACGCGCATATCGTCGGGGATCAGAGGATGGCCTAATCCCTGGGCTTCGAAAACCAACCGGTCGGGAGCGATCCCATCCTGTACCAGGGGAAAAACGCTGCCGGGGTTCAGGTAGGCGAAGTTCGCCAGCGAATTCAAGGCTTCCAGCTCGTACCAGGTATCCAGCCAACCGGGCAAGGCGGCGCGCAGCGTCTTTTTATAACGTTCCAGAAGGGCGGCAAAAATCAGGTTCCAGGGGATGATCAGATTAATGGCGAACGAAACCAACTGGTTGTTTCCCAGCCCGGCTGCCGAGATCAATCCTACGATCCTGCGCAAGTAGGGCGAAGGCCGCCGCCCGGCCTGCCGGAAGGGGGCGCACAGCCGGTCGAGCTGGCCGCCTGGGAGAAAGGGATACTTTTCCAGGTAAACCAGCACCGCCCGGAGCTGGTCGAGCGCCTCGCCCAGGGTGGTAGCGTCATCCCAAAGAGATTCGTACTCCCGGTAGGCAAGGGCATAGATGACGCCATACAGCGCCAACCCGATGACCCAAAACGGCGGGAGAAATGCCAGAAAGTTGAGGCTGAACAGCACAAGGTTGGCGGCGGCGATAAAAAGGAGAGCGAACAAAACAGGCCGCATGGCGCGTGACGCAGGTCGCTGACCCAGCCAGCGGAGCAGCTTTTCGCCATCCCACAGGCCTCGGCTGGTTTCTTTGACGAACAGGCCGTTCAGCGCCAGGCGGCGGCGAAAGCCGGAGAGGGGCAGCAGTTCCCGCAAGATGGCCTGCCTGCGGTGGATATCATCGAGATTCGGCGTTGTTGCCAGCAGCCAGGATGCCAGGCGCTGGTTCCCGCCGTGTGATGTGGCAGTATCCAATAACCGGTGCAGCGAGCGCTCGCCGAGGATGTCGAGATCGGCGGCAAAGGGATGGTCTGGCTCGACAGGGATCGCCTGCGGGACAGGGATATGCTCCCAATCCAGACTCATACGGGCCAGTTGGGAGGCGACCAGCGAGCGGGCAAAACGGAACCGCATCCGGCTGCGATCCACCCTGCGGCGCAAAAAGACCACCCCCGCAAACACGACTATCGAGGCCACCAGCACGATCAGGCCGGAGCGTCCCGTCCCCCAAAAAGCAGCCAGCAGCGACCCTGCGCCCCCCACGACAACGACGATCACCCGCGCCAGGACATACCGGCGATCCAGCAGGTTGAGATGGCTCAGGCGCGCTTCCAACCGCTGGAGGTGACGCGCCAGAACGTTTTTACGGGCTTGTTTTTGTGGATTCAGCATTGGGTGGTTTCCAGATGAGATAATAGTTCAACGCAGAGGCGCGAGCGCCCCCGCCGCCGATTGAAATCGGCGGCTAACGCTGCCTCAAACCCGCTGAAGCGGGTTGTAAATACCGAACCCGCTTCAGCGGGTTTTCGGGGTTATAGGCATCGGATTCATCCGATGCTGGCAGCGATGAAAAGGCAGGTAGCATTCACTCAGCTTCCAGGGTGAAATGCAACGGGTAGCCATTCAGGCTGGCCGAAACGTGCGCCATCCCGACCCGCCGCACCGCTTCGGGCTTGGGCAGGGTTTGAACGTAGGCGCTGCCGTTGAAGTGGGCGGCGTACATCACCTGGATGGCGTGGATCTCGCTGAGCAAGAAGATATTGTGCAGGGTGTAGATGACAAAATCCATGGGGGTCACATCGTCGTTGTGGATGATGACGCGAAACAACGGCCCCTGGGTGATTTGCTCTTCCAGGTTTTCGTGGATGGTGGGGAGGAGGTCGGGGTACATACTGTTCGGATAGACTCTAAGGCACAGGCTCTAATTTTGCTCGCGCCATAATGGCATACGGGCTATAGGGATAAGACTGCCAGAGTTCCAGATAGGCAGCCGCCGCGCCTTCCCGGTCTCCAGCCAATTCCTGGGCAAAGCCGTAAAGGTACAAATAATAGTCTCTCAAACAATGCCAGCGATAAAAATCCCATTCACAAGACTCAAAATATTGCCCAGACTGCAACTTCGCTAACCGATCTCGAATAGCCCTGGCATCAGCGCCAGCCAACAACGCATCTTCACTCTCACCTAAAATTGTCGCAACCAGGTTGGACAATTCCATCACCTGGACTGAGCCATCCGGGGCTTTACGAAAGGCGAATGGGAGGTGGAGATTATCGGCATCGAAACTATAAATGGGCATCCCTTCCAGATGCGGCAAAATCGCCAACTCGACTTTGACAGTGTTCGTAATGGTGTTACCACGGAACAATGTCACTTCTCGATAGTGGCCTTGTTCTATGTAGATTATCTTGAGTGGGCTATATTCGTTGTCGGATGCGAATCCCCAATACTCTGGAGTCCCGTCTTGATCGAAATCGAAAGACCCCGTGGTGTAAAAATCCTCGCCGTTGGAACGGAGCAGGTCAATTGGGGAAACCGCGCTTGTCGGCGGCAGAATAGATAATACATCGGGCAGCCAGAAAGAAAAAGAACGGCAATTCAGCGCTATACAGGTTGCCAGGAGATCTTCTGGCTGGTGGTAAATTTCCAGGAATTGCTGGGCAGGTGTTATCCATGTGCTGGTGGGGACAACCGGCGACTCTACAATCGTCTGCATCTGCTGAATCGCGCCGTTTGAATCACCGTAGAATGCTAAAGCCAGGCCGAGATGAAATCGGAGATCGTCGCGGGCATCGGGCAGGAAGGGATTATTGAATAAATCATATTCTGACAAAGGGTAAGAGGTTAACAATGTTTTCAGTTGCTCGGTGTCAGAGAAATCGCCCCTTTCCGCCTCTTGCAGTAATTTGGACGTTATCGTATCCGTGATGATCCCCGGCAACTCAATCCCTTCACGAAGATTGATCTCAGAATGGATTTTTTTAAAAACCTGACCATCCCAGCCATAAGTAATTCGGGTAACTGTAGGGTCATCCACAGGGTAATCCCACTGAAGTTCGATTGTCCCATTTGCGGATTCCCAACCCGGCACGAGTTCGAGTTCTGCCGCGTCCCATTCTGGTTCAAAAACCAACTCGCGAGGTGGCATTTGACTGAGATCGAAAACTTCCAGGTAATTGTAAGTAAAGCCAACCCTATAATCGCCGTATTCTGTGATGGCCTCGGGGATTCCATCGCCGGTCAGATCGGCCAGGTGAAGAGCTGTCTCGCCATCATGCCCCGTCTCGAACTGTTGGAAATCCCGGATCGGGTAGGCGCTGAAGCCCGCAGAGTCGCTCACCAGCCACAGGAATACCCCGCCGGCTGTGATGCTGCCGCGTTTTGCGAGGATGAGCAGGATCTGGCTGCTCGAAAGGCCAGGCAAAGGCTCCAAGGGGGTGATCTCCAGATCAAAAGCTGGTACATAGCCCTCGAACCAAGCTTCCAACCCCGCAAAGTCCGTCTCGCCGCGATTCAGACCATCTGCAATCAGACGCCCAAACACTCTGTCGGCGGGGCCGCCCTGTAAATTCCCATGATATGCACTGTCCCAAAGCCATTGCGTCGCGCGTGGATCGGACGGGAAGTGCAGCGCCGCCTCCGCCTCGACGAAGCTTGCATACCCAAACGATACGACATAACAGCTATCATAAGTACCTCGATCCCAACCTTCGAGACCGTCAGGGTAATGGATCATCTCTGCAATCAACGCCTCTGCCCGATCCGGCGTCCAATCTATCAAGCGATACTGTACACTAGAATCCGCCGTTGGCACAAGCGGCGTTCGGGTTGGCGGCGGCGCTTCCGTTGGAGACGGCTTCCTGGTTTCTGTTGGCAGGCGTGTCGGCGATGACGTTACTGTGGGCGACGGCGTGGAGGCTGGTCTCTCGGTCGAAGTCGGCGACGGCCGCAGAGTATTTGTCGGGGCCAGAGAAGGGACTGGTTGTGTCTCTGTCGGCGTGGTGGTAGAAAGCGTCGAAGCGCCGATCGTATTACAAGCAGTCAAGATCAAACCGACAACAAGCAGTGAAAGACAATGCTTGACAGACATCCTTCTCCTCGACAAGGAGCTGACTGAAATCTTCGTTTAGACTGCCCTCATCCATCCCTAGCCCAGCCGGTGGTTTGTACCGGCCATCTCCCAGAATTGGAAGAGCGCCGGTACAAAACACCGGGCCGGGTGGTGAGGGACCTTACGGCTCCCGCCGCACCACCGGCAGATACACTCTCGTATAAATCACGATCACCCGCGACTGGGTGACAACCGCGCCGCCGTTCGAGACCGAGACCGTAATCGTGTGCTCTCCCGGGTCGAGCCAGCTTACTTCCAGCGTATCGCTCAATCCGCCGGTGACAGTTATCGCCGGTTGACCATCTATCTGCCAGACATAAGTCACCGGCAGCGTGGTCGTGATTGGCAAGATTGTGGCAGTAAAGACGTAGCTCTCACCCACATAACCAGATTCCAGCCCGGCGAGGACAACCTGTTCGGGCGATTTCTTATTCGCCAGGAAGGCGTGCGAGGCGACCACCTCCCCGCCGACGCTGCTGGCTGTCACGGTGATCGCCTGCGGGCCGGGGAGAGTCCAGGTGAAAACAATGGTGTTACTCACCCCGCCAGAAATGGTAACCGGCAACTGGCCGGTCGCTTGCCAGGCATAAGTGATCGGCTGCGTGGCAGTGATGGGGAGCGCGCTGGCGGTGAAACTCTGCCCGGCATGGATGAGTCCGGCGGCAGGCCCAGTGATCGCCGCTTCGGATAATGGCGTATACAAATCGAGTGAATGGCTGCTGCTGACCGCGCCATACGCATTCGAGGCGGTCACGGTGATAACTTGTGAGCCGGGGATACCCCACTCGAAGATTGCTGTGTCCGTCAGCCCGCTGGTGTGAGTGACCGGCGGCTGCCCGGCGGTTTGCCAGACATAGGTGATGGGCCACGTGGCAGTGATGGGCATCGAGGCCGCGGTAAACGCCAGCTCGGTTGCGATGGCCCCACGCTCCGGGCCGCTGATCGCCACATCCATCACAGGCTGCGAGCTGATGTTGATGACAAAAACATCCTCACGGAGCAACCCGCCATTCGACACAGTGACGGTGATTGTCTTGTTTCCCTGGGTGATCCAGTCAAAAGTGGCTACATCCGTCAAGCCGGTGGTATGGGTGATGGGCGTCTGTTCGGTAGCTTCCCAAATGTACGTGACCGGCTGGGATGCGTTCAACGGGAGGACACTGGCGGTAAAGTCGTAACTGGCATGAACAATACCCTGGTCAGGCCCGTTAATCGTCACTGTGGCGATCTCCACCGGCTGGTTTTCGATCGTGACGACGAACCCGCTGCTCGTGGCAGAATTCACGGTGACTTTGATATCGTTGTCGCCGTCAACAAACGACTCCCCCACCCGCCACATCGCCCCTTCGTCGCCGGTATCGCCGTTTCCGTCGCTGTCAACCACATGCGCCGGTTCGCCGCGGTTGAGGTCTACCTCGTGAATGATGACGGCATCCCCCGGCAAGTAGGCATCATAACCGGCGCGGCGGCGCGCCTCCACCGTGTAGAAATGCGTGCTGGAGCCGCCGATCAGCACCTGCGCCCCCCGGAAATTGGCCGTTTGCGGCAGAGCCGATTGCTCCAGCGTGATAGTGCGCCGCGAGCCGATGTTGAACACATCAACCTGCTCCGTTGTGAACCAGCCCAACATGGCTTTATGGAAAGCAATCGTATGCTGCCCCATGGTGCCATAAATCGGGTGAGTCCCGCCGTCATAGCCATTCCCCCACACATCGCTCATCACATCCCAGCGGTTGTCGTAAACCTGGCCGTAATCTCCCGATGAATGCGGCAGCCCAAAGCCGTGCCCATTCTCGTGGGCGATCACGCCGATATTTTCATAGCCCCACGGCGGCTCCCAGGTCATGCGCCAGGATTGGCACACGCCATCCAGGCACAGATACCAGCTTCCGCCCCAGGCGTAGCCGTCCAAATCGCTGTTGAACATCAGATTGATACCCACAAACCCGGAATAATCTACGAAAGCATCGGCGACCGCGGTGCAATCCTGCGCCGCCAGCCCCCAATCCAACTGGCCTCCGGTAATGTAATCTCCCCGCGGGCGCGGCAGCGTATACCAGCCAACCGCCGTGCTGCCGGTCAAATTGGCGATATCGTAAGACTGCTCGCGCCAGTAATGATCCAGGCCGGGGAAAACGCTGGCGAACATCTCCAGGAAATAATTCAGATTCTTCGGCTCGATGGCGTAATCTTTGAACTTACACATGACCGAGACCCACGGCTGTGGGCCGGAAACATCCTCGGGCGAGGCTGGCAGAGATTGGGGTTCCAGCTCGACCGAGCGGATCAGAAACTCCTTGAGGGAGTTATCGCCCCCGGTGGGGGTCAGCCATTCACCGCTTACCCGCACTCTTTGGCGGTTCAATCCCAGCAGATCGCCCGGTTTCGCCAGCAGCGACCCGCCCAATCGAAGCTCGATGATTTGCCCGCCATCCTCGAGTAAAAAATACCGCTCGATTGACCCGCCCAGCCCGCGCTCGCCGTCTCCCCAAACGATTGAAAACTGCCCCACCAGCCCGGCATCCGCCCGGACGGGCTGCACAGCCCGCAGATCGGCGGTCCCCGCGCTTGCAAAGAGAAAACTGATGATCGTCAAGAAAGCCAGGATTCCGAAAACACGTTGTTTCATATCGCCGCCTCCAAAGATTAGGCTCTTTGGGACTTGCCGTGATGCACCACCAGCGGTAGGTCGGATTGCCAATCCGACCCACACGACACCGCCGGATATACTGGTCTGTCACGGCGACTTCCCAATGAACCAAGATTGTGGAATTTGCCCCGATTGTACCGCAGAGACGGACTTTCCGGCCAGTTTGCTTGTAGCACAGCCCCTTGTGGGCGTGTGGGCGGCGCTAACGGGCGCAAGGCCCTATGCTACCGGCGCTCTTGCGGCGCAAATCACGCCTGGAGCAGCTCGCTCACCCACTTATCGAGCGGCTGTGCCAGGCCTTTCTCCCGGGCTGCGGACAATCTATCGGGAGACAGACCCCTCGCCAATTCGAGGTCGAGAGCCGCGATCCGCTCCCGGCCGATGGCGTCCGTCTCAGGATGCGCTTTCACCAGCGCCGATAATCCGGCAGCCTGCTCTATTTCCCCATTTTGCAGGTACCAACCGGCAATGCCGGATAACACATAAACCGTCAGCGGGATATTTTGCCCACTCCAGGCAGTGCTCAACGCCCGGTCGAACCGCTGGCGCGCCTCGATGATGTCGCCCATCTCGATGAGCGCAATCGCCCAATCGAAGAGGGCGTAGGTCATGCCGCGCAAATCGTTGATGCGCTCGAAGGCAGCCACGGCCTCAGCGTATAACTGCCGGGCGTGAGGGTGGTTGGCTAACCGCCGGTTGTCTGTCGCCAGGTTGAGCGTGGCAATCGCCGTCATACGCTGGTCGCCGATTTCGCGCATAATTGCCAGCGCGTCTTCCTGCAATTTGCGAGAGCCTTGCAAGTCGCCCATATAGGCGGTGATGTCGCTGAGGTTGTTGATCGCCACAGCCATGCCGCGCCGGTCGCCGACCTGGCGGTAGATTTCGAGGCTTTGCAGGCGCAGGGATTTGGCCTCTTCGTATTCACACAAGTCGGTCGCAACGGCTCCCAGGTTATTCAACGCCCTGGCAACGCCGCGCTGGTTACCCAATTCTTTGAATAATGCCAGGGCTTCGTTAAGGCATAAGCGCGATTCGGCGTAATTTTGCTGGCGATAAGCAATGGCGCCGCGCAGGTTAATGGCGAAGGCCAGCTCGGCGCGGCCGGCAGTTGTCGAGGCAATTTCGGGGCGGCGATAGAGGGCCAGGCTTTCGGTAATGCAGGCAACCGCCGCATCGTATTCCCCCAACAATTGATGGATGCTCGCCAGGTGGTAGAGGGCAAAAGCCGAATCCCAGGCGGAATCCAATCGGCGAGAAACGGCCAGGCTGTTGGCCAGGAGAGTCCGCCCGCTGTCGTAATCGCCGGTGCGGAAGGCAAACCAGCCATGCCGCGCAGTCAGCTTTGCCAGCAGAAGTTCGTTTTCCGAGCCGCGCAGCACACGCGCCGCTCTATGGAAAGTTTCCAGGCCTTGCCGAAACCAGCCGCGTGTCTCATAGAACTGGTAAAGGGGGTTAGCACACCTGGCGATGGCTTCGGTCTGGCGGCAGACGAGCGCCCATTCCCAGGCCAGATGGATATTCT
>DYIZ01000135.1 GCA_020723385.1 Candidatus Aquidulcis sp.
CCAGATTTGGGGTGTGTGGGAGTGCTATGCACTCCCACACACCCCAAATCTGGGATATTTCCCGCCAAAGGCGGGAGAAGCCCAATTTTAATAATCAGGAAGCGCCGGGCAAATCGTGGAGGGTGACCATATCCCGGCGGAGCGTGCGGGCGCTGACCCCCAGGAGATCGGCAAGCTGGTTGGCGGTTGGCCGCGCCCCCTGGTTTTGCGCCTCCCGCAGCAGGCGTGACAACCGGGCGCGGCGCAGCGCCACCGCCCCACGCGCTTGCCGGAGAGCCTGGTCGGCAGGGCCGGCATCCAGGGTCCACGTGACCTGCACCACTTTGGCTGGCCCCGCCTGGTTGGCAACCCGCCGGATGACAACCCCCGATTCGGGTGAAGGCGCAATCCCCCGGTTGTAGACCTCCTGCATCAAGCGGCGTGTGATCATATTCCGGTGGAAAAATGCCTCCCGGGCGGTTTCGTCTTCCAGGTGGGCGGCGTATTTCACGAGGATGTCGTACCCCCGTTTGAAATACCCCCAGGCTTCGTCGTGTTTGCCCAACGAGGCCAGGATCATCCCCTGGGCATAATAGACCCAGGCGGCCTCATCATTATCCATCGCGCCCTGAGCCAATTGAAACAGGGCTTGCTGGTTGACTTCGAGCGCCCGGCCGGTATTCCCCAGATTGAGATAAGCCAACGCCTGGAAAGCCAGCGGCGACGGCAGGTAGACCAGTTGCCCCAGTCGTTCGAACACGGCGCAGGCCTGGCTGAAAGACTGGATGGCATTTTCAGGCTGCCCATCAGCCCATTGCGCCATCCCCATTGCCAGGATCGTGGATGCCTCCCAATCCGGGTGATTATGGGTATGGAAATAGCCCACGGCCTGTCGAGCAATCTCGACGGCGCGCTGCGCCTGGGATTCATCATGGCAGAGCAGCGCTTCGGCCAGGTAATAATTGCAGACATTGACACCAAATTCGTCGCCAATCTCATTATCAATCTGCCGCGCCAGCTCGAGGGTGCGCAGATCTTCGGCGATGCGGCCCAACTGCTCGTAAATGATCGAGAGATTGGCTAGTGTTTGAGCTTCGCGGCGGCGCAGGTGCATGTCGCGCCACAGGCTGAGTTCCTGCTGGTTGATCTCCAAAGCTTCGAGGGGCATCCCGATTTGCAGGAGATTGGTAGCAATCCCGCGCAGGGCAAGCGCCAGGTAACGCCGCAGCCCATACTCCCGCGCCAGCGATTCGGCCTGCCGGAAAAAGGAAATCGACTCGCTGTGACATCCCTGCCGGAACGAGATGTGCCCCCGGATGAATTGCGCCCGCACACGGGCTTCCGGTGATCGGTCACGCTCGGCCAGCAGCAGCGCCTGCTCGACGCTGCGACGCGCTTCGGACACGCGTCCCAGGCGGTTCTCGGCATCCGCCACGGCCAGAAGGGCATCCAGAATTTGGCGGCTGTTGTTATCCTGGTGAGCGAGGAACAGGGCTTGCGAGGCCGCCTTGTATGACAGGTCCCAATCATACTGTTCATAAGCCAGCCGGGCCTGGCGCAATAAGACATCTGGGTGGTTTTTGGGACAGGTGTGTAAGAGTTTCCCGGCCTGCGACAGATCATCCTGGGATAAGGCCAGGTCAATTTCGAACAAGGTGACGGGGAGCGCATCACCAATGGGAGGTTGGGCGCGCAAGTGAATCAGGTAAGCCTGGGCCGTGGCGAAATCGCCCGCCGCCAGGGCAGCCTGAGCCTGAGACACAGTATCTTCCGAAAGACCAGCGCGGGGGATGACGACTTGCCGCTGGGCGGCCAACGGGTCAGCGGAGCGAATGGCCTGGGCCAGGGCGAGGGTGGTCTCATCGGGTTCAATGCCCAGTTCATCGGCGGCCAGGCTGGTGAAGCGCTCATAGACCGCCAGCGCAGCGCCGCGTTGGCCGAGGGCGGCGTAAGCCCGCATCAGCAATCGCAAGATATCTTCGTCGAAAGGCTCTTCCTGGAGCAGTCTTCGCAGCACCGGCAAAGCCGTTTCAGATTGGCGCTGCCCGGATAGCCAGTGGGCCGTATGCCGCAGCAGGCGCAAGAATTGCAAGCGATATTTCTCCCGCTCGGCGAGCAGCCATTCATCCAGGCAGCCGGGCAGCAGGTCGCCGCGATAGAGTGACAGCCCGGCCTGGCAATCCTCAACCGCATTTTGGGCGATACCTTGATCGGCGTGCCGCAAGAATTGCTCAATGTCCAGCCAGCGCTGATCCAGGAGCAGACCGACTTCGTTGACGGTGGTGAGCAGGGGTAGAGCGGGCAACGCCTTGCGGATGAGCCACAGGGTATCGCTCAACCGGCGGCGGCCGGTGCTCTCTGGGAAGTCTGGATAAAGCAGTCCAATCAGGGTGTGGCGCGGCTGCAAGCGTGGCTTGAGCAGCAACGCGGCCAGTAAACTGTGTGTACGGTAGGGAGGCAGGGCAATTTCATTTCCCCGGAACTCGATGCGCAGGTCGCCCAAAAGGTAAAACCGCCATTCCGTCCCGGCTGCGCCTTTGAAGGTGGAAGAATCATCGGGATAGATGCTCATCATCGTTGATCGTACGCCACCCCGGTGGGTGGCGGGATAATCCTGCGCCCAGAGGATCAGTGAAGTTAATAGAGTATACCCCAAGATGGCCTGGGATGCACCACCGGCCCCCTCCCGGCCTCCCCCAAATACCTGGCGAACATTAATTCATCGGGAATCGCTGTGACAAGCCAGCATATCTGAGGCGCAACGTGGGCCGGATTGCCAATCCGACCCACTGCTGGCGGTACATCACAGCAAGTCCCGAATAGCCCGAATTCTCTCCCACGAAACAAAAGGTATAATGGATAAATTGATTTTTGAGCTTCTCCTGGCTTACTTATTTGTTTTCCCACAACGATCGAGCGATGGCATCCGTTTCCCTCCTTTCAACCAAATTCTATATCCCGCGTGTCCGTCCAAATGCCGTTGCGCGCCCGCACCTGACCGAAAAGCTGCTGGCGGGATTGAGCTACCCTGGCAGTTTTGCGCTGCTCTCCGGGCCAGCCGGGTTTGGCAAAACCTCCGTGTTGAGCGAATTTGTGGCGCAGCTCCGGCAGCCGGCAGCTTGGGTGTCGCTGGACAACGGGGACAACGATCCCATTCGGTTTTGGACCTACCTGATCGCGGCCTGCCAATCGGTCAAACAAGGGATCGGTGAATCAGCCCTGGCGGCGCTCCACGCGCCCCAGGCGCTGTCAGATGACGCCATCCCGATCCTGTTGATCAACGATCTCGCCAGGCTGGACAGTGACGTTGTGCTGATTTTGGACGATTACCACGCTATCCAAAACCAGACGATCCATGCGGCTTTCTCTTTTCTGCTCGATCATCTCCCCAGCCGGCTGCACCTTGTGTTGTCTACGCGCATTGATCCGCCATGGCCGCTGGCGCGTTTTCGCGCCCGCAACCAGTTGATCGAACTGCGCGCCGCCGAATTGCGTTTCACCACCGAAGAGGCGGCGGCGTTTCTCAACCGGATGATGGGGCTGAATCTCTCTGCTGAGGATGTGGCAGCCCTGGAAGCGCGCACAGAAGGCTGGGTGGCCGGGCTGCAACTGGCCGCAATTGCCGCCAAGGCCATCGAGGTGCGCCAATCTTCCTCCTCCCTGGCGACAACAGTTCACAGCGATATTGCTGGGTTCGTCGAAAGCTTCACCGGCAGCCACGTTTACGTGGCGGAATACCTGGTCGAAGAAGTCCTTCAGCGCCAACCAGAGTACATGCAGACCTTCCTGATCCAAACATCCATTCTCGAAAGCCTCAGCGCAAAGTTGTGCGAGGCCGTCACCGGGCGTCAGGATGGACAAGCGGTTCTGACCGCTCTGCACCGGGCGAACATCTTTGTCCTGCCGTTGGATGATGAGGGCCAATGGTTTCGGTATCACCACCTGTTCGCAGATTTGCTCCAGGCCCGCCTCCGTCAGGCCGTTCCTGCCGAAGCGATCGCTGCGCTGCACCAGCGCGCCAGCCGCTGGTACGAAGAATCCGGGAGGGTGAGCGAGGCTGTTCATCATGCTTTAGCCGCCGCCGACTTCGAGATGGCGGTGCGATTGATCGAAAGCCACGCCGTAGAAATGCTCGTGCAGGGCTACGCCAAGACGGTGGAAGATTGGCTGAATGCGATTCCGCCCGAGCTGCGCCTGCCAAACCCGAGGGCCAACCTGGCCTTCGCCTGGACGCACGTGTTCCGCAGCGCCTACGGTAAGGCTGCTCCCCACGTAGCGCGGCTGCAAACGATGTTTGCCGATCCCCAAATGGCCCGCGCAGACCCATCGCTCAAGGCTGAATGGCTGGCTTTGCAAGCCTATTTGAGCATCTCACAGGGAAAATCGGCAGAGACCGTCGCGCTTGCTAACCAGGCATTGGAAATCGCTCCGGAGGAAGATGGCTACGTGCGCAGCCTGGCGTATAACGCCTTAGGCTCGGCTTTTCTGCTGAAAGATGATTATGCCCGCGCGGTGGATGTCTACCAGAAAGCCATTCTGCATGGCCGCGAATCGGGGAATTTTATC
The DNA here is from genome assembly GCA_020723385.1 of Candidatus Aquidulcis sp. Taxonomy (GTDB): domain Bacteria; phylum Chloroflexota; class Anaerolineae; order Anaerolineales; family UBA4823; genus DYIZ01. The sequence goes on from DYIZ01000135.1 coordinate 4,546, forward strand.
GTGGAAATGCTTGGAATTGCCATTTTGATCCAAATCACGCTCCAGCATGGGCAGTTTCATTTTGCTTTCAATGTCGCTTCCGAGGGGATCAGCCGGGTGGAGAAAGTGGGCGCCAAATCCCCGATCAGCGCGGTGGTCTATGGCGCCCTCGGGCAGATCTATTACCAGTGGCGCCAGATCGAACAGGCGCACAGCTATTACCAGCTCGCTATCCAACTGAGCAATCAGGGCGGTTACAGCGATGCCGAAATTGGCTACATCGTGACGGTTTCCCGCCTGCTTCAGGCAGAAGGCAATCTGGAGGCCGCCGCTCTCGAAACCCAGAAAGCAGTTGAGCGGATGCAAACTCTCGCGCCGGCCTGGACGCGGGAAGAGGTCGCTTCTCAGCAGGTTCGCATTTTTCTCGCACAGGATCGCTTTGCGGCTGCCGAAACCGTGCTCGATGATCTGCTCAACAAACAGCGCCAAAGATTTTCGATTAACGATCTCACAGCGGGCCATCCACTCCAGGTATCTTTCCGGGAGACCACAACTTATGCCATCGGGCAGTTGTACAACAGCGCCTTGCGCGTCCTCCTCTACCAGGCTCGGTCCAGGCAGGAATTGGCAAGCTTGCGGCGCGGGATCGAGCTGGCAGACGATTTAATCGCGGGCGCGATCCAACGCCAGTATCTGCCAATCGCGCTGGAAGGCATCCTGCTGCGCGCCCAGCTTCACGCCGCCATCGGGGATGAACGCGCCAGCCTGGCGGATGTCGCCAGGGCCGTCGAGCTGGCAGAACCCGAAGGGTTCATCTCGATTTTCATCGAGGAAGGGTTGCCTGTAGCCGGACCGTTGTCAGCCTTGCTTCAGCAAAACCGATTGGGCGAAACTCTCTCAGATTATGTGAAGCGCATCCTGGCGGCTTTCCCTTGCCAGCCTTCATCGAACGCGGCCCCAGGCGGGCAGCCAGCCCGGAAGGAATCAGCAACCATCGTGACGGCTGATCTGCTCCAGCCATTGAGCCGCCGTGAATTGGAAATCTTGCGCCTGATTTGCGAGGGCTGCTCCAACCAGGAAATCGCCGAGCAGTTGGTGCTCTCGCTGCACACGGTGAAGAAGCACAGCAGCAACATTTTCAACAAACTGGGGGTCAACAGCCGGACTCAGGCCATCGCCCGAGCGCGACAGTTGAAATTGCTGTAAAAAATAACACTTTCGAGTAATCCGATTCCCCGCAGAAAACCAAAAATAATACTTTCGCCCGCTGACCGCATGGCCAGTTATGATTAGAATCCGGATAACTTCTCGGCCCGCATGTTCTCCGGCGATTGAAATCGCTGCATCGGCGGCTAAAGAACAGCCGGTTGCAAAGCCCCATCCTTCGTTACACTCAGGACAGGCACTTCGTGGGGTTCAGTCCGCCGTAGGGCGGACTTCGCAAAGGTTGGTGCAGTTTCAACTGCCGGAAATTTGGGGCAGGCAACATCTTCGATCTACCAACTCTGAAAGGAACTCAAAATGAACGCTATTGTCTCAAAACTTGCCATCACCGGAGGCCTTTTTCTCTTCACCTTGCTTTCGGGCGTCTGGTTGAGCCATTCTGGGAGGCCGCTCAATGTGGCCATATTTACGATCCACAAGCTGATCGCGCTGGCAACGGTGATCGCCGCCGGGGTGACAATTTACAATTTACACAAGATTACCGAAATGCGGCCGATTGTCGAAATCAGCGCCATCATCATCACTGGATTGCTCTTTCTCTTTTTGTTTATCACCGGAGCTTTGTTGAGCTTTGATAAGCCAGTCAGCCAGGCGATCTTGGCAATCCATAGAATTACGCCGTTTCTGGCAGCGCTCTCCACAGCCGCGACCCTCTATCTTTTAGCAAGCGGCAGACAGTTTAGCCAATTATTCTAGCCGGTATGAAACTGGCAAAATAGGAGTGAAAGCCTATGTCAGGAATTGGTCATCTCGCAGCCGGGTTCGCCGCCAAACCGGTTGCGCCTCAAGCGCCGCTGTGGGTTTTGTTAGCGGCCAGCGAGACAAACGAACTGTTGTACTTTCTATTCACTGCCATCGGCGTCGAGCAAAAGGTTGTCACCACTATGGATTTCAATCAAGGCGTCAGACATCTGACTTCAAGCTCGAACCCCTGGTCTCATGGGTTGTTTATGTCAATCGTTTGGTCAGTCCTGGCCGCGGGCATCGCTTTTCTCGTCTACCGCAACCGGCGGACGGCGGGTACCATCGGGCTGGTGGTTTTCAGCCATTGGGGGTTGGATTTCCTCATGCATTCAAACCTGCCCCTTTTCTTCGACGGCTCGCCGCTGGTCGGGATCGGCCTCGAGAATTCAGGTCCCGGCTTTATTTTCATCACCTTATTAGACCTCGGCTTAATTGCCGGAGGAATTACTATCTACCTGGCTACACGGAAACGGAAGACAACGCCGGTAAATACCAGATCAAAAAATCAATTCTCCATTACGAGGTAAATACGATGAACGACAAAATTCTTGTAACTTATGCCAGCCGGACCGGTTCCACGGTTGGCGTGGCTGAGGCTATTGGACAAACCCTGGTCGAACGCGGCGCGCAGGTGGATGTGCTGCCCATGCAAGATGTCAAAGATTTCAGCCCCTACCGGGCAGTGGTGGCCGGCAGCGCCATTCAAGGAGCGCAATGGCTGCCGGAAGCGACGCAATTCATCCAGGCTCATCGCGCCGACCTGGCCCGCAGACCCTTTGCCGCGTTTTTGGTGTGTATGACGCTGGCCATGCCAGGGGCAGACAAATACCGCCAGCACGTCGCGGCCTTCCTGGACCCGGTGCGGGCGCTGGTACACCCGGTGAGCACGGGCATCTTTGCCGGATCGCTCGACATCCGCAAAATCCCCTCCTTCGGCGACCGGCTGAAATTCCGCTTGAGCGTCCTGTTCGGCGTGTGGTCCGAGGGCGATCACCGGGATTGGGCTGCCATCCGCGCCTGGGCTGGCAGCCTCCATCCCCTGCTGAGCCGGTGAATCCCGCCATGGACCAACCTTTCGTCTACGAGATTCGCATCGAAAATGATTTACCGGATCGCTGGTCGAGGTGGTTCGAAGGGCTGGCGATCCGCAATGAACCCGGCGTCGAAACCACGCTGACCGGCCTGCTGACCGACCAGGCGGCGTTGTTCGGAGTGCTCGCCAAGATCCACGATCTCAATTTGACGCTGATCTCGGTGAATCGGAAATAAGTGGAACAAGTTTACTCTTCCAGCTTCAGCTCAGTTCCCAACAAATAATGTCCAAACCAGGCCAGGTTCTGGTGCATCACAGCGTGGTTCTCGCGCGGGCGGGTGATGGGATGCCCCATGCCGGGGAAGATGAACAATTCCACTGGCACACCCATCTCCTTCAGCCCGCGGTACAATTCTTTGGCATTGGAGAGCGGCACACGCTGGTCGTCCGAGCCGTGCTGGATCAACATCGGCGTTTTGGCTTGCGCCAGCCCGCTCATCGGCGCGGTCTCGGCATAGAGGCTGCGGTCGCGGAAGGGGGAGATGGACAGATATTCGGTGGTGAAGTGGGGAATGTCGTTGCTGATGTGGTAAGTGTACCAATCCGAGATGCCCGCCCCCACCGAGACGGCCTTGAATTTATCCGAGCGCAGCCCGGCAAAGGCCGAAATGTAGCCGCCCTGCGACCAGCCCATACAGCCCACCCGCTGAGGGTCAATCCAGCCGAGGGCATCCAGGTGCTCGATGGCACTCTCCAGGTCCCACAGATCGCCCACGCCCAGGTTGTTCACATTCAGTTCCAGAAAAGCCTGGCCGCGTCCCAACGAGCCGCGGTAATTGGGTTTCAGTACCAGCACATCCTGCTGGACGAACTGCACTGTCGGGTAATAACGCCGGTCGTCGTTGTTGAGTAAATACTCCGGCGAGTACCAGCTTGGCCCGCCGTGGACGACAAAGACCAGGGGATACTTTTTGGCCGGGTCGAAATTGGCCGGTTTTCGCAGCACGCCTTCGATCTCTGCGCCATCCTGGCTCTTCCAGCGGATGGTTTCGACCGTGCCCAGATCCCAATCCTTCACCTGCCGGCCGTAGTCGGTCAGGCGCTGCAACGGCCAGTGCGCCCCTTCTCCGGGCCTGGCGACGCAGGCCTCCGGGAAAGTGGTTGCATTGGTCGCTGTCAGGCCGATCAACCCCGCGGCGCAAACGTGGAAAGCATCCTCGGGGAAGAGGCCGTCGAAGTCGAGCTGTGTAAACTGCCCATCATCGTCGAAGCGCGCCACCCGCATCACGGTGCCGTCTACATAGCTGGCAAAGATGCCATCTGCCACCCAATAGGCTTGCATCATATAGCGATCCAGAGCAGCGGTCAGGCAGCGCATCTGCGCCCGGGCGGCCCCGGCATCGGGGGCAGCCAGCGCCGCGGCGACATCCATCAGCCACAGGTCGGCCTGGGTGTAGAAATGGTCGTCGCGGCCCTGAAAAGACAGCAGCAGCCGGGCGCTGTCCGGCGACACGCTCAGGATAGAGCACTGGGATGGAAAGTTCAGGCGGGTCAGTGTGCCCAGGTAAGCCAGGTCTGCGGGCGTCTCGACGGCTTCATCTTCCGACTGTGGGGCAGGCTCACCCTCGGCAGGCGATTCCTCGCCGGGCTTGTGTTTCTTCTCCTGGGAGCGGCGCACGTCTTCGGCCAGGGCGGCCGGGGCGTCCAATTGCAGGCAGAAGGCGGTTGTCTCGCGCCAGTAAACATAATCCTCCCGCCGGCGGCAATTAAGGTAGACAGATTGCCCGTCCGGGGCAGGGATTATCTCACCGATATGTAACGGCGTGGGGAGCAGGCGGCTCAAATCCACCACCGGTTTCACCAACTCCTTGGACTCATCTTCCGTAGCGGCGCGCTGCTGCGCCTCGTACTGGCGCAGCGGCTCCAACCCGACGTAGTACAACGCCGAAGCGCTGTCTTCCTGCTCGAAATGCTTGTAGCTCCCGAAGCGCCCGGCGCGTTTTTTCTTCTCGGCCCGTTTGGGGTCGTCGGCCAGGTAGAGCAGCCCGCCAGCGAAGGGCTTGAAGCTTCCCACGCCGTCCTTGTGATCGGTTACCCGCCAGCCTTCGCCAATCAGCCCCTCGTACAACCAGACCTGGGCCTGTTTATCATCGCCGCCGCCGGTTTTGAGCAGCGCCAGCGTGTCATCATCCAGCCATTCTATCTGCCTGACGCTGCCGTTGCGATTCAGGCGGCGCGGAGCAGAACTTGCCGCGCCGAGCGCCAGGTTCTGCACATAGCAGACGTTCTCGTAGCAGTCATCTTTCCAGTTCGTCGTGTGAGCCAGGATGGCGGCCTTCCCGCCGCCGGGGGAGAGTTTGACTTCGTAAGGTATTTCCAGCGCCAGCAACTCGCGCAATGTGGGCCGGTCAGAGGCTATGTTTTCAGTCATCGTATATTCCTTATCGCTCCAGCGGCAGCACAACCACCGGCGTCGAGCATAGTGATTTGAACGTCTCGGCCATGTCGGGGCTGCCGATATCTGCTCCGACGTGCATCGGGATGGCGATTTGCGGGCGGATGTCCGTTGCGGCCTGGGCGGCTTCCTCAGCCGTCATCACGTAGATGCCGCTCACCGGAAGCAGGGCGATGTCCGCGTGGGTCTGGGCCATTTCCGGGATGTGGTCGCTGTCGCCGGCGTGATAGACTCGCAGCCCTTCCAATGTGACCACGAAACCGACCAGATTCATGTGCGGTGGGTGGAACAAGTTGCCTGGGCTGCGGAATTTATTGGTGTTATAAGCGGGCACAGCCTGGACCGTGATGCCCTTCACCTGGATCGTCTCGTTGGGCTTCACTTTGATCACCTCCCCCGTGAGTTTGGAGGCCGCATCGGCCACGGTGACAATGACGGTCTCGCTGGCCTGGATGCGGGCCACATCTTCCGGTGAGCAGTGGTCACCATGGTGATGGGTGATCAAGATCAAGTCAGCTTTAGGCGGGTCGCCTACCGGCAGCCGGTACGGGTCAATGTAAATGACCAGTCCTTCGGCCTCGATGCGGAAAGAATCGTGCCCCAGCCAATGGATGTGTTTGACCAATTCTTGTGCGTTCATACGATTGACTCCTGATTTGTTTCGGAACTGCAACTTCTGGCTTTCCGGTTGGAAACGGGAGAGCCCATTTTCTTATAGTATACCGCCGACACCGCTCTGAATGCACAAACTACCCCTTCGAGTACGAGATTTCGGGCCCAAGATCACCTTGAATTTCCTCGGGCAAGATAGAAGTCCACCCCGCCAAATCACAACCTGATGAATTAGCCTCGTTGATACATTTCCGCCTTTCCCCCTTCTTGTATAAAATCGCGCAATTTGATATACTCACTCGGTGAGTATATATGGCAAATCATAATTCTCACCACATTGGTACGCTTTCGCCTGAAATGGCTCTGCTCGGCCTGCTATTTGGCGCGCCAGGGCATGGTTATGATCTGCACCACAAAGTGATCTCTGACCTGGGGCAGGTTTGGCATCTCAGCCAGAGTCAAGCTTACGCCATTTTGAAACGCCTGGAAATACGAGGGGATGTTTCGGTGGAGGAAATACCCCAGGAGAAACTGCCTCCCCGCCAATTACTACACATGACCCCCCAGGGACGCACCCGTTTCCTGGCCTGGCTGGATTCTCCCAGCGGCGGCAGCGTCCGCGCCATTCGGATGGAGTTTGTCACCCGGCTGTATTTTCTGAACCTGTATTGGCCCGAAAAACTCGTGGAAGCCTTCGACCAGCAGAGGGCGGAGGCTGAGAGCCACATCCAAAGGTTGGAAAATACGCGCGACGAACTGCCCGATGATCAAATCTTTAACCGCATGAGCCTGAACCTGCGCGTGGAACAGTTGAAAACCGTGCTGGAATGGCTGGACGAATGCCAAAACAATTTCGGGCTGGATAAAACATGTTGAAAGAAAGATTATGAAACGCTTTTGGGTTTTCTTACTGGTCTTTGCATTGATGCTTTCAGCTTGCGGCGTCCCCGCTTCTGCTGTCGTACCCTCTGTAGCGCTAAGCGCCGCTTCCGAGCCGAAGACACTGACGGTTTTTGCTGCCGCCTCGTTGACGAATGCTTTCGATGAAATTGGCAAAACCTTTGAAGCCGCAAATCCAGGCGTCACAGTCAAGTTCAATTTTGCTGGTTCACAAACCCTGCGGACGCAAATCGAGCAGGGCGCTCAGGCCGATGTGTTTGCCTCAGCCAACACCAAAGAAATGGACGCTTTGGTAACTGGCAATTTTGTCGCTGCCGATAGCGCCCAAATTTTCCTGATCAATCAGTTGGTCCTGATTATGCCCGCCAATAACCCCGCCGGGCTGGTCACTTTGGCTGATTTGGCTGATCCAGGGCTGAAGGTTGTACTGGCCGCCAAAGAAGTGCCGGTTGGCAATTATGCCCTGCAAATGCTCGACAAATTAGAGGCCACCATCGGAACCGGTTTCAAGGACAAGGTGCTGGCCAATGTTGTTTCCTATGAAAACGATGTCAAGCAGGTGGTTGCTAAAGTCCAGCTCGGTGAAGCAGATGCGGGCATTGTTTATTTGTCCGATACGGTGGCTGCGCCGGAATTGCAAAAGATCAACATCCCGGCAGAAAATAACGTAGTTGCCAAATATCCAATAGCGGCCTTGAGCCACTCTCAAAACCCCGAACTCGGCCAGGTATTTATCGCTTATCTGCTTTCAGCCGATGGCCAATCTGTTTTGAAGAAATGGGGCTTTCTGCCCGTAAAATAAGCCATGCGCCTGCGCCGCTCATTAACTCATCACATGGTTACAACAAACAGCCAGTTTGACTGGCTGTTTGTTGTCCCTGGTCTGCTGCTGATCGCTTTGCTTGGCCTGCCGCTCGTGGCTCTGTTTCTGCGCGCACTTGACAAGGATTTTTTCGTTTTCGCTCTCTCGTCAACAGCGCTGGCAGCGCTCAGACTGAGCCTGACTACCAGCCTGATCAGTGTAGTGATCACCCTGCTGGTTGGAACGCCGCTTGCGTACATTCTGGCGCGCTGGGATTTCCCGGGGCGAGCCGGGCTTGAGATGATGATAGACTTGCCAGTTGTTCTGCCGCCATCCGTAGCAGGCCTGGCGCTGCTGATTGCGTTTGGCCGCCAGGGGGTATTTGGTAATTGGCTGTCTATGCTTGGTTTGAGCCTGCCATTTACGACAACGGCGGTGGTCATCGCCCAGACATTTGTCTCTGCGCCGCTCTTCGTCCGTTCTGCGCGTCTCGGCTTTGCGGGGATAGACCCTCAACTGGAGGAAGCCGCCCATGTAGAAGGCGCTACCCAGTGGCAGCTTTTCAGCCAGGTGATGTTTCCGCTGGCTGGCCGGGCGCTGATCAGCGGAACAATGCTCGCCTGGACGCGGGCCTTGGGCGAATTCGGCGCGACGATTTTGTTCGCAGGCAACCTGGAAGGGGTGACTCAGACCATGCCGTTGGCTATTTATCTCGGCTTTGAACGTAATCTCGATATGGCCGTGGTTCTATCGGTTGTTCTGGTTTTAGTATCGCTGGTTGTGCTGGGCGTGATGCGAAAGCTGGATGATAACCGACGATAGAAGTGGTCACAGATCTTATAGTCATAGCTATCCGGCTCGCGTCGTCACAACACATTCCCCGGCAGCCCACTGATTGATATTATCGCGCTTGATCACGGCCGCCATCAGATCCGGGAACTGGTCAGGCGTGCCGGCGAAGCAGGGATTGCCCAGCGAGACAAATTGCGCGGCGACAACGTGATCGGAGGCAGGCGCGCCCCGGTCGCTGAGCGCCAGCAGGGTGATCACCTGCGCGCCAGAGCTGACCAGCGAAAATGGGGGATGTAAGGAGGGCAGCGACGCGTAACCACATTCTAAAACAGGCTCTAGAGTTGATGGTTTGCTCCTTTCGGTGTATCATCTCAACTAACATGGATACACAAATGATGGACCACCTCGAAAAGGAATGCAGCCGTTGCGGAGCTACCAATCCCGCTGCCAGTTTGTACTGCGCCCGCTGCGGAGCACCGCTCGCCTCCACAGGAGACTCGTTTCTATCAGGACTGACCGGGAGCAGTCCCACCCCGCTTGTGGTTCTTCTGGTAGACGACAATGCCTTCAATCGTGAAGGGGTGCGTATTTATTTGCAGCGCAAAGGGTTTACGATTCACGAAGCTGGCGACGAGGAATCGGCCTGGAAACTGGTCAACAGCCAGCCCTTTGACGCGGTCGTGATTGACATCTCGATCCCGCCCGACGCGCAAACCCCATCACGCCCGGAATACAGTTTTGGGATCCATCTGGCCCGCAGGCTAAAGCAGTTGCAACCCAAATTGGGCGTTGTCCTCTTTTCGGCTTATGAAGATCGCGGGGCTGAAGTATTGGACATGATCCGTGACGGCGTACGCGGGCTGGCTTATAAGCTGAAAGGCTGCCAGCCCGCCGCGCTCCTGCAAGCCATCTATGAGGTAGTCGCCGGGCGGGTGGTGATTGACCCGGAAGTTCATGCCAATCGTCCCGCATTGGCAGACGAGCTGCTCAAACATCTCTCGCCGGAGGAGGTCGCCTGGGTGCAATATGCAATTCGGACATTCGACCAGTTGACCCCCCGCGAAAAGGAAATTGCCCAACGCGTCGCAGCCTCCCATAACGTTCAGGGAATTGCCCAGGCGCTCAGTATCTCCCCAAAAACAGTCGAAAGCTGCATAGGGCGAATCTACGATAAGCTGGGCCTGACCGAGATGGGAGCAGATGCCTCCGGGCTGCGGAAAGCGATCATCCTGGCAAAAGTCTGCATGATCCGGGATTTACAAGGCTCGAAGGCGCTCCATGGAGGCAGTGGATGAGCCTCGCCCTTTTGCGAAAGCATTGGATCATCGGCCTCCTGGGGGCCATGCTAGGATTGGGGGCTTTAGGCGCTTTCAAGCTCGGCAGCCAAATCGGCCAACCCTTTGGGGGATTCTATACCGTCTGGAATCACGACCAGCATGTCTGGATGGTAGAAGCGACCACCCCCACCTGGTGGCCTGCGATTGCTGGTGGGCACGTACAAATCGGAGATACGCTCGTCTCCCTGGAAGGCCGCCCCTACGATCAGAAATCTTATCACCAGTATGCGGAGGCGCTTCGAGATGGGCAGACATCGCTTCGGCTGACGTTGATCCGGGGCGGAAGAACCCTCGACGCCGATCTCCCCATCCAAATTTTTACCCTGAACGATTTTTTAGACATCAAGGCGTCTGACCTGATCCTCGGCCTGGGATTCTGGCTGCTGGCAGTCATTGTTTACCAGACACGCCCCATGGCCCAGATCAACCGGGCTTTTGCGGTCGCAGGCAGCCTGGTAGCAGGCTCGATATGGCTGGTGATTCCCACCCTGTTCCCTGAAGCAGACCGCCTGGCGCGCTCCATGCTATTGGGATGGGTGATCACCACCACTCTCATCGGCGTGGCATTCATCCACGTTGCCACGCTATACCCAGAAATCGCCCGCCGGCCTTCCCCGCGCCGGCTGACGAGCTTATATCTTGCCGTTGCCATCGTCACCGTTTTTTATGGGGGAGCGATTTCCATCCGCTGGTTTGGCATCTCCACCCCGGCGGTGAATGGAGTGGCCGCCCTGGGGAACTGGTTTGCCATGGGAATGCTCGGACTCAGTTTGATGGTATACCTGGGGCGTCTCGTATGGATCATGACCCGGCCAGCCCTTTCACGGCGCATCCGCCATCAGGCGGCGATGCTGTTGTGGGGATTATTGCTGGCGCTGCCGTATGGTTTGATCGTCGTTTTTCGAGTCTTGGGCCGCATCAACCAGAGTTATTTTTGGAATGGATTGGATTTGAGATATATGGCGCTGGCTGTGCCATTGTCGTTCGCCTTCGTCATTCTGCGATATCAGACCTTCCGCAGCCAACATCCCAGCCTGATCGGCGTTTTCCTCCTGATGGCCAGCACCCTGATCGCCTCCCTGGGTACCTGGCTGGTGCGACTGGCTGGCCCGCAATGGGCCAATTCCGTGAGCGGGACGCTTTTCGTGCTGATCTTCATGGCGGCCCTACTATCTGGCGCGCTGTGGGGTACCCAAGGCTTGTGGTTTGGCGCATTCCAGCGTTTCTTCCAATGGGATCAGCGCGGCTACTCCGCCGTCCGGCTGTTTGGACAGCAAACCGCGGGGCAGTATGATCTGGTCAAGCTCCCCAGCACGATTGCTGCCGCCCTGGTTTCCAACCTGGAGTTGGAGCGCGCCGCCGTCTGGTTGTGGGATAAAAAAGAGGATCAATTCATCCTGCGTGGTAAAGATGGGGAGTGGTTAACCCCGGTTGAGAATCTGCGCCCATCGTCGCCAACCAGCCTAATATCGCCGGTACGGATGATGAACGACTACGATCCGCCCCCCCGATGGCTGGCGCCCCTGCTCGAGGATAGCGCCATCGAGGTGGTCGCCCCCCTCCGGACGAACGAGGAATTGGTGGGCCTCCTGGGTTTAGGGAAACGCTGGGACGAAGAGATCTTCGACGGCCGCGACCTGGAGATCATCGAGCTGATCGCCCAGGAAGCCGCGCTCTTGCTGCTCGTCGCACTGCAAGTCGAGCAGTTACGCCAGGTTCCGCACCAGATCGCCATCGCCCAGGAACATGAACGATTCAAGATCGCCCAGGAGCTGCACGACACGATCCAACAATTCCTCGGCAGTTTGCCTTTTTACCTGGAAGTGAGCCGGAGCGAGGCTCGCGCCAACCCGGCTGAGACCGAAGCCACGCTGGCGCGCTGCCTGGCCGAAGTCGAAGCTGCCGCGCAGACGGTGCGCCAGATCCGCAACAGCCTGGCGCCGCCTCAGCTAGAGAAAAGCCTGAGCAAGCCCTTGGGGATGCTCATCGAGCACTTCCACGCCCGTACCGGGATCGAGGTCCAGGTGGAGATCGCACCAGATGTGGATTCGATGCTGTCGGCTAACGCCCGCCATGCGCTTTTTCGAGTTGTGCAGCAGGCTCTGGATAACGTCGCCGCCCATGCCAGGGCTTCGCGGGTGAAGCTGAATTTGAATGGCGTGGAGGATCGCCTGCTTTTTGCCATCTCCGATGATGGGTGCGGTTCTACTGAAGAAGAACGTCTCGATGCAGCCAGCCGGGGAAGTTTCGGCTTGAGATCAATGCAAACCCGGATTGATTCGTTAAGCGGCAGTCTCACCATCGAATCGACTCCCGGCGCAGGCACCCTGATCAGCGGGTGGCTGCCGTGTGAACGACCCTGATTACAGGGTTCCTGAATTACAGGGTTCCTGAATTACAGGGTCCCTGATTTACAGGGGCCCTGAGTTGCAGGGAAAACCCTGCAAAAAATCGAGAGTTTTCCCCATACACAATCGAGGGAGAGCCTTGTTTCGGACAAGGCTCTTTTGGTTTAAAGTATAGTCATCGAATTTCCAGTTTCATCCCGGCTTTACCTATAAGGAGGTATTCTGATGAACCTATGGTCACGAATCCAGATGTTTTTCAATGTCAAAACCACTGCCGCTCTCGACCGGCTGGAAGACCCACGCGAAACATTGGCCTACGGGTACACCCGCCAGCGTGAATTGCTGCGTGAGGTCAAGCGCGGGCTGGTCGAGGTGACAACCGCCAGGAATCAACTGGAGCAGCAAGCGCAGAAATTGCGCAACCAGGTGCCGCAACTGCAAGAACAGGCCCAACGTGCTCTGGCCGCGGGGAGCGAGGACCTGGCGCGCCTTGCGTTGCAGCGCAAACAGGGTTGTCTGACGGAACTGGCTAAACTGGAAAAGCAGTTAGCCGATGTCGCCGAAGAAGTACGCAAGCTGACCGAGGCTGAACGGCAATGTTCGCAGCGTCTCGAGATGTTCCGCAACCGCCGCGATACCCTTTCGGCGGTCTACACTGCCGCTGAGGCTCAGGTTCAGGTGAATGAAACCCTGGGCAGCCTCTCTGGACAATCCGCTGAGCTGGGCAACGCCATCGAACGCGCCGAGGAACGGATCAGCCGGATGCAGGCCCGCGCCACAGCCCTGGATTCTCTCATCCAAAGCGGCTCGCTGACCTTCTGGGGGAATGAGGATCCCATCGAGCGAGAGTTGAGCGAAATGAGCAACCAACAAGCCGTGGAAGCTGAACTGTCCCAGATGAAGCTCGCTCTGCATTCGGAACCATCCCCGGCGCCAGCTCAAGAGCAAACTACACTGGCAACCGAGTATCAAAAGAGTTGAGCAAAGGAGTCGCATCCTATGAAAACCACCCAGACCCAATCCAGTTGGTTCTCCAATGAGCTAACCCAGGGCCAGACGATCATCGTGCTGGCGCGCTGGATCATGATTTTAGCCGGCTTGTGCTTTGTCCTGTGGCTTCCATCGCCGCTGCCGCAGTTGCGGTTTAAGCTCATGTTCTTGTTGACGCTCGCCGCAGGCAACTTCTATCTGTGTGCTCAATTGCTCAAACGCCAACCGGCGATGCCGCTGGTCGTTCTATTGGCCAGCCTCGCCGACATTCTGGTGATCAATGCCATCGTTTTATCGGAGGGAGGGCTGAATTCGGTTACCTTTATCTTCTATTTCCCAGCCATGCTGGCGATTTCCGTGGCTTTTCCCACCGCGCTCTCGTACTTCTACGCCAGCGGCATCCTGGGCAGCTACATTTTTCTCAGCCTGGTCACCAACACGTTTACATCTGACAACCTGCAAATCCTCGTCATCCGCCTGCTGATGCTGACTGCCGTGGCGGTATGCGGCAACCTGTACTGGCGACAGGAATCCCGGCGTCAGGCGGTTCCAGAGCAAGCCAAGCGCGTTGTTCTGCCTTTGGATGAGCCCAAAGCGCCTGCTCAGCAATAAGCATCCGATAATTTTCACGACACCCTGAAAGGAGCATTGCCATGCAAACAAAATTCGCCACAGCCCGAGAAGCTGCCGAGGATATCTTCTTTGGTCAAATTGTGATCATCTGGGCGCGCTGGTTTCTCATCCTGGCAGCCATTATCATGAGCCTGTGGTCTTCGACGACCACCGGCGAGATGACCGCCAGCGTCATCCTGGTGATCGTCCTCATGGCGATCAATTTCTACGTTCATGGACGTTACCTGATGGAAAAACCAGCCAACCAGATGCTGACCCTGGCGACATGCCTGCTCGATTTGTGCATGGTCACCTTGATTGTCAGCCTATGGCGGGGGCAGGGTGGACTCCAAAACAACTTCTTTATTTTCTATTACCCGCTGCTATTTGCCTTCGCGTTGGTCTTCCATCCCCTGGTCACTGGTGCCTACACATTTATCACCCTCGGTTGCTACTCAGCCGCCGTTATCCTGATGGATCCCCTGTTCTTCAGCCAGGCGAACAATGTGAAACAGCTCAGCATGCGGTTGATCACCCTGGCTGCCATGAGCATCCTGGGCGCTTATTACTACCGCTACCAGCGGAACCAGCGGCGAAGCAAACAAATTCTCTCCACTATCCCCCAAGAAGCGCGCCGCGCCGAACCCATTCGAGCCACCGCCACAACGTTACGAGCATCCGAAAGCGGAAAATTATAATCCGCTGATCCCATCGGGACCTGCCAATCGCTCACATTCTGAGAAAAGGGTGTTGCTATGAGCCTCTTGCGCCGATCCACGTCACTGGTAAAAAGCTGGTTGGGGGCGTTCCTGGCTCCCGCCGAGGATCCGCGCCGCACCTATGCAGATACCTTCGAACAACAACGCCTGCTGCTGGTACAGGTACGGCAGGCGTTGCACGAAACCATCGCCCTCCAGCGCCAGCTAGAGAGCCGGATCAATAAGCAGCAAGCCATCGTGCCCGATCTTGAGCAGAAAGCTCGCCAGGCGCTGCTCGCTGGACGAGAAGACACTGCCCGCCTGGCGCTCCAGCGGCGTCAAATTACCTCGCTGGAGTTGCAGGCGATGAGTGCTCAGGTTCATGAGGTTCAAAAAGAAGAGCAGCGCCTGGCGATGGTCGAGCAGCGCATTACCACTCAACTCGAAGTGCTCTCAGCCAAACAGCAAATGTTGGCTGCCCGTTACAGCGCGGCCGAAGCCCAGGTACGTCTGAACGAATCGCTCAGCAATGTTTCCGATGAAATGACGGACCTGGGCCTGACGCTGGAACAGGCCGAACAGAAAGTGGATACGATGCAAGCCCGCGCCGCGGCAATCCATGAATTAATCGAGACCGGCGCATTGGAATACTCCGGCATACCGATGAACGATCCGGTATTTCATCCGTTGAGCCAGCTCGAAGTCGCCCAGGCTGTCGAAAGCCAGCTCGACTTGCTCAAACGAGAAATTCAGATGGGGCGCGC
>DYIZ01000136.1 GCA_020723385.1 Candidatus Aquidulcis sp.
CGAAACGCTGAACCGCTGGCAGGCCATGAAAGCTGCCGCCAGCCAGGCCGTCATCGCTCACCACGGCACGATCAGCCACCAACATGGGGTCGGTCTCGATCACGCCTCGTATCTTGCCGCCGAAAAAGGCCCGCTGGGCATGGCTGTTATCGGCGATGTGCTGGCTCGCTTCGATCCGGAGGGGATGATGAATCCGGGGAAGTTGATCGAGTAAAACGTAATGCGTAAAACGTAAAGTGCTCGCCACGCCAATTACGTTTTGCGTTTCACGTTTTACGGTTCACTTTTTTCGTTTTACGAATTTCGGAGGACTCTCATGTGGCAAACCAGTTGGCGTGACAATATTTGGAACACCCTCGACCAACCCTGGGACCTCATCATCGTCGGTGGGGGCATCACCGGGGCGGGAATCTTGCGGGAGGCAGCTTGCCTGGGGTTGAAAGCGCTGCTCGTCGAGCAGAGGGATTTCGCCTGGGGCACCTCCAGCCGCTCGTCAAAGATGGTTCACGGTGGGCTGCGTTATCTCAAGCAAGGAGACATTTTCCTGACCCGCGCTTCTGTTTTGGAGCGGGAGCACTTGTTGCGGGAAGGCCCCGGCCTGATTGACCCGCTCGGCTTTCTGCTATCGATCTACGACGGCGATTTTCCCGGCCGGTGGACGTTCGAGGCCGGGCTGACGGTGTACGATCTGCTGGCGCTGCGCTGGGGTCATCACTATTACAGTCCCGAGGATTTTCGCATGTTGGCACCGCATGTGGCGCACAAGAGACTGAAAGGCGGCTTCCGCTACGGCGACGCCCAAACCGACGATGCCCGGCTGGTGCTGCGCGTGATCCGTGAAGCGGTAGCCGACGGCGGGACAGCGATCAATTATGCGTGCGCTGAATCGCTGCTGCGAGATGACTCTGGCGCGGTGATTGGCGTGCGCCTGCGCGATGCCGCCGCCGACCGCACCGCCGAAGTACACGCCCGTGTCGTCATCAATGCCACCGGGGCGTGGGCCGACCGGCTGCGCGGGCAAATGGACGAAGCGCCGCGCATCCGCCCACTGCGCGGCAGCCACCTGCTTTTCACCGCATGGCGTTTTCCGCTGGCGCAGGCCGTCACCTTCCTGCATCCGGTTGACCGCCGCCCGGTGTTCGTCTTCCCCTGGGAAGGCGTCACCCTGGTCGGCACCACCGATGTGGATCACGGCGACGCGCCGGAATCCGAGCCGCACATCAGCCCGGATGAGGTCGCCTATCTCATGGCGGCCGTCGAGGCTGAATTCCCATCGCTGGGCCTCACCCTTGACGATGTGGTCGCCACTTTTTCGGGCGTGCGGCCTGTCATCGGCACCGGGCAGGCCGACCCTTCCAAGGAATCCCGCGAGCACGTGATCTGGGAGGAAAACGGCCTGATGACCGTCACCGGCGGCAAACTGACCACCTTCCGGCTCATCGCGCGTGATGTGCTCAAAGCCGCCTGCGATCACATCCCCGGCGCGCCCGAAACGAAAGGCGACCGTCCGGTGTTGAATCCGGTGAACGTGACTCTGCCAAAGATTCTCGACGAACCCATCCGGCGGCGGCTGTTGGGCCGCTACGGGGCTGACGCGCCCGCACTGGTCGCGGCTGCCCAGCCCGGCGAGCTGGAGATCATCCCAACGACGCAAACCCTGTGGGCCGAGCTGCGCTGGGCTGCCCGCGACGAGGGCATCATCCATCTCGACGATTTGCTGCTGCGGCGGGTCCGGCTGGGATTGCTGCTGCCCGAGGGCGGCGCGGCGCTCCTGGGAAAAATCCGCGCCATCTGCCAGCCGGAATTGGGCTGGGATGATGCCCGCTGGGAAGCCGAAGAAGCCGATTACCGTAAGCTATGGCGCGGCTGCTACAGCCTGCCCGACCACAACGCCGTTCCCGACTGGAAAACCATGCTGCGGGAATCCGCCGACCGCCGACGGAAGACTGCCGACCGCCGACAAAAAATCTACCGCCGCTCGGCATTGGCTTTGATGTTGGCCGGGCTGGCAGGCGGGTTGGTGGTATTATTCGTGAAACGACGAAAAAAGGTTGAAAGTTGCAGATAGCAAGTAGCAGGTCGAATGTTGAAAGTCCCTGATTCTGATGTTTTTTGTGGTTGGGCTGCGAACCGTCCACGAATAGGCCACGAATACTCGAATTTGCGCGCCCCATTTCGTGTATTCGTGGAAAATTCGTGGATGGCTTGAGCGAAAATTGCAAAACCACAAGCTCCGGCAGAACCAGGAAAGTTCACCTACCATTTACCACCTGCCACTTGCCATCTGCCACCCACCACTGAGGTTTTTATGCCCAAAGATTTGATCCTCTCGATAGACAACGGTACTCAAAGCGTGCGCGCCCTGCTGTTCGATTTGCGCGGCAACCTGCTGGCGAAATCGCGCGTGCCGCTACAAGCCTACGTCTCACCGCAGCCGGGCTGGGCCGAGCAGCGCCCGGAATATTACTGGGAATCGCTGTGCCAGGCCTGCCAGCAATTATGGGCAGGAACCGATCTAGATGTCGGCCTTTCTGAGCCAGGGCAGACACACAGATCTGCCCCTAGTGGCTCACCCCTGCGCGGGGACGTGCGCGAACGAATCGCCGGCGTGGCGCTCACCACGCAGCGTTCCACGCTCATCAACGTGGACAAAAACGGCGTCCCGCTGCGCCCGGCAATCGTCTGGCTCGATCAGCGGCGCACGCTGGGCGAAAAGCCGGTGAGTGGCTGGTGGGGGCTGGCCTTCGCGCTGGCCGGGATGCGCGAGACGGTGGCCTACCTGCAAGCCGAAGCCGAAGCTAACTGGATTCGCACCCATCAACCGGAAATTTGGGCAAAAACCTATAAATACCTCTATCTTTCCGGCTACCTGACCCATCGCCTTACCGGGCGCTTCGTGGATTCGGTCGGCAGCCAGGTGGGGTATATGCCATTCGATTACAAGGGACTGAAATGGGCGGCGAAATCCGACTGGAAGTGGCAGGCCGTCCCCATGGACGATGCGATTCTTTCGGAACTGACGCCCCCCTCCGGCCAGTTGGGAGAGATAACCCCCGAGGCGTCTGCTGCCAGCGGGATTCCCGCCGGTCTGCCGCTCATCGCCGCTGCCGCCGACAAAGCCTGCGAGGTGATCGGGGCCGGTTGTCTCGAACCCCACATGGGCTGTCTGTCTTACGGCACAACCGCCACCATCAACACCACGCATCGAAAATACATCGAGGTCATCCCGCTCATCCCGCCGTATCCCTCTGCCGTACCGGGAGCATACAGCCTGGAAATCCAGATCTATCGCGGTTATTGGATGGTGAGCTGGTTCAAGGATGAGTTCGGCCATCACGAGCAGCACAAGGCTGATGCGCTGGGCATCCAGCCGGAGGAGCTGTTCGACGAGCTGGTCAACAGCGTCCCGCCCGGCTCGATGGGGCTGGTGCTTCAACCTTACTGGTCGCCGGGGCTGAAAGTGCCTGGCCCGGAGGCCAAGGGAGCTGTGATCGGCTTCGGAGATGTGCATACCCGCGCTCACCTGTATCGAGCGATCCTCGAAGGGCTGGCTTACGCCCTGCGGGAGGGCAAGGAGCGCACCGAGCGGCGCAGCCATGTGCCGATCACCGAACTGCGGGTTTCCGGCGGCGGGTCGCAATCCGATGCGGCCATGCAGCTCACCGCCGACATTTTCGGGCTGCCCACCGCCCGCCCGCACATCTACGAAACCACCGGGCTGGGCGCGGCGATTGACGCCGCCGTGGGGTTGAAGCTGCACCCAGGTTTCGACATTGCAGTAAAGGAAATGACGCGCGTCAGCCGCGTCTTCGAGCCGGATGCCCGCAGCCACGAGATTTACAACGGATTGTACAACCGGGTTTACAAGCCGATGTACCAACGGTTGAGGCCATTGTACGAAGCCATTCGGGATGTGACCGGGTATCCGGGGAAGGTGTAAAACGCTAAAGTCCTCAATATTGGACTGAACATAGTCATTCCGAGTGAAACGAGGAATCCCCAATGAAAAACACAAATTCGTGCCAATCCAGGCATGAAATCACACAGTATCCCAGGGATTCTTCGGGTGCTTCGCTCCCTCAGAATGACACAATTATGCAACTTCGTCTCTTCTGCATCCAACGGTCAAGACGCAACTTCTAATTAGTTTGTCTACGAGAGACCGGGCAAAAAAAAGATGGCGCACGTAATTCCACATCCCACTGTATCAGACTGTTCTGGCCCCTTGCACCCAAAAGCCATCGAGGGGCTGGAGTTGTTCAATGCCGGGCATTACTGGCACGCCCACGAGGCTTTGGAGGCCGCCTGGCGGGAAGAGACCGGGGAAATTCGCCATTTGTATCAAGGCATCCTGCAAGTGGGAGTAGCTTACCTGCATGCTCAGCGCGGCAACTATGACGGCGCGCTGAAACTTTATCATCGCTGCCAGCACTGGCTGGCCCCGTTCCCGGATGAGTGCCGCGGAATTGACCTGGCGCAGCTTCGCGCCGACCTGGAAACGGTTATCGCCGAGGTCAGGCAGTTGGGGCCGGAGCATATCGGTGAACTGGATCAATCGCTTTTGAAGCCGGTGATTTACAGAAAAGATTGAGGCGAAAAGATACAAAAAACGGGTTTGCGACTGTGGTTAGACCACAGTCGCAAACCCGTTTTTTGGAGGTTATCCCCCTCTTATCGGGCCAACTCGACGATCGTTTCAAAGGTTTCGGCCTGGATTTGATCCCTTAATTTCGCCACAGCTTCGGGAGAAAGTCGCCCGGTGAGCCGCTGGATCAACCCCTCGGCCTTATCTTTCGTTTGCTGGTCACTGTTGGGGAAGCACGCCGCGAAGGCCAACAGCCTCCCCGCTCGTTCACTGTCCCCCGCTTCGAGCAAGACTTCCCCGATTCCGGCCAGCACATCCACTGCCACCGGGATGCTCTGGATCTCTATGGCAATCCCCAAGGCTTCTCGGAAGCAATGTTTCGCGCTATCCAATTCTTTCTGGATGGTCAACAAATTACCCAAGCTGTTCAACACCGACAATCGCAATTCCGCCGATTTTAGGCGCTCGACAACGGTCAAGCTCTCCTCGTAACGGCGGCGCGCTGCTACAAGATCGCCCAGCGATTTCTCGACGTCGCCCAGATGCTTGAGGGTGCTGGCGACGCCCCATTGGAGACCGATCTCCCGGCAAATGTCCAGGCATTCCAAACGCAGCGCCTTTGCCCTGGGAAAATCGCTGCCCAGGTAGGCCACATTGCTCAAATTGTGCAGGCAGCGGGCGATCCCCGCCCGGTCGCCAATGGTGCGATAGATGGTCAGGCTTTGCTCGAAATACGGCGCCGCCTGGGCAAGCTCACCCGCCATCGCCGCCATCATCGCCAGGTTGCTGAGATTCTTGGAGATACCCCATTGATCGCCCAACCTGGTGGAGAGCGCCAGACTGTCCTCGAAGAATTTCCGGGCTGGCTCGAAATCTCCCGCCATCCGGCAGGCGTGGCCGAGGTAAATCATCGCGAAGGCCTTTTCGGATGGATCGTCTGCCGCATCGCCCAGGGCCAGGCTCTCCTCGAAATAACCCTTCGCGCCAGCAAAATCGCCTGATTCGGAAATCGCACTGCCCAAAATATTGAGGGCGAAGACTACATCCGCCGGCGCGCCGGCCTGCCGTAAAATCGCAAGCCCGCGCCCGGCGATGTCTTTAGATGTCTCGATGTTACCGACGCGCATCTCGAACCACGCCTGCCAGGCCAGGGAGAGACCGTAAAGCCGCGTCGCGTTGTCCATCGTTTTCAATGCCTCGGCGGCGATCCCGAAGGCGTCTCGGCCTTCATGGAACCAACTGCGCATCTCGTAGAAACGACCGAGGGCCGTCATGGACTGGCCGATATTGTCTAGCTGGCGCTGCGCGACCGACCACTGCCACCCGGCGCGCACATTCTCGATCTCGGCAGCGATTTCTGACAAGGCTGCGAGCTGACCCTGCCCATGCAGCGCATCGGCCCGCCTGTGGAGGCTGGCGGCGAAGTACCTACAGTGCAGATTGAAGGTTTGCGCCTCTTCGAGCGGATCTTTCGCCAGCATTTCGGCAGCGAACTGGCGCACCAGCCCATGCAAATCGTACCGTCCGCTGGCCGCCTGGCGCAGAAGCGATTTGTCTCCCAGGGATTTGAGCAACTCTGGGGTCGCGCCAGCCGCCTGGGCAGCCGCTTCCGCCGAGAACCCGCCGCGGAATACGGATAACCGCCGGAGAACGCGTTTCTCATTTTCGTCGAGCAGCCCCCACGAGTGAGCAAAGACCGCCCGCAGGCTGCGATGGCGCTCGGGCACATCGCGCATAGTCGTCGCCAGCGAGCCAATATCCTGCTCGATCTGGCCGGAAATATCCGTGCAGGCCTGGGTGCGCACCCAGGCCGCCGAAAGCTCGATTGCCAGCGGCGTGCCTTCGAGAAGCTGGCAGATGCGCACAACAGCAGGCATCTCAGCGTCGAGCGAGAAACGCGGCTTCACCCGCCGGGCCGACTGATCGAAAAGGGCTATTGCGCTGTAGGGTTGACCGGGAGGCGCGTTTTCGTCACTGGGATAGCTCAACCCGACAACTTCCAACACGCACTCGGCGCGCAGGTCGAGCGGGGAGCGGGAAGTGACCAGCAATTTGACGCCAGGGGCTTGTTGTAAAAGGGAGACGATGAAATCCACTCCGGCAGCGGCATCAACCCCCTCCCGGCCTCTCCCATCCGAAAAATCACGGATTGGGGAGGTGGAAGGCAGCAAATGCTCGAAGCTGTCCAATACCAGCAGCAATTCTTTATCACGCAGGAAGTTGAAGAGCGGGGGTTTTGGATCGCTCGCGCCGAAGAATTTGAGACCCAGCGCTTCTGCCAGCGCGGGAATGAGAAATTCAGCAGAGGGGATCGCCCCCAGGGGAACGAAGTAAACCCCATGGGGCGCGAGACCCACCTGGTCACGCGCCGCCTCCAATGCCAGGCGGGTTTTCCCGATCCCGCCCGCCCCCAAGAGGGTCAGCAGCCGGCAATCGGGGTCGGCCAGCATCCCGGAAAGATTATCCAATTCCGTCTCCCGCCCAATAAAAGGGGTGGGCGAAGGCGGCAGATTATGCTCAGCTAATGGGAAACGCGGCTGCACCTGCCCGCTGCGGATGGCTTCGAAAAGGCTGATCGTCTCCATCGCAGGCTCTACCCCCAGCTCTTGAGCCAGGTATCGCCGCAGGGTGTGATACTGGTTCTGAGCGGCGCTCATCTGCCCATCGAGCGCCAGGCAGCGCATGATCTGGGCATGGGCGGTTTCTTCCCAGGGCGCCATCTCTGCCAGGCGCGCCGCAGCTTGCCGGGCCAGGCCATACTCGCCGCGCTGCTCGTGATATTCGGCCAATAACGCTACCGCCTCCATCGCCTGGCGGTTGTAATCTTCTCGTTGAAGGGATGCCCATTCGTCGAACAAGGCGCTGCCGCTCAAATAGAATTGATCCAGAAATTGTCCCCGGTAGAGCGCCGCCGCATGTTGCAAACTGCGGATATCCGGGCGACCGGTGTTGGCGCGCTGCCTGAATTTCAGGGCCGCTCCCAGGCTGATGTCGAAAGCCCGCACGTCCAGCCAATGATCGCAGGATGGATCGAATTGGACGGAGTCGCGATTGATAATTAGAAATGGGGGAATATCTCCGGCTGCTCGATCATCCCCCAGGGTTTTTCGCAGCCCGGAGAGGGTTTGGCGCAAACTGTGAAGCGCCTTTTCCTCGGGTTGATCGGACCACAGCAGTCCGGCCAACCGCTGACGGCGGTGCGGACGGTCGGATTCGACTGCCAAATAGACGAGCAGCGCCCGCGCCTTGTCAGTCTCGAAGCCAGCCAGGGATTTGCCGTCCAGTGTCGCTCGAAATGCGCCAAAACAGGTCAGGTGAAGTGTGGGCACGGGGACTCTCCTGAGGTAATTATACGGGACTTTGACGATTTTTTGACGATGGTTTTGTATGATACAGGCAATCTTAACCATCTAACCTATTTCTTCACAAATTGCCCACTCTTATGCCTCTTCCCTACCGCGCTTACCTCCTCCGCCTGTGGCTGGCTGGCAGCCACGACCGCCCAAGCTGGCGGGCCGCACTCGAAGACCCGCACACCCGGCAGGTCACCAGTTTCAGCAGCATCGAGGCGCTGTGCGAGTTTCTCATCGGCCTGAAAAACGCGGAGGGTAACACGCCCGAGGCCGATTTGCGCTCATCGCATCCAAACCCGAACGAGTTGGAAAAACATTAAACACAAATGGCACGAAAGGACAACACAAAGGGAGACAAAGAAGAATCAATTAAAACCTTCGTATCCTTCGTGAAGCCTGCGTTGGCAGCCAACGCCCGTCACCTTTGTGTTTCAAAAACTATGTACAAAAAGCACAGATTCGATTCGAAAGTTAAGATCTCATCAACCACTCGACAAAAGGAGAACGACCAATGAAAGTAAAAACCGCCCTCTTCACAGCAGTCAAAATCGTCACTATCCTGGCAGTACTGACCTCACTGTTAGGCGTGTTCCATAGCGGTGGTCGCGCGGCGAATCTGGCTGCTCCGCGCCGGACAACGCCCGTGACCACCATCACCGTCAACAGCACCGATGACCCCGACACCAGCGACAGCCGCACCTGCCTGACGCACACCCCCTGCACGCTGCGGCGGGCGGTCATCCAGGCGCGCAACCTGGCCCCGGCCCAGAAGCCGGCGCTGATCGCCTTCGACATCCCAACCACGGACTCGGGGTACGACGCCACCCTGCTGCTTTGGAAAATCGAGTTTTCGGGCATCTCGTCGGCGGCCAACGCCACACTCCGCTATCTCAATGGCAGCATCATCATTGATGGCAGCACCCAGCCCAATGGGCGTGCGGAAGGTCCCAAGATCATCCTGGTTGGCCCTGGAACCGGGCAGGAGGACGGACTCAAGCTGGGTGAAACCGCTGCCCAGAATACCAACGAGATACGCGGATTGGGTTTTCAGAATTTCACAACGCACATTTACGTGAACAGCAGCAGCAACCTGATCGAGAATAACTGGTTCGGACTGAATGACGAGGGAACTGGCATTGTCTTGCGCGGCGGCGGAGAGGATGACGGGAGTGGCAATACTGGGGTGTCTGTGTCTGCTGGTAACACATCCAATCTTATCCAGAATAATGTCTTTGCGGGTATCGCCGGCGTCGCGGCCGCGCTCAATGGCGATGACACCACCTTCGCCAACAACTACGTCGGTACCAGGGCCGATGGCACGGTGCCTGACCCGGAGCCAGACCTGGTTTGCTCGCAGTGGGATTGGCTGGGCGGCAGCGGGTTGAGCATCAGCGGCGATGGCAACATCATCGAGAACAACACCATTGCTGGTATCCGCATCGCCGTCGAGCCGCCCACCATCCAGGCGGACGCCATTCGCGTCGGCGGAGACAATCACATCATCCGCAATAACAAAATCGGCGTGGACGCGGCCAATACAGAGGTTGGAGTCTGCGGGCGGGGAATTTACTTGCAATCGTCCACCGCGTTCAACCAGATCACCACCAACCTGATCGTGAACCCCGGCTATTCGGCCATCTCGCTCAACGACACGCCGGTGGTATCCACATCAGATGCCAACACCTTGCGCGGCAACATCATCAAGAAGCTCACCCCCTGGGGCGAGATCGAGGGCAACAACAGCCCCGAGGACGCCATCCAGATGACCAAGAGCCTGCCGGATGCATTTCGTAACTTCAAGCCAGCCAAAGTCACATCAATCAATGGCGTGACCGTCTCTGGAACCAGCGGAGACAACAGCCTGTGCCCGGATTGCATCATCGAGATTTTCCTGGACGACACGGATACGATTACCGAAACCCTCCAGTCGCTGGCCGTGGTCACCGCCGGAGCTGACGGCAGTTGGACAGCTACCCTGCCCGCGCCGCTGACCAGCGGCCAAGGCCTGCGCACTACCAGCACAACCACGCACAACAACACCATCTCGGGTATGAGCATTGGGACGACGACAGGGCTGTCAGTGCTGTACACCCCAATTACAAAAGTTTACCTGCCGATCGTTCGAAGATAACGGCAGTCCAATCAAGTGGACTCGTAGTAAGCGCTTTAGCGCAGACAATAGCGCTAAAGCGCTTACTACGAACTGAGTTACCAAGGAGACCTTCGATGAACCTGCGGAACTTCCGTTTGTTGTTTCGAGCGATACTGATCGTCACCGTATTACTGACGACGGGGCAAGCAAATGCCCAATGGTCGTCAGCACAGCAGACAACAATCTTCGCAGCGGGACGCGGCGGCCCGTGGGTGAATCTGACTGACGGTGAGGCGCTGATCACAGCCTATGGGGGCGGTAACCCAGGAAGTGCGGCGCTGGCCCAGGGGGAAGCCGCGCCCCGCTCCCTGGCCTCCGCCAACCTGAACGGCGACGCGGCTCCCGATCTGCTGGCGGGCTACGCTCTCGGCGCGGGCGGGCTGCTGGCCGTCCATCCGGGCAATCCCGACCGGCAAGCCCTGGCGCGCTTCTTGCCCGAGGCGGGCGTGTACGCCCTGCCGGAGGCCACCGATTTTCTCGGCGCGGGTGATTTCGATGCTGACGGGTTTGAAGACGTCCTGGCCGCGGCAAACGGCGGTGCGGCGTTGTACTTCCTGCCCGGCGATGGCTCAGGCCAATTTGGAGCGCCGCAGCCGCTGAAGCTGCCCGGCCCGCTGACGGCCCTGGCCGTGGGCGAGATCGGCCGCGCCGATGGGCTGGCCGACGTTGCCGCCGGCGTGACCACGCCCGATGGGCCGCGTCTGCTGATTTTCTACGGCGGGGATTTGAGCGCCGCTCCCGCAGCCTTTGCACTGCCGGGGGAAGCCGCGGCGTTGGGCATCGGCCAGCTCGACGAGGCTTTCCCTTACGATGTGGCTATCGCCGCGGGGCAGGCGCTGGTGATCATCCACGGGTACGACCAGCTCACGGGTACAGCGACCCCCGCGGCCCCGGAGATTCATCCCCTGGAGTTTGCTCCCATCTCTCTGGCGCTGGGCGATTTCATCGGCGGCGATAACCAGTCAAACGAGATTGCCCTGCTCAACCCGGATGGTCAAATCCACCTCTTCGACCGTTCCGGCCAACCGTCCACCGTCTCCGGTCTTCGGTCTCCATCCGGCCACGCCCTGCTGCGCATCAATTCCTCCAGCCTGCCCGCCGACGATCTGCTGGTGGTGGGCGCAGGGCAGGCCGAGATTTTCACCGCCGATGGACGGCGCATGGGCGCGGAAGGGTTGGAAGCGGGCATACCGGCCGGTTCGCTGGCGGTTTTGGATGGCGCATCCATCGCCGCGGCGCTGCCTGTGCGTCTCAACCGCGACGCCCTCACCGATCTGGTGTTCCTCGCCGAGGGCGCGGCGGCCCCCCTGCTGGCGCTCACCGAACCGGTGCATGTCTTCACCGTGAATATTTACCACATGGATGTGACGGATGGCAATATCGGCGATGGGAAATGCGACTTCTGGGGCTTCGGAGATTATAACTACTGCACTCTGCGGGCCGCCATCCAGGAAGCCAACGCCAGCGCCGGTTTCGACGAAATCCGCTTGAATTATGAATATGGGGTGACGGACTACTACGGGGCCTTGCCGAATATTTCGGAGGCGCTCAGCCTGATCGGGAACCAGGCGGCGGGGCAGTACGGCGCAATCAATGGCGAACAGGCCGGCAATGCTACCGGTCTGACGATCACCAGCGGCGATGTGACCATGGACAAGATCGCTGTTAAGAATTTCGCCAGCGGCGGCGTGTTCGTGGTGACAGCGGGGAATAATGAGTTCGTGGAATGCCAGTTCGGGCCATATAACGGAGCGGAAGGTATCCTGATCGTCACACACAACAACACGATTCGCCTCAGCGTGTTGTCTGGCAATTACATATCAGGGGCCAAAATTACCGGGAACAACAATATCCTGACGGGCAACCGCATCGGCCTGTGGTATTCGCCGCAAGATTACCCCGGCAACACGTACTATGGGATTGACATTGACGGCGCACAGAATACGGTCATTGGTGGGGGATTGATCGGCTTCGAGAATGAGATCGGCTACAATGATCGCCACGGGATTTACATCCACGGCGGCGCGCAGGGCACGCAGGTGATGAATAATTACATTGGGGTGAATTCTGACGGCGAGCTGCGCGCCAACGGCTACTCGGGGGTGGTGATTTCCAATGCTTCGGCTACCACCATCGGCGGCCCGAACTCAGCGGTGCGCAACGCCATCAGCGGCAATGGGCGCGACGGCATCAGCGTATCGGGCAGCGCCACAGCGGGCACGATTATCCAGAACAACTTCATCGGACCCCGCCGGGCGGTGACGGGAACGTATCCAAATCACCTGCATGGCATCCGCATCTTCACCGACAGCGACGCGGTGCAGGTTCTGGAGAATGTAATCGGCGGCAACTGGGGCAACGGCATTTCGATCACGAAATCGGAAGCGATCACACCGCCCTGTATCGCCCACGAAATCAGCGACAATATCATTGGCGCCGACGAGACCTATTCGCTGGATTGGGGCAACCAGCAGAATGGCATCTTTGTGTCCAACGTGAGCTGCGTGACGATCTCGAATAATTATTCCTGGTACAACGATCTCAATGGCCTGCTGCTCGAACCGGCTGGATTCGACCAGCAGGCCACGGTCAACAACAACGATCTGGACTCGAACGGGCAGAACGGCCTGGACGTGGAATCGAATAACAATACTCTCGAGTTCAACAGCGCCGTAGGAAATTTTTACGCCGGTTTTCGGATTGATGGGAATTACAACACCCTCGGCAACAACGCAGCCAACGGGAACGGCGCCGGGGTATTGCTGGATGGCGACGCCAACGTTCTGTCCAGCTCCAGTTTCGACTTGGGCGTTCTTTCTTTCAGCGCCGGGAGCGGACTGGCGATTTCCGGGAACCAGAACACCGTGACCGGCTACAAAATCCAGGGCAATGCCATCGGGATTGCCATTGAAGGCGACGAGAATGAGATCGGCCTGCCCGGCAGCCACAACGTGATCATCGGCAACCAGACCGGCGTTGAGATCGCTGCGATAGCCAGCGCCAATGTACTGGCCGGCAACCGCATCGGCCTGGATGAAAACGGTGTAGCCGCAGCCAACGTGCTGGACAATGTGATCGTGTACGGGTCAGGAAACCTGATCGGCGGCGGTTCTGCGGCGAACGGCAATATCATCGCCGCTTCTGAAGCGGGCGCTGGCATACACTTGAGCGGCGCGATGGCCAACTCCAACAGTGTGCGTTACAACACCATCGGGCAGCTCGCCATGGGTCAGAACGTGGGCGTGCAGATGAGCAATGGAGCCAGCGACAACGAGATCAGCAATAACGAAATTGCCTACAACGTGGTTGGTGTGCGCATCGAAGATGGCGATGGGAATGAAATCTCCGAAAACAGCCTGCACGACAACGCCGCCCTGGGGATTGATCTCAACCCCGAGGGCGTCACCCTCAACGACACGGGCGATGGAGACACCGGCCCCAACGGGCTGCAAAACTTCCCGGCGCTCACCCTGGCCCAGGTGACGGCCGATACCCGCCTCCAGGGTTCGCTGGACAGCGCCGCCAGCCAGACCTTTACCCTTCATTTCTACAACTCCACCGCCTGCGACGACTCTGGTTACGGCGAAGGGCAAACTTACCTCGGCGAAGCCAGCGTGACCACCAACAGTTCCGGGCAAGGAGCTTTCGATGTCACCGTGAGCGGCGCAGCGAGCGTGGGCGGCTACATCGTCGCCACAGCCACCGACGCCGAAGGCAACACATCCGAGTTTGGGCGCTGCCTCCAGGCCGTGGCCGGCTCGTCCACCTTCACCGTCAACACATTGACTGACGCCGCTGATACCAACGTCGGCAACGGCGTGTGCGACAGCAGCGCCGCGGCTGGCGAGCAATGCACGCTGCGCGCCGCCATCCAGGAGACCAACGCCGTCGCCGGCGACGACACCATCATTCTGCCCGCCGGAACGTATCCGTTGACGCTCTCCGGCCTGGATAACACGGCTGCCCTGGGCGACCTGGATATCACCCAAAATCTGACCATCATCGGCAGCGGGGCGTATGCTACGACCGTCCGCAGCGATGTGGTTGACCGGGTATTCGACGTGCGCGGCTCACTGGCTGTGACACTGGTGGGTCTCACCGTGAAGGGCGGGCATCCCGGCACCAGCAGCGACGGCGGCGGTATCCTGGTCAGCACCAATGCCCATCTGACGCTGGACGCCGTTACCGTCAGCGGCAACCAGGCCCCCGGCAAGGGCGGCGGCATTTACAGCACCGGGACGATCACCCTTACCAACAGCGCCGTGGTCAGCAACACGGCTTCGTCCGACGGCGGCGGGCTATACCAGTTGGTCGGCGCGGCCACCCTGGTCAACACCACGGTTTCCACCAACCAGAGCAACGCCAGCGGCGGCGGCATCTATGGATTCGGCGGGACGCTCACCCTGCGCAATGTCACCGTGGCCTTCAACACCGCCGATGTGGACGGCAGCGGCGGCGACGCTCAGGGCGGCGGCGGGCTGTACAACCTGGCCGCGACTTTCACCCTGGGCAACTCGGTCATCGCCGAAAATCTGGATATCAGCGACGGAATCTACAAGTACGGCACGGCGGATTGCGACGGGGATTTTGCTGCACTGGGTTATAACCTGGTTGGCGACAAAGCCGATCCCTACACCGGCGACCCGGCCTGCACGCTGACCGGCGGTACCGGCAATCAGATGGGCGGCTTCTGGTTCGGCACGAACTATCTGATCTATGCCGCTGGCCTCGGCCCGTTGTCACTCAACGGCGGCACCACCCCCAGCCACTCTCCCGTGGCCGCGGCCGCCGGGCTGACCGTAGATTGGGGCAGCCCCGAGACGCCCGGCAGCAGCCCCAGCGCCTGCGAGCCTTACGACCAGCGCGGCCAGCCGCGTCCCGTGGACGGCGGCACCGACGGCGTGGCCCGCTGTGACCGCGGCGCGGTGGAGCACCTGCCCTCGTTCATCTCGATCAGTGACGCTGCTGCTAACGAAGGCAGCCTGGCTATCTTCAATGTGACCCTCTCCGAACCGGCGCAGATCACCTTCACAGTGGAGTATGCCACCTCCGACCTCAGCACCGTTGGCGGGCTGGATTACATCGCCGCTTCGGGCGTCATCACCTTCCCCATCGGCTCCTCGCAGCAAACCGTGCAGGTGACGGTTCTCAATGACACGCTCAACGAGACCGCAGAGACCTTTCAGGTGACGCTCTCTAACGCCCGATGGGCTTTCGTCGGGGACGGCGAGGCCATCGGGAGCATCAGCGACGGCAGCCCCATGCCATCCATCCTCCTCAATGATGCGTCTGCCGTGGAGGGCGCGCCGGGCGCAGGCGGCCAGGCCGTTTTCGGCGTGACCCTCAATGGTCCCAGCGGGCAGACAGTGACAGTGGATTACACCGTTGCCGGTGACACAGCCGCTGCCGACGAGGATTTTGTTGCCTCCCAGGGGCAGATCACCTTCGCCGCGGGGGAAACCTCGAAAACTGTGATCGTCAGCTTCCTGGGGGATGACACGCAGGAAGGCAACGAAACCTTCGGAATCACCCTGAGCAGCCCGGTCAACGCCAGCATCGGCGATGCCAGCGGAGTCGGCACAATCACCGACGACGACACCGCCATAGCCACCATCGGCGATGCAACCCGCGTCGAAGGCGACAGCGGCACGGCGACAATGTATTTTCAGATCACGCTCTCCAACCCCAGCACACAGCAGGTCACGGTGCAATATTACACTTCCCCCGGCACGGCCCAGGCCGGCAGCGATTACGAGCACAAAAGCGGTGTTCTAATTTTCGAACCCGGCGATACAACCATTTCGGTCGCTATTACGATCAATGGCGATGAGGATTTCGAGGGGAGCGAGACGTTCCTGGTCATCCTTCACAATCCTACCGGCGGGTCGGCCATCGGCGACGGTCAGGCATCCGGGACCATCCAGGAAGATGACGGCTACCAGCTCTTCCTGCCGATTGTGAGACGATAGAGATAAGGGATAATCCGAAAATTTGATGGCTGCGCGTGCTTCGCACGCGCAGCCATCAAATTTTCGGCTCTCCCGGTCGGAAAATCCATCTATCACCTCTCGTAAACCACTTTTCCACCCACCATTGTCATGTCTACGGTTGTGAGCTGAACCATCTCGCTCAGGCTCATCCTATCGGGAGCATCCGGCCAAACGACGAGATCGGCGAGTTTGCCCGGTTCGAGAGTCCCCTTGATAGCTTCCTGGTGAGCTGAGTACGCGCCTTCGTAGGTGTGGGCGCGTAATGCCTGGGTGAAGTCGAGTACCTGGTCGCTGCCGATCTGGTTCTGCTGAATCGTGTACCGGCCCATCGTCCCGGCCAACGTGGCCTGTGGATAATACAGCGGGGTCGAAGGTGCATCCGAGCCAATGGCAACGTGTACCCCCGATTCGATCCACTCGCTCGTGACCAGGACGCGTTCCATTTGTGCGGGCGTGAAGATGGTTTTCCATCCCTCGCCAAAAAGGTAAATGAATGCTGGCTGGGTACTGACCACTACTCCAAGGTCTTTCATTTTCTGCGTGGCTTGCGGGGTGGTGATGATGGCGTGTTCGATACGGTGGCGCGGGTCGGAGCGTGGGTTGGCGTTCATCGCGCCTTCGTAGGCTTCGAGCGTCAGATCGGCGGCGGCATCGCCTATGCAATGAACGCAGATCTGCAATCCCGTGTCGTGCAGGCTTTTGACCGTATCCTTGAACATCTGTGGATCCCAGGTTGGCAATTGCCACTCCACACCATAATGCGGTTCGTGGCAGTAAGCCGTTGGGCCTTGACCATCAATCAGGAATTTATAGCCCGCAAATCGGGTTACGCCATCATTTATCGGTTGGACCTGATCCACCCGCTCGAGGTCGGAGGGCCATTCGAGGGTGAGGTACAGTTCGTTGCGCAGGTAGAGTTTCCCATCCCTGGAAAGCCGCTGATACGTGTGAATATCCTCGACCTCGCGGATATTGTTATCGTGAAAGCTGGTCACGCCGCAGGCAGCGAAGAGCTTTTGGGTATCCAGGATAGCCTGCTCGACCTGGGCATTCGTGATCGGGGGCGCAAAGCGCCGCAGCACGTCCATAGCGCGGTGGTTGTAGAAAACGCCGGTCAGCTCGCCATCCTTTTTCTCGATAATGCCGCCTTCCGGGCTTGGCGTATTCGCCGTGACCCCCGCGACCTGCATGGCGGCGCTGTTAGCCGTCCCCCAATGCCCGCCGATGTGCATGATGAACACAGGATTGTCAGGCGAGACGGGGTCGAGATCTTCTTTGGTCGGAATCTGTTTGTCGGCCAGCCCCAGGTAGTAACCCATGAGCCATTCGCCGGGCTGTTTGCCTTTGAGGAAATCAGCCAGGGCGGTTTGCAGGCCAGGAATATCCTTCACGTCCGGCGGCATGAATGGGGTGTAATAGACATTCTGCAATCCCCAGACGCGAAAGTGGATGTGCGGGTCAATGAAACCTGGGGTGACGGTTCGCCCTCCAAGGTCAATGACCCTCGCGGCGGGATCAGCAACCGAACGAACCGCATCATCGGTTCCAATGCTTAATATTTTGTCCCCTTTTATGCCAACGGCCTGGACAATAGAATTAGCCGCGTCCACCGTCATGACGCGGCCATTGACCAGGATCGTGTCAGCAATCGAACCTGGCGGCAATGGGGTGGTACCTGCTGGCGGGATCATGGTCGCGCTTGCCGACGGAATTGGCGTCCGGCTTGCCTGCGGCGATGCTGTCAGATCAGCCCCTTTGCCGCAGGCCAGAATTGCCCCACCCAGGCCTGCCCCGGCGAGCTTCAGAAAATCACGACGTGTAAAATGATGATGTCTGGACATAGCAGCCTCCTTTTTTATGCACCGATTCAGTATAGCACGCGCAAAGACGGCCCGCAAGCCAGTAAGGGGTATGGGTCAGGAATTTCTTAAAG
Source organism: Candidatus Aquidulcis sp. (assembly GCA_020723385.1). Taxonomy (GTDB): domain Bacteria; phylum Chloroflexota; class Anaerolineae; order Anaerolineales; family UBA4823; genus DYIZ01. The sequence continues at coordinate 18,014 of DYIZ01000136.1, forward strand.
TCCAAGGGGCGTCATTGCGGGGCGTACTTTGCCGAAGCAATCTCCTGGCAAGAACGGGATTGCTTCGCAAAAAACGCTCGCAATGACGGGATGGTAAGAGATACTCGCGAATTTAAGAAAATCCTGGGGTATAGGTGCATGTCAATTGGGGTTGGAAACTCCGGGAGTCTTTCCCGATAATTTTGGGCTGCCCTTGCCAGTCAGGCAGCGAACAAAGCCCCGGCATTTGACGATTTTTTGACGACCGTTTCGTATCATGAGAGCGTTCGGTAATTCGCCGCCAGGCCCGCCGCGGCTATCAATCCACGTAAGTTTCCGAACGCTTTCATCATATCAAAAGTTGATTTGACCCGGCACATTTAGGAGACCCATCATGAGGCATCAAACCTATAAGATCACCCTCCTCCTCGTTATTTTGACTGTGATTGGAACAGCCTGCCAGCAAGGCCAGCCGACCCCACAGTCTCAGCCGCCAACAGCAACGATCGAAACCGCCGTCCATCAACCGACGGCGCCCCCCCCACAGATTGACGCCAGTCCAACCCTTCAGCCCAGTCCAACAGTCACCGGGCGCGCGGTCACTGCAACCAGCACACCAGCCGCTGCCACGGCAACCCCGCTGCCTGCATTCACTGCCACCTTCACCCCCGAACCGACCGCCACACCCGCCCCCGTGCCGACCCTGTCGCGGACGCTCTTGCTGCAAACCCCGCGGCTGCAAGGCGATGATGTGCTGCTCCTCCAGCAGCGCCTGGTCGAATTGGGATACACCGAGGTTGGCGAACCCGATGGGGTCTTCGGCCCGATGACTCAAACGGCGGTGATCAGTTTTCAATCGGATACCGGCCTGACCGCTGACGGCGTGGTTGGCCCCCAGACCTGGGCAGCCCTGTGGGGCGCGACCGTCGAGCCGGTCGCAGCCGGCCCAACGCAGACCAGCGAGTATTCCATCACCCGCATGGTGAATGCGCCCAATTCCCCGATCATCTACATGAGTTACGATGGCGAAGCGCTCTGGCTGGCGGTCCCGGGCGACACACTTTATCAGATTGACCCGGTATCTGGCAAGCAGCTTTCGAAACACAGAATCGGCTGTAATGTGTGTTTTGGCGCTTGTGAGTTGTTCGCTGCTGTACGCGACGGCTCGAAGTTCTGGGCTTTGCAATATGGCAGTCTCAAAGATCAAGATTGCAACGGCGATGAGCCATGGAAATACGTTGGCTATATGCTGCGAATGACCGAGCCAGGCGAAGAGTCATCGAATGTGCTGAATGTAACGACCTACCTGACTTATGCCTCCGCGCCCAATGAGGCCACCCTGGCGGTCAATGGCAACACCATCTGGCTGGGGGTAGACACAGCTATTTACGTCATTGATGTTGACCAGTCCGGCGATGATGGCGTTGTCATGCTGAAGACCATCTATCCGGGGATCAATGTGAGCGCGCTGCTCTTTGCCGATGGCAAGATGTGGGCTGGCGGGGAAGCTCTGGTA
>DYIZ01000137.1 GCA_020723385.1 Candidatus Aquidulcis sp.
TCGTGGTTCATGTCCCTATTTTGAAGCAGTTCCACCTATTTTGTCAAAAGTCCAAATAGACCCCAGGGGTTTTTAAAACCCCTGGGGTCTGTTGACTGCCAGGGCGGGCCGTGCTATAGTCACAGGGAAGTCGTAGACCTATCAGCCATGCAGGTAAGCCGCCAGCGGCTTAGTCTGGCAAATGTTGAGGAGATGCCCGATGATTATAGCGGGAAGTCAACCGGCGAATTTCATTACCATGATAACGGATTTTGGCATCAAAGATGGCAATGTGGGTGTGATGAAGGGCGTGATTTGGGGGATCGCCCCGCATACCCAAATTGCTGACCTGAGCCATACCGTTCAACCGCAAAATGTGCGAGAAGCCGCCTTGATTTTATTTCGCGCGATGCCGTACTTCCCGCCAGGGACCGTCCATTTGGTAGTGGTTGATCCTGGCGTGGGAACCGAACGGCGGCCGATTGCTGCCAGGCTCGGACCGTATAAGGTGGTTGGCCCTGATAATGGCTTTATTACGCTGGCGCTCGAGTACGCCGAACAGCAACACTGGCCGATCAGGTTTGTGCATCTCGACCAACCGCAATATTGGCTTCCCCAGGTCAGCCACGTCTTTCACGGGCGGGATATTTTCGCCCCGGTGGCAGCTTACCTGTCCGATGGTCTATTAGAGCTTGCTTTGGGCCCCGTTATCGAAGACCCGGTGCGCTTGCAACTGCCTCGCCCGGAGCGCACACCCACCGGCTGGCGCGGCGAGATCATCCACGTTGACCATTTCGGCAACCTGTCTACCAACATCCGCATCGAGCACCTGGGCGATATGCCGGGAGCGATCGTGCGGCTGGGCGGGGTCGAAATTCGCGGGATGGTGAAGACCTTCGGCGAGCGCGCTCCTGGGGAATTGGTTGCGCTATACGGCAGCACCGGGAATTTGATCGTCTCGGTGGTCAACGGCAGCGCCGCCGCCCGGTTAGGGGCGGCGGTGGGGGATGCGGTGGAAGTGGGGGTAGGGTAAAGAAGCTTGAAACGTGAAGCCAGCTTATAGGCTTTGGCGGTACTTTTCCCACGCCCGCTCGAAATGCTGCTGGATCTCGGGATTGCCCATCAACTCGCTGAACTGGCCGAGCCAGTCGCGAATATACCCCCCATCCAGCTTTTCTCCCTGGCGGTACACGATGCCCTGGATGTCGCTCACATCCTGCGGACGGCCAGCGACGGCTTTGTGGATGATCAGGTCTTCTGCGGAGCACAGGCGGATGGACTTGCCCGCCTCGATCTCGAAGTCCACCGCCCGCGCCAGCATTTCATCTTCATATCCGGGCAGCGCCAGCGAAATATCCAAATCCACCCCGTTCGAGGCGGTGAGCAAGATCATGCGTGTTTTTCGCGCAAATTCGAGGGGATTGGCCGAGCGTGATCGAAAATGCTTCGTCAGGAGATCAACCATTGGGCTTGAGCCTTCAGTCAATGAAGACGCTATCGTCAAATCAACATCTTTCGTGAAGCGTTGATCGCCCCACCTTTGCACGGCAATTCCCCCGATCACTGCATAGCGAATTTTGTGCTGGGCCAGGAATTGGTGTATCTCCCAGGCAGCTTCAAAACGTGGGTTCATAGCCCTTAGCCTGCGCCAGACGCAACATCGCCTGGCGAACGATGAGATGGTGTTCGAGACGAAATGCGGCCAGCCGCGTCTTTTCTTCGGCGTTCAGCTCTTCAATCCCCTGGTTGAGACCGTCGAAAAGGGTGCGCGCCTCATCGTCGGTCATCTGCGCCAGCCGCGCCCGGCGCTCGGCTTCGATGAAACGGTTGGCTTCTTCGTAGCCGCGCAGAGATTGGAGAAGGATGTCACGATTCAGTTTGACGTTCGTCATTTTCTGGAATTCTCGTGTAATTGTGCAATTGCCAACTCGACGATAGCGCAGCATTGATTACTCGCTCATCGCCCATCGTGTGTCCTCTATCATCGCTGTGTGTTGACGTTCAGCTAACTCGATCCAGTCAATGCCGACAGATTCAATCGCTTCATCGCGTGATATTTGCCTGCGTAAATAACGGCCGAATATGCGCTCGCGCCACAGTTGGCGCAGGCCGGTTTCAAAAGCCAACGTCATCAATTCGGCCTCGGTTTTATGAGTTTCCCTTGCCAGGGATTCCAAAAATGTGAGCGGTACTTCCATAGTGCGGCTTCCAGCCGCAACCAAAGAATCAACGCAGAGACGCAGAGTTGGAGAAACGCAGAGTTGTTTTGATTTTTCTTCGCGGCTCAACATTTCTCTGCGACTCTGCGTTAAAGATTTTCGCGAACCGGGCAAAAAATGATCGGTAATTCTATAACAACCTCCAGATTCGCCTTTCAAGAGGATTTTATCACTTATCTTTATCAGAAACAAAGCAGTGCGATGATCAACTACATTCATCGCACTGCCAGCATTGGATGACAAAAGATCAACTTAAATATGTATTCCCTGCCCCTCGGCCACGTGCGCCATCTCCATGAGCGTCTCGCTCAACGAGGGGTGGGCATGGACGTTGCGGGCGATCTCCGCCGGGGTCAACTCCATCATTTGGGCCAGGGTCAGCTCGGGGAGCAGCTCGGTCACCTCGGGGCCGATCAGATGCGCCCCCAGGATTTCGCCGTATTTCTCGTCCACGACCAGCTTGACCCACCCGGCATAATCGCCCAGCCCCAGGGCCTTGCCATTGGCCTGGAAGGGAAATTTGGCGACCTTGATCGTGTGACCGCGTTCCTTGGCCTGAGCCTCGGTCAGCCCGAAGGAGGCCACCTGCGGCTGGCAGTAGGTGGCGCGCGGCATCATCTCGTAATCCAGGGTGATCGTCTCCGCCTTGGCGATATTCTCGGCGCAAATGATACCCTGCGCCGACCCGACATGCGCCAGCATCAGCTTGGCGGTCACGTCGCCGATGGCCCAAATGCCGGGGACGTTGGTTGCCATGCGCTCGTCAATCTCGATCGCGCCGCGCTCCGTCAGCTTGACGCCGATCTCCTCCAGGCCCAGGCCGCGCCCGTTGGGCTTGAAGCCGATAGCCACGAGGGCTTGATCCGCCTCCAGGGTTTTATCGCCCCCTTCGGCGGAGACAATCACCTTCACGCCGGTTTCGGTCGCGGCGAGCGAGGTCACCTTGTGCCCGGTGAGCACGTTGATCTTGCGCTTGGCGAAGGCTTTCGCCAGCTCGGCGCTGACTTCCTCGTCTTCCAGCGGGACCAGGCGGGGAAGCATCTCGACGATGGTCACTTCCACCCCGTAGGAATTCCACACGGTGGCGAACTCCACCCCAATCGCCCCCGACCCGATGATGACGGCCGACTTGGGCAGCTTGTCCTGCAGAATGGCTTCGAGATAAGTGACCACCTTCTGCCCGTCAATCGTCCAGCCGGGCGGCACAGCCACGCTGGCTCCGGTGGCGACGATGATGTTCTTGGTCTTCAGCTCGGTCAGCTTGCCATCTTTATCGGTGACCGTGACGGTATCGCGGGCGGTGACTTTGGCCCCGCCCATATAGACGGCGATATTGTGTTTTTTCATCAGGAAGCCGACGCCTTTGGTAAGCCGGTCGGACACCTGTCGGCTGCGCTTGACGGCGACCGAATAATCCAGTTTCAGGTTTTCGAAAGAGAAGCCAAATTCCTTGCCGCGCTCACGCAGCGTGTGCGCCACTTCGGCGTTCTTGAGCAGCGACTTCGACGGGATGCAGCCCACATTGAGGCACACCCCTCCCAGCCACTGCTTGTCTACGATGGCGGTTTTCAGCCCCAATTGGGCTGCCCGGATGGCGCTCACGTAGCCCGCCGGGCCAGCGCCGATGACGATGACATCGTAATTGTCCATGAAATACCTCCAGAGGGGAATGTAAGTAAGTAAACAAGTAGATAGGTAGACAGGTAGACAGGGAATAAGGATTTCGTACCGATAACTTGTTTACCTGTATACCTGATACTTGCTTACCTGTCTACCCAGTTTTCCAAAGATTCTACCACCTTCGCCAAAAACCAATCCGCGGTCGCGCCATCCAGGATGCGGTGATCGAAGGTCAGGGAGATATAAACCATTGGGCGGATGGCGATTACATCGCCCAGGGTCTCGTCGCTGATGACGACAGCCCGTTTCTGGATCGCGCCGACGCCCAGGATACCGCACTGCGGCTGGTTGATGATCGGCGTGGCGAAGAGCGAGCTGGTGAGACCGTGATTGGTGATGGTGAATGTGCCGCCCTTGACCTCGTCGGGCAGCAGCTTGTGGGCGCGGGCGCGGGCGGCCAGATCGTTGATTGTTCGAGCCAGTCCGAGCAGCGACAGCCCGTCGGCTTTGGCGATCACCGGGACGATCAGTCCCTCCTCGCCGAGCGAGGTTGCCATCCCAACGTTGATCTGCCGGTGGATGACGATCCCCTCCTCGCTCCACGACGAATTGACCAATGGGTACGCCTTGAGCGCGGTCACGATAGCCGAGATGAAATACGCCGTGAAGGTGAGATTGACACCGTCGCGAGCGAATGCAGCCTTGTTCGCCAGACGGTGGGCGGTCACACGGCTCATGTCGGCCTCCATGACGGTGGTGACGTGCGGCGAGGTGTGCTTGCTCATCACCATGTGCTCGGCGATCTTGCGGCGGATAGGAGTCAGTTTGATCGTTTCATCGTCGGATAGTCTGGAAGCAGGTGACAGGGTGACAGGTGACAAGGTGACAGGGTGAGCGGGGGCAGTACTTTCAACCTTCGCACCTTCAACCTTCAACTGTTCCACAAACCCCAGCACATCCTTCTTCGTGATGCGTCCGCCGAGGCCGGTGCCGGGAACCTGGGCCAGGTCAATTTTGTGCTCTGCGGCCAGCTTGGCGACGACGGGGGAGATGAAACCGAGGGGCGTGGAGCGTGGAGGGTGGAGGGTGGAGGGTGGAGCGATGGGCGAGGAGCGAGTGGCAAGGGCTGAGGGGGGAGGGGCGGCGGTCGCCGGTCGGTGGTCGGTGCTTGCTTCGCCAGGCTCGCCGATGATAGCCAACACGCCGCCGACTTTAACGACGCTTCCCTCCGGGGCGAGGATGTCGAGCAGGACTCCCGTCGCCGGGCTGGGAATCTCGGTGTCAACTTTGTCGGTGTTGACTTCCACCAGCGGGTCGTATTCTTTGACGGCCCCGCCTTTGGCCTTCAGCCATTTGCTGATGGTGGCTTCTGTGACGGATTCGCCTAAGAGGGGCATGAGAAGTTGGGTGGGCATGGTTCCTCCAGTAATCAGTAATCAGTGATCAGTAATCAGTGATCAGTAATCAGTGATCAGTAATCAGTTTTGGATGTTGGCTGTATCTGTGATGTATTCCGAAGCAGATTCTCGGATGGCTTTTGGCGGCTCGCCGCAGAAAAGGTCAGCTTTCGAGATCATACCCCCGAGTATACGACCAATTTCGAGACATAGTTCGATAAGCGGCGCGATTTGGCTGCTGGTGAGGTATTGGCTATCAACAGCCGTTTCGAGCCAGTGCTGGGTTTCTTGCTGCTCGCCATCGGCGTCTGTCAGTTTGCTGACAAAATGCCGGTCATAGCGGCGCTTTGCCCAGGCCTCGGCAATCTGAGCGCCAATCGAACGCGACGACCGCCGTATCTGGTCAGTCAAAGAGTACATCTCTTCTCTCGGAAAGCTTCTTGTTATTACAAATATCTCCCGAGACAACCGCCGCGCCTTCTGATACACGATCAGATCACGAAAACTCTCGGCATGTGCCAACTTACTCATAACCTCCTCCTCCACTGCTTACTGATGACTGCTCACTGATCACTGATAACTACCCGGTTCCGCCTCCCGCATCATCTCGTATACCACCTCAAACACCGCCTCCACATTCGGCTTAGACCAATAGTCGCCATCCGATCCATAGGCGGGGCGGTGGGGGGCGGCGGTCAGCGTGCGGGGCGCTGAATCCAGCCAGTAATAGCCATTTTGCTTCTCGATCACTTCTTGCAGCATGTAGGCTGTCGTCCCGCCGGGCATGTCTTCGTCCACGAACAGGATACGGCTGGTTTTCTTCAGCGATTCGCCGATCACGCCGGGCAGGTCGAAGGGCAGCAGCGATTGAACATCCACCACCTCAGCTTCGATGCCCACTACCGCCAGCCGGTCGGCGGCCTCCAGCACGATGCGGCAGCACGCCCCGTAGGTGACGATGGTCACATCGCTGCCGGGGCGGATGATCTCCGGCACGCCAAGCGGCACGGTGAACTCGCCCACGTTGTCGGGCAGGCGCTCCTTCAACCGGTAGCCGTTGAGCACCTCCACGATCAGCCCCGGCTCGTCGGAGCGTAGCAGCGTGTTGTAAAACCCCGCCGCCTGGGTCATATTGCGGGGCGTCAGCACGTACATGCCGCGCACGAGGTGGATGATGCTGGCCATGGGTGAGCCGGAGTGCCAGATGCCCTCCAGCCGGTGGCCGCGCGTGCGCACGATCAGCGGCGCTTTTTGCCCGCCTTTGGTGCGCCACAGCAGCGTCGCCAGATCGTCGGACATGAGTTGCAATGCGTATAGCAGATAATCGAGATATTGGATTTCGGCGATCGGGCGTAGGCCGCGCAACGCCAGCCCGATGGCCTGCCCCAAGATCGTCGCCTCGCGGATGCCGGTGTCGGCCACGCGTAGCTCGCCATATTTCTCTTGCAGGTTGTGGAAAGCCTGGTTCACATCGCCCAGCTTGCCCACATCCTCGCCGAAGGCCACCACGCGTGGGTCGCGGCCCAGCGCGGCGTCGAAGCAGGCGTTGAGCACCTCGAAACCGGGGACGAGCGGCGATTTGTCGGTTATGTTGGCGGGGACGATGGGAACCCGCAGGGCGGATTCTGCCGATTGGGAGTAGAGATGCGACCCGAAGCGGTCGGCCTGCTCCCGGTGGAGGTTGGACTGCCATTGAGCGAGATTCTGTTTCCCAGGGAGCGTCTCGCCCCGGGTGACGATCAACGCGCGGTGAACCGCGGCGGCGATGTCGCGGCGCAGCGGCTGCGGGCTGGCGAGCAGTTTTTCCCTGATGTCGGTAATCTCGGCAGTGTGGGATGACTCCCGGGCGAGGGTTTCCAGCCGGGCGGCGGCTTCCCCTCGGTCGGCGAGAATCGGGGTCAGATAGCGATCCCAGGCTCGTTTGCGTGCATCTTCTGCGGTCTGGCGCGCCGCCTCCTCGATTTGTTCCAACTCAGAGGGTGAGACGATCTCCTGAGTCAGAATCCATTCCCTAAATTTCTTGAGGCAATCGTTCTCAGCTTCCCATTCCATCCGCTCCGCCGACTTGTAGCGCTCCTGGCTGCCGGAAGTGGAATGCCCCTGCGGCTGGGTCAGATCGGTGATGTGGACGATGTTAGGCAGGTGTTCTTCGCGGGCGATTTTGGCGGCTTTTTGGAAGGTTTCAACCAGGGCGGGGTAATCCCAGCCTTTCACGCTGTAGATGTCGTACCCGTCGCAGCACGGGCCGGGGCGGCGGATGAACCCGGAGAGCAGTTCGCCTACGTCGGCCTTGACCACCTGGTTGTCGTTGGTGACCGAGATGCCGTAGCCGTCGTCGTAGATGGCGATGATGGCGGGCGATTTGAGCACCCCGATCGCGTTGACCGATTCCCAGAACATGCCCTCGGCGGTGGAGGCGTTGCCGATGGCGGCGAAGACGATTTCGCTGCCTTCGTTGGAGAAACCTTTAGCGAAGGGCGCCAGCTCGGGAATCTGCCGATACAGCCGGGAGGCATACGCCAGTCCAACGGCGCGCGGCATCTGCGCCGCGGTGGGGGAGACATCCGCTGACGAGTTGAATTGAGCGGTCAGATCCACCCACGCCCCATCGGGATCGAGCGAGCGCGTGGCGTAGTGGCCGTTCATCGCCCGACCGGCGGTGGCAGGTTCGGCTTCGACATCGGTGTTGGCGTAGAGTTGGGCGAAGAATTGCTCAACAGTCAGCAGGCCGAGGGCGAACATGAGGGTCTGATCGCGGTAGTACCCGGCGCGAAAATCGCCCTTGCGGAAGGCGCGCGCCATAGCAAGCTGCGGCAGCTCTTTGCCGTCGCCGAAGATGCCGAATTTGGCCTTGCCGCTGAGTACTTCGCGCCGCCCGATGAGCGACGCCTGGCGGCTGAGGCAGGCCAGGCGGTAATCTTGGAGGATGTCGGATGGGGAGATGGGTGGTTCCGCCGGTGGGTTCATGTTTTTCCCCATGAAGGTGCGCCTGTCGAGTGACGGGATTATGAAATGGCTGATGTTTATTAACACGAAGGACACAAAGTGTTTCACAAAGGACACTGTGTAACTTTGTGATTTCCTTTGTGCCCGTTGTGTTTAAATTCTCACTCAATTATATCGCCAAATTCGGCTAAGATTTGTCGGAATTTGATAAGAGTTGCCGGCCGTTCTGGGAATAACCTCCCATTGTGGTTTCTGTTCGGGCCGGGTATAGTATTCCTAGCTGGCAATTTGGGCTGGTTTTATGGTGCGCAGCCGGCAATCATCGTTCATCGAGGAGGTGCAATCATGTCTCGTCCGGTTAAACTTTTAGGCGGTGTGGTGTTGCTGGTGGTTATCGTTTGGGTGGTGTGGCAGGTGGGGCCTTCGGTTGCCCGGCCGATGGTTCTGACCCCGGAGGCTTATCTGCCGCTGGCGATAAAAGGATCAATGGCTTCGTTTACGGCGACCCCCTCCGCCACGTTCACTGCCACGCCGACTTCCACGGCAACCATTCCCGGGCCAACCGCTTCTCACACGCCCACCGCGACCCCAACGGCCACGTCAACGGCCACTGTCGGTGTGCCATCCCCTACCGCGACCGCCACGGCAACATCTACCCCCACCGCCACGGCATTATCTCCGACGCGGACTGCCACCGCGACATCCACCTCGACCGCTACCCAATCCTCCGGGGGCGCGATTGTCGTCAATCACCTGCACACGAATGTGTTGTCCATCCCCGATGAGTGGATTGATGCTGCCCGGCAGTTTGTCATCCATTACGCGCATACCTCGCATGGCAGCCAAGTGCTTTCGGGCCTGGAATGGCTGGCGGCGCAGGATACAAAATATGCAATTGATATCTCATATACCGATGTCACTGTGTCGCCCGACCCGAATGTGCTGCGCTTCTACGATGGTAACAATTACGAGGGCAATAACTACATCACGCCGGAAATGTATTGGGAGACCGAAGATGGTATAACCCATACACACAGCGTTGCTGATACGGGTCTGTTCGATTTCTCGTTGTGGACGTGGTGCGGGCAGATGTCGTATTACAGCGACGAGCAGATTCAGCAATATATTGACGCCATGACAACGCTCGAATCCGAATATCCTGCGATGCGATTTATCTTTTTCACCGGTCACACGGATGGCAGCGAGCCGGGCAGCGATCTTTGGCGGCACAACGATATGGTGCGGGATTATGTCGAGGCAAACGACAAGGTGCTATTCGATTTTGCTGACATCGAAAGCTATGATCCCTCGGGCGTGTTCTACGCCACGGGTTCGGATGCCTGTGAATGGTGCGATGATTGGTGCAGCGCCCATCCGACAGATTTTTCATGCCAGGATTTGCCCGAGCCGGACACCGAGTGCGCGCATACCCACGGATTACAATGCACGCTCAAGGGTCAGGCCTTCTGGTGGCTGATGGCGCGCCTGGCGGGATGGGACGGCACGCCGGCGCGGTAACCAGCATTTTATGCTTACGACATGAACTTTACGGCGGGCAAGCTGCCGTTTGCAATTCGATCTTTTCGATCAATTTCTCATTGCTCCAGGAGGGCATCCTATGAAAACACGATTTTTCGTTGGTCTTGTGGTTGTTTCGATGTGTCTGGCGGCGCTGGCACTGTGGGTCAAGCCGCCTTCACCGGGGTTGGCGAATCCCAACGGTGTACCGGCTGCCTTCTTGCCGATCGTGGCTGATGAATACACGCCCAATACGACGATGGGAGCCATCATCGTAGATCATCACCACACCGATGTTCACCAGATCCCGGACGAGTGGATCACTCAGGCGCGGCAGTTCGTAATCCATTACGCGCATACCTCGCACGGCAGCCAGATTCTCAGCGGACTGGAATGGCTCGCCGGGCAGGATGCGCGCTTTGCCGTGGATATTTCGACCACCGATGTTGCCGTATCATCCAATCCGAATGTGCTGCGTCTCTACGATGGCAACAACTACAGCGGCAACAACTACATCACCCCGGATATGTATTGGGAGGGTGACGGCGGCATGAACCACACTCGCAGTGTGGCCGATACGGGTTTGTTCGATTTCTCTCTGTGGACGTGGTGCGGGCAGATGTCGTATTACAACGATGAGCAAATCCAGCAGTACATTGATGCTATGACGACGCTCGAAGGCGAATATCCCGCCATGCGGTTTATCTATTACACCGGCCACACCGACGGCTCTGCGCCTGGCAGCGATCTTTGGCGGCACAATGATATGGTGCGGGATTATGTCGAGGCAAACGACAAGGTGCTATTCGACTTTGCCGACATCGAGACCTACGCCCCCGATGGCGGCGGGCCTTATTACAACGACGGCGAAGGCAACTGCACCGGCTCCTGGTGCGCCGATTGGTGTTCTGACCATTCCACCAACTTCGAGTGCCAGGATTTGCCCGATTGCGCTCATACGAATGGCCTGGCTTGCACGCTCAAAGGGCAGGCCTTTTGGTGGCTGATGGCGCGCCTGGCGGGATGGGACGGCACGCCGGCGAAGTAGAGCTACCACACATTTTCTTTCCACCAATAAGCGCCAATTCCAATGGCAGTCAGCGCAGCCGCCCCGAGCAGCGTCTCGACCCACGAGAATTTCGCCAAAAGACCCACCACGAACAGGATCACGAAGACGATGATCCCCGCAATAACGTAATGGCTTGTGAGAATCTTTTTGAGCATTGTTTTCCTCCTTGCTGGGCGTCAATGAATTGGCGTAAGTTTATTCCCGATCACGGGTGGAATGTGCCATTCTCGTCTGCCGCCAAAACTGCCAGCCAGTCGCAACCAAGGCAGGGATGATAAAGACCCACCAGGGTTTGTCGCTGCCAGCCTGTAATAAAAATGGATATAACCACGATGATGCTGCTCCGATCACAGCCGTCCAGCCGCCAATGCTGAGCCAAACGAGAATCAGCGGCAATGCGGCATACGGATCATTGACCGGGAAAAGTGTAAATTGGAGTATGCCAATGCGCGCCCACCATGGTAGTCGCCAACAGACAAGCATCAATGGAATTGCCCATAGCCCTATCCATTGTGTATAAACCACCTCGCGATAAACGTTTAATTGGGCGATCCATTCCACCAACCAGCCAGGCTGCACTAAAAAGGTGATGCCCACCAACAGGCCATTCAACCCGACGCCTAACAACAACGCCCGGCGATCATTTCGCCAGGCCCACCAACATCCTGCCAATGCAAAAAGCAGCCCCGCCTGCGGTTTCCAGGGCAGGAGCGCAATGCAAAGCCCTGCCACCCACCACCAGCGTCTCTCGATTGCGATCAGAAGAAGAATCGAGAAACCAAACCATACCAAGGTTGCCTGGCTCAAAAAAGCGCCGCGAAACAGTGGCACATACAGAACCGACAGGAGCAGGAATGGGGGCCACTCCTTGACTAATAAAAAGCAACAGAATGCAAGAAAAATGCCGATTAAAGTCCAGATCAAGGCCGACAAGTAGAACGGCAATAACGCCAATGGAACAGTGAGCAGCCCAAAAGGCAATGGAAACGGGTAACCGACCCCCAATTCTGAAGGGATGCACAAATCTCCCAGGTAGGCGCTATTTTCGGGGCCATAGGGCGACTGGCCCTCTATGATCAATCTGGCCCCATAGTAGACAGCGCAATAATCGTTCCCGAAGCCGATCTGGACTTGGGTGATAGGAATCAGATAGATCACTGCGAAAACGGCAATCACCAAAATCCTGCGGCGCATCGGTGACATCTTACCTCCACTATCCTAGCGTTCGGCTGTTGCCCACATGTTCATAAACAACTCGAAATATCCAAAATGCACCTTGTCCATTGCAAATCCAGCTTTTCCGAAATACCATCCCACCAATGGCAAAGTATAGGCGTAAACATGCTCGTCAATTTCCTCGCCGCTGACCAGATTCAAGCGCGCCATCTGCCGCAGTAGACCATCTGACCAGGCGGCGGGTGTGGTCAGTATCACCAGCCCGCCTGGCTGCAATGCGCGATACGCTTCCTGAAACAATCTCACCAGACTGGCAGGATTAAGGTGCTCGATTACCGCCAGTAGAGTGATCACGCTGAAGAAATTGTCTTCATAAGGGAGTACGGGTTCGGCATTCAAATCCAACGTGTGCCAGTGGACATCTGCCAGTGGTACGGTCAGAGTCGCCTGGTCAATGGCAAACTTTTCTTTGAAGTGAGTGTGGGACAGGAAATATGGGTAAGAGCCGCACCCGATATCCAAAATGCGGCCCTGCCGGAGCGATAAGGGGATCAGACGATTGGCGCGCCGCGCCCGCAGCCGGGCCAGGAGAGGCTCAAAGATACCATCGCCCCGCGTATAGCTGCGCAGGTTGCTTATCTTGGAAGGCTTCATAGCGATACACCCGTCTCAGAACAGGGATCGAGTTAAAAAATCTAAAGTACGATTATAGCCGAAACGGAGAAAAACGAGTTTGGCGAGTCAACCAAAAAACTTCTGAATGTTTTGACCAAACATTCAGAAGTTTTCAGAGCTCTCCCGCCAAGGCGGGAAAGCCATTTTTAGGAAAAAATCGATGAGTTTTTGTTCTCCCCGTCACCCAATATGCCGGTCGCACACCTGCCGGAAGTGATAGCCGTAGATCGAGAGCGTGATCGCCAGCGGGAACAGCCGCGGGCGGTTCAGGATCGTCCACAGCACCAGCTTCCAGTATTGCAGGCGCTCCCTGCCCAGGATGCCCAGCCGGAGGATCGAGCGGAAGAAGGCCATCACATACTGGAAATCAATCGGGATCGTGATCTTGGGCGGTTTGTACTCCCGCAGGAAAGTCTTCACCCGCCGGTAGTAGTTTTCGGGGGTGTAGAGATAACGCACCACGGCCAGGTAGCCTTTGTGCAGCACCTCGAGATTCATCTTGGGGACGATATTGGTCGTGCCGTCCACATTGTCGCCGGTGGCCTCGCCCAGCAGGCGGCCCTCGCCGCGCATCCGCTCGAACAGGCGTGTGCCGGGGATAGCTTGCAGCAGGCCGACCATCGCTGTGACGATGCCGCTTTTTTGAATGAATTCGATCTGGCGCTGGAAGATGGTGGGGGTGTCGCTGTCAAAGCCGATGATGAACCCGCCCTGCACTTGCAGCCCGCTGCGCTGGATGCGTTTCACATCCTCGACGAGGTCGCGATTCTTGTTGTGTTTCTTCCCGCACTCGGCCAGGCTGTCTTCATCGGGCGTCTCGACGCCAATGAAGACCGTGTCGAACCCGGCCTCGGTCATCAGATCCATCATTTCTTTGTCGTCGGCGATGTTGATCGAGACCTCGGTGTTGAAAGGCATCCCGACTTTGCCCTTGCGCCATGCGATCAGCGCGGGCAGCAGCTCCTCTTTGAGCGCCTTCTTGTTCCCAATGAGATTGTCGTCCACAAAAAAGGTGTTTCCCCGCCAGCCCAACCGGTAGATTCGATCCAGCTCGCCGATGATCTGCGCCGCCGATTTGACACGCGGCTTGTGGCCGAAGAGCGTGGTGATGTTGCAGAATTCGCAGTTGAACGGGCAGCCGCGCGAATATTGGATCGCCATGGTGGCGTAGCGTTTGGGGTTGACCAGTTCCCACAGGGGGGCGGGCGTCTGCTGGATGTCGGCGAACTCGGGGGAGGTGTAAATCCGTTGGGGGCATCCCATTTCGAGGTCGCGCAGGAAACCCGGCAGGGTCAGCTCGGCCTCGTTGAGCACGAAATGATCCACCTCCGGGAATTGCTCGAACTCGCTGGCAAACAGCGGCCCCCCGGCGACGATCTTCAACCCGGCGGCCTTGCAACGCCCGATGACTTCCTGAGTCGAATCGCGCTGCACCACCATCGCGCTGACGAAAGCCATGTCAGCCCAGGCCAGGTCTTTGTCGGTCAGCTTGCCCGCGTTCAGGTCAACCAGGCGCTTCTCCCAATCGGCGGGCAGCATGGCGGCCACCGTCAGCAATCCCAAGGGGGGCAGGGAAGCCTGTTTACGGACGAATTTCAGGGCGTGTTTGAAGCTCCAGAAGGTATCGGGAAATTCGGGGTAGAGCAATAGTACTTTCATGAAGGGATCTCCAGAAGGTTGTTTCCGGGTTGACTGTAGTGCAAGAAACTGGCGATTTTGATAAGACGAAACGACTCAGCCGTTTCGTCTTATCAAAATCGCCTTTACATCAAATTGGATGAAAGCGTGGGAACTTGCCCACGCTTTCATCCAATTTGAGGCGATATATCCGCTATTCGAGCCTCATCCATAGGGAGGCGCGGGTCGGGCGTATCTATCTTGGCCGGTATGGCTTGGGTCCACATCACTGCGCCCGCCAAAGCGACGTTGACCAACTGGTTCAAACTGACCCCCTCGCGTTCGGCCTCTTCGACCAGCCGCCGGTGGAGCGACTTGGGCACGCGCACCACGAATTTGCCGCTGTATTCCTCGTCGGGACGCGGCTCCGGTATGGGATCGCCGTCATCCAGGGATACTTGCAGCCAGCATCGCATAGCATCTTCGATCATCCCGAGTGCTTCCTCCGGCGTATCCCCCTGGCTCATGCATCCCGGCAGCTCTTTGATCTTGATGAACCAGCCCCCCTCCGGCTCCGGGATCAACTCGCGGGTGTAGGGTAAGGAAAGATATTCGTCAATCGTCTTAGCCATGAATTTACCAGTTCGTCGTCAGGTTCGATCAGTTCTTGCAGCATGGCCAGCGCCTGTTTCACGAAACAACTCTTGACCAATTGCTTGTTGGGGATGGGGAGGGGGCGAAAACCGGCGCGCTTGTAGATGACGTGGCTGCCAACCCCGCTGACGCGGCGGCACTCGAACCCGTAGCTCTTCAAAAGGTTATCCAACGCCTCGAAGCGGACTTCGAAGGGACGGTTCAGGATGCGAGAAAGAAGGGAGTCTAACTTGTTCATCGCTATTCCTATAGTACCACCAATGGTACTATAAGTCAACAGGGTTTTAGATTTCCGAAAAATTGATGATTGGGCGTGCGAAGCACGCCCAATCATCAATTTTTCGGATGAATTCAAATTTCTTATCGAGCGAGCGTATCGAAATGCTCGAGCGCAGCCAGCACTGCGGGATCGGTCTCCAGTGTGACCAGGTCCCACTCCACGGCGATGGGCAGATCGGGGATGATGCCGGTCTGCTCCCAATTCTCTTCGGGATGGTTCAGCGGGCGGAAGGTGTCGTGGGCAATCCAGGCGCGTGAGCCGTCGCTGAAATCGTAACCCCACAAGATTTCGACGTTGCCATCCGTGGTCTCGCCGATGAGGTAAGCCCGCCCGATGTCTTTCATCACACCGGAGAAGATCTCGCCGAAGCTGGCCGTTCCTGTTCCAACCATCACCACCAACGGGACATCTTGCGACCCGCCAATGTCCTCCGGGCGGATGCGCAGCGGCTCAGTCTGGCCCCGGCTGATGAAGTTCCCCACCAGGCCAGTGGTGAAGTATGACAAGGTTCCTTCGAGCACATCGCTGTATCCACCCACGTTTTGCCGATTGTCGAGGATCAATCCATCCAGCGGGCCATCGGCGGTCATGGCGTCGAGCGCCTCGCCGATGCTGTCGTCAATTGTGCCGTCGGCAAAGTTGATGATCAGAATGTAGCCCACGCGTTTGCCGGAGGGCGTGGTCAGCACGGAGTACGGAACCGGCAATTGCCCGGAAATGCGCCGCCGGGTGATGGACAACTCGCGTGGTTCCTCCCCGGGGGTTTGAACACTCACGGTGATGGTCGTTCCTTCTGGCCCGCGTACGATATTCTGGAGAAACCCCTCTTCATCCAAAATAGGAACCCCATCAACCGATAGAATGCTGTCGTGAGCCTTCAACCCCACTTCTTCCGCCGGGCTGCCGGGGAACACCAGGATGATCACGGCGCGCTGCCGCTCCGGTACGGCTGACATGATGATGCCGATCCCGACGTAGTCGAGATTGCCGGCGTATTCGGCTTCTTCGTCGGCCACCATCTGCGGGTCGAGGAAGACCGAGTGATCGTCTTGCAGGAGGTTGATCATCTCGCCCATGGCGAGGTAGAAATCGGCGGTGGTCAGGCCGGTTTCTAGCCGCTGGTTGTATTCGTCGTGAATGGCATTCCAGTCCGCGCCGTTGAAGTCGGGGTAGAGATAGTTGTCTCGTACGGTGATCCACAAATCCTCGAAGACATCACGCTGATCATCGAGGGAAAGCGGGATGTAGGTGGGCGTTGGCTCGGTGGTGGGGGTGGGCGTGTCCGATGGGATCGGTGTGGGTGACGGGGAGAGCGTAGGCGAGGGAGTAAAGGTTGGCGATGGCGTGACAGTGGCGGTCAGCGTCGGCGTCCATGTGGGGGTCAGCGTAGCCGTGGAAGTGGCAGTGACCGTCGGCGTCGGCGTGGCGAACAGGGAGGCGATGCGCGCCGGCGCGCTGCACAGGCAGCATACCGCGGTGAGAAAGAAGAGGGGGATGATGAGAAGACGGCGCATAGGAGGAGTCCTCGAGATCCCAGGGGGTTTTAAAACCCCAGGGGATCTGCTGATAGATTACGCCCCGCCAGCGTCGTAGAAGGCCGGGTCGGTGGGGGTTTTCCCGGAGGGGTCCCAGACGTAGACCCAATCGCCTTCCTGCGCCCAATCGAACAGCCAATGGGCGTCGCCGGGCGAGAGGTTGACGCAGCCGTGCGATTGCGGGAAGCCGAAGGCGGTGCGCCAGTAAGCCCCGTGCAGGGCGCGCGCCTCGTCATAATACATCGTCCAGGGTACATCTTCGAGATAGTAGAAATCCGATTTGTCGGCCTCGAAGGCCCCGCTCATCACGCCGCTTTCCAGCCGTTTGTAGATTTGGAACGCGCCGGGGCGGGTGAAGAAGGGATCGAGACCCGTCGCAACGAGGGTGGCAAAGACGAGCTGGCCGTTATCATAAACAGCCAGGGTTTGCTCGAACAGGTTAACGGCAATCCAGCGGCTGCCAGCGACCCCTTCGGGCGGGGCGGCATCGGGGAAGACGATAGCCAGCGAGGTTTGCTCCACCCACTCGTCAGGAGCGATCATATACCAATCGGAATTGTTGACATGCTGCGAGGTGTAGATCTGCACCACTTCGTATTTGACCAGTTTGTGGCCGGTGTAATCTTGCGCGGCATAACCGGGTGTGCGTTTGGTTTCGACAAAATCGTTGAGCGGGGTGATCCAGCCAACGGGTCGTTCGGGGGTGCGGTGGAAAACCAATCCCTGAAAAGTTGGCACGGCGGAGAGACGGCCGGAGACTCCACCCACCCAACCGCCATTCTTGAGCCTGAAATAGTCGGGCTTCTCGCTGCCGCCGGTATCTACGGCTTCCACATACGAGATGAATTTCAGGCCGCCCGCGCTGATCGTCGTAAAGGGGTTGACTTTGGCCTCGGCGTCTTCGAGTGATGAGTACACCGGTGTGGCGTCTTCTTTCAGCCTGGCATAGCTGAAGGGTACGATCGCCAGCGCCGAGTCGGCGGCGGAAGCCGGCAAGGGGTAAAGCGGGAAAGTGACGCCCATCTCAGCCATGTGGGTGAGATATTCCGACGGCCCAAGCGGCAGGCAATCCGCCGGAGGGGTGGGGTAGATGCCGGGGAGGCACAGGACAGGGGATGCAGCGACAGATTGACGGGGTGCTGCCGCGCTGGACACGTTTGGGGAGAGCGCGGCGACAATGAACAAACTTGCGAGGGAAATATACAGGATGCGTTTCATAGCAAATGATTATAACAGAAAGACCTCACAGGTTTTTAAAACCTGTGAGGTCGGTAGTGTATCCTTCGTTCAGGAAAACGGGACGCAAGCTGGGCAGCGGAAGCTTGAGCGCCAGTGGTTGAATAGAATAGGACAGCCTGACGGAAGCGTCGGCGGAATTCGCGGAACATGCGCTCCAAGGGGCTGGTGGTACGCAGCAGGTGAGCAGGCCAAAGCTGACCGATGGTTTCCGCATCATTCATTGCATCATAGAAAGCCAGGGTGGCTGAGAAATCTCGTTGGAAGGTTTGGATTGCCTTGGGTTGCAGTTCTTGCCATAGGTCGCAGAAGGCATTGAAGGCAGACATGGCCTGAGTTTTGTTTTCAGCTTGCCAGATGCGAGAAGCCGAACGCAGGAAGTTGGTTGAGAATTCCCTTTTGGCCTGGCGATCCAAGTGGCTGGCGGGTTTCAAGTCCCGAGCGACGTTCTTGAGTTTGTGGAAGACGCAGCGTTGGTGCAGAACGGACCAATAGGTATTCTGGTAAGCGGCTTCAAAGCCAGTACTGCCATCGGAAACGAGCATCTTCAGCCCGTTTTCAGGAGTGAGACCGGCTTCCCAGAGCATTTCCATGAATTGCTGCCAGCTTTTTTCATCTTCTCCTTCGGTGCGTGTCCAAGCGATCAGTTCGGTATGCCCGGTCGAGGGCCAAACGCCTTGGGCAGCCAAGATGGGTATCTTTTTGGCACGTTTGATCGGACGCATGCGACCCGCTTGATCTCGTTCCGAGGCGCCGGTCGCAAACATGACCGTCAACCAGATCCCATCCAGGCGTACCACGGGAGGCGCCAGGCCCTTTTCCCAGGTTTTGCTGAAACTGGCAGCTTCACCCAAAGGCAGAATTTGGCGGTTGAGTGTGCGTAGTCCCACGGAACTGTGCAAACGCTCATCCACCTTGGCTTTGATCTGCCGATAGCTTTGTCCTTGGGCGTATTCCGCTTGTACAAAGGCTTGCACATCAACCCCAAAACGTTGCCGCATTGGCACCGTTTTGAATTGGTAATGAACCTTGCCGCCACACTCACATTCGATTTGTGGCATTCTGATCTGAACCTGTCCGTAGCGCGTCGCCAAATTGCGCCCATAATGCCCATCACGACGAAATTTCCGCCGTTCCTGGCTATGACATTTGCTGCACTTCACCCCAGTTTTTTTCGCCTTGGCATGCTTTCGCCGTTGGTAATGCCCACGACCCAAAAACTGTGTCAATTCGTCATCCAAATATTGGTTCATCATTTGCCCAATGATACCCGGCAGTCCATCCGTAATGTTTTCCATCACTTGCCTGGCAAAATCCGGCTCTTCGGCTTTAACCGCTTGCAAAACAATATCCCCAACAGGTAGAATTGTCATGACTTGAACTCCTGTGTTTGTTCTCGGTAAAACAATTCTACAGGTTGTTCAAGCCTTTCTTGTTCCAAATTTCCTGAACTAAAGATACGCTACCCCAGCCTCGATTATCCCGATAACCCCTACGCCCTCATCGTCCAGCGTAAACTGGAGCCGATTTCCCCGTGAAACGACT
>DYIZ01000138.1 GCA_020723385.1 Candidatus Aquidulcis sp.
ACAGTTGTACAACACGTTTTACGGCAGCTCCGGCATCGTCCGCGAAGCCGCCTTCAATACGCTGTGGCATGTCGCCGCCGCCGGCGTCACCCTCCCGCCGCCCACCCAATTCGGCTTCGGTTAATCCTGCATGAACAAAACCGGTCGAGGAACGCCAGGGGCAAAATTCGACCCGCAGATTCACCATCGCCGTTCCATCCGCCTGAAAGGATATGATTACGTCAGGCGGATGATTATTTTGGGCTCTCTTCAGATTTGTGGGAGGCGGCAGTTGGAAACTGCACCGACAAATGACGCAGACGGCTGCTCTGAGCCGCGTTGCCGCGATTTCGCCCATGCCGCATGGGACATCGCCGGACGCCCCACTAATCTGGGGAGAACCTTATTTTGTAACCCATGACCCTCTTTTCTCGCCGTAAAACTCCCCCGGCTCCACCCTCCCCCATCGCCAAAATCCGCGTTGGCTGCCCGGCCCACAACTGCGGCGGGCGCTGCCTGCTCATCGCCCACATCCAGGATGGCAGGATCATCCGCCTGGATACCGACGACCGCCCGGATCGCCTGGAAGCGCCCCAACTGCGCGCCTGTCCCCGGGGCCGCGCCTATCTGCGGCGGCAGTACCACCCCGACCGGCTGCTCCATCCGCTGAAACGCACCGGCAAACGGGGAGATGGGCGCTTCGAGCGCATCTCGTGGGATGAGGCCCTCGACACGTTGGCCGCCCAACTCACCCGCGTCAAAGAAACCTATGGCAACAGCGCCCTGTTCGTGCCCTACGGCACCGGCTCGTACAACAACCTGAACGGCTCACACACCGCCCGCCGCCTGCTGAATCTGTTCGGCGGCTGTCTGGGCATCTACAACTCCTACTCGTGGGGGGCCATCAACATTGCCACGCCCACCGTCTTCGGTACGCTCCAAACCGGCAACCAGCGCCAGGATTGGCTCAACTCGAAGTACATCTTGATGTGGGGCTGGAATCCGGCGGAGATGCGCGACGGAACCAACAGCGACTACTTCGTCAAGTTGGCGCGGCAAAACGGGGCACGCGTGGTGTGCATTGACCCGCGCCACTCACTCTCCACTGTAGCCCTGGCCGACGAGTGGATCCCCATCCGCCCCGGTACCGACGCTGCGCTGATGACGGCCATGGCTTACGTGATGGTCACGGAGGGCCTCTACGACGCCGAGTTCGTGCGCACCCACTGCGTCGGGTTCGATGCGGCGCAAATGCCGCCCGGCTGCGAGCAAGCCGAGAGCTACCGCGATTACCTGCTGGGCGTGCGCGACGGCACACCCAAAACGCCTGCCTGGGCCGAGCCGCTCACCGCCATCCCGACCGCTACGATTGCCCGCCTCGCCCGCGAATACGCCACCCTCAAACCCGGCGTGCTCTACCAGGGCTACGGGATGCAGCGCCGCGCCTACGGTGAGCAGGTGGTGCGCGCCGGCTGCGTGCTGGCCGCCCTCACCGGCAATGTTGGCATCCCCGGCGGGTGGGCCAGCGGGTTGGCGCTGCAAGCCCCCGACGGCGGGCCGTTCTGGACTGTCTTCCCCACGGGGCAGAATCCCGTCAAGGTGCAGATTCCCGTTTTCCTGTGGACGGAGGCGATCTTGAGGGGACACCAAATGACCCAGGCCGACGGCATCCTGGGGGCCGAGCGCCTCGACAACGACATCAAGCTGATCTACGCCGTGGCCACCAACTGCCTGGTCAACCAGCACGCCGACGTCAACCGCAGCGCTGAGATTCTCCGCGACGAATCCAAAGTCGAATTCCTGGCCGTGCAGGATAATTTCATCACCCCCACCGCCCGTTTCGCCGATTTGGTTTTGCCCGCTTGCACCCAGTTCGAAACCTGGGGCCTGGAGGACGGCTGGAAGTACGGCGACGAGGTGATCTTGCAGCCCAAGCTGGTCGAGCCGCCGGGCGAATGCAAAAGCGATTACCGCATCTGCGCCGAGGTCGCCGAGCGCCTGGGGATTGGCGCGGCTTACACGGAAGGCCGCGACGAACGCGGCTGGGTGGAATGGTGCCTCGACCGCTATCGGGAGACGCGTTTCCCGGGGCTGCCGGCGCTCGAGGAGTTCGTTGCCTCGAATGTGGGGGTGTACGCCAACCCGGTGACGCAGCCCGCCGTGGCCTTCGTCGATTTCCGCCGTGATCCCGAAAAACATCCCCTCGCCACCCCTTCGGGCAAGATCGAAATCTTCTCGCAGAAGCTCTACGAGATGGGCAAGCCCACCGAAATCCCCGCCATACCCAAGTACATTCCTGAATGGGAGAATCCATTCACCACAGAGACACAGAGTACACAGAGAAAAGATTCGAAAACTCCGTGCGCTCCGCGTCTCCGAGGTGAAAAAGAATATCCGCTGCAAGCCATCGGCCACCACACGCTGGCGCGCGTCCACTCCACCCATGCCAACAACGATTGGCTGCAAGAGGCCTTCCCGCAGCGCGTCTTCATCAACCCGCTGGACGCCGCGGCGCGCGGTATCGCCGATGGCGACACGGTGCGCGTGTTCAACGATCGCGGCGCGCTCATCCTGCCCTGCCGCGTCACCCCGCGTATCCTGCCCGGCGTGGTGGACATCCCCCAGGGCGCGTGGTGGCAGCCCGCCGAAGACGGCAGCGACCTGGGCGGCAACATCAACGTTCTCACCTCCCACCGCTGGACGCCGCTGGCTTTCGCCTCGGCGCAGCAGATGATGATGGTACAGGTGATGAGGTATAAAGGTAAACAAGTAGACAGGGAAACAGGCTGATGGAACCACTTGTTTACCTGATTACCTGTTTACCTGATTACCCGTTTACCTGATTACCTGTTTACCTGATTACCCGTTTACCTGACTACCTATTTACTCTCTCCCCCATGCCCTACGCCTTCTACTTCGACTCTTCTTCTTGTTCCGGCTGCAAGGCCTGCCAGGTCGCCTGCAAAGACAAGCACAACCTCCCGCTGGGTGTGCTCTGGCGGCGCGTCTACGAGGTGGCTGGGGGCGAGTGGCAACCACAGGGTGAAGCCTGGCTTTCGATGGTCTTCGCCTACAACCTGTCCATTGCCTGCAACCACTGCGAGAAGCCCATCTGCGTCGAGGTGTGCCCGACGACCGCCATGCACCAGCGGCCCGACGGGATCGTGCTGGTAGACGCCGACAAGTGTGTGGGCTGCAAATACTGTGCGTGGGCGTGTCCCTACGGCGCGCCGCAATTCGACGAGGCCGCCGGGCGCATGACCAAATGCACCTTCTGCGCCGATAACCTGGCCGAGGGGGAACCCCCAAGCTGCGTGGCCGCCTGCCCGATGCGGGCGCTGGATTTCGGAGAGCGCGCCGACCTGGAAACGCGCCACGGCCCTCTGAAGCCGGTCTATCCCCTGCCCGAAGCGGCGCTCACCCGGCCATCTCTGGCGCTGACGCCTCACCGAGAAGCGACACGCGCCGCCGCAGAATCCGCCGCTATCGGGAACTGGGAGGAGGTCAGGCCAACCTCGCACCGACCCATCTCGTCGCGAAACAGCGACAAAGTCAATAAGAAAAATTCACCATGAAAGAACGATCACTGGCTGCCTTTACGCTGCTCATGCAAACTGCGGTCGGCGCGTTTTGGGCGCTCACCGCGCTGCAAGGCTGGCTCTCCCGGCAGGCTGGCAATGAAACTGCCCACAGAACGATCAGCCTGCTGTTGATCGTTGCCGGGGCGCTGGCGGCGCTGGGGATGCTGGCGTCGTTCGTCCATCTCGGCGCGCCGCGCAACGCCTGGCGGGTGTTGGCTAATTTGCGCTCGTCGTGGCTGAGCCGCGAAATCCTGTGTACGCTGTTATTCGCCGGAGGCGGAGCTGTCTACGCGGGACTGCACTGGCTCAATTTCGGGCCGGCGATCTTGCGCCTGGCGGTAGCCAATGTTACCTCGCTGTGCGGGGCGGCGCTCATCATCTGCATGGCGCAGGTGTACCGGCTGCGCACGGTGCGGACGTGGGATTCGGACATGAATTTGCGCTCTTTTTTCACGAGCGCGCTGCTGTTGGGCTGCCTGACGGTAGGCGCGCTGCTGATGATTACACCCCTTCAGTCTAGGCCATTGACCGTCGCTTTGCAAGCACTGGCATTGGGGGTGGTTGTATTGCTGGCTCTGCAATTGGGATTTGTTGCGCTGTGGATCTCGGAGATGGCCTCCGGCTCCGATGCGGCGCGGCAGGCGTTGGCGGCGATGACCACCGGGCGGCGCGCCGCCTTCCGGGTGCGGCTGGCCCTGGCAATCGTGGGGATTTTTCTCTCTGGGGTGACGCTCTCTCCCTGGGGGTCAGCAATCGCCGGGCGAATTTCATTTCTTCTGGCATTCGTCGTCATACTGATCTCGGAAATCGCCGGGCGGGTATTGTTCTACGAGGCGTACGCTCGAGAAGGGATTTAATTCCAGCCATCATTTGCAAAACCGCAAGCATACGGCTGCTCGGAGGCTTTACTTATTCGCTATAATGGTGATGCAGCATCATTACTGACAGGGGGTAGCGTGTTTTGGGCTTACGAGGAGGGCGCGATGAAAACCAATCTCGATCGCCTCGATCAATCTGTGCGCCTCGGCAAGGGGCGACAGTTGGTTTGCATCAGCTTATTATTGGTGGGAATTTGTCTGGTCCAGATGCTCATCTGGCTTTTTAGCCTGCCTTCACCTGCGCAGGCAAGGCCAATTTTCCCATCGCCTGTGGATACTTCGGCGGAATTTTCCCTTTCTGATCCGGCTCGACCGGCGGCCGCGCCATTCCTCCCGTACTGCAACCCGTCTCTGTGCCTGGATTGGTCCGCTAACGAAGGCGACGACAATACCAATGATGTGGCCTGGGGCGATTACGACGGCGACGGCGATTTGGATTTGGCAGTGGGGAATTATGGTCAGCCCAACTGGCTATATCGCAACAACAACGGTGCGCTCTCCGCCAGCGCAGTCTGGTCCACCACCGAGAGGGATTCAACTACCAGCATCGCTTTCGAATCGGAAGTGTGGCAGCAAAGAGGCTCAAATGGACAAAAGAATAGGCAAAACCAAATTAAGCGTAATCGTCTCAATCGGGGCTTTCATCCTCGGCTTGGGCCTGGTATTGATTTTCTTGGAACTGCTGCATCCCGCCGCGCCGGCCCAGGCTGGCCTCATAGATAGCGGTTTGCAAGGGCAGTTTTCTTACTCGTCCGGGGAGCCTGCTGCTCTCCAGGCTCCACAAAATGTGGACGGCTTTACGCTCCATTACCTGGGCGAGATGGCAAAGGGCTTCAAGCAAGCCGTGGGCGATTTAGATGGCGACGGGGATCTCGACATCGTGCAGGTCAATGAAAATCAGGCAGGGCTGATCTTCCTGAACGATGGCCTCGGCAACTTCTCGGACGGCGCGCCTTTCGGCGAAGCTCACCGTTCATTTGATGTCAAACTTGGGGACCTGAACGGCGATGGCGCGTTGGATATCGCCCAGGCAACCTCTGATTTTTCCCCAAACCCTGTCGTGGGCGTGTACGTTTACTTGAACGACCGGCATGGCGGTTTCGGGCCGGGGATATCCTACGGGGGAGGCCTGTCCGCGTATAGCATAGCCATGGGCGATATGAATGGCGACGGCGCGCTGGACATCGTCTTAGGCGATGACAGCTACTGGTACGTTCACATTTTGCTCAACGATGGCAGCGGGGGATTCCCCAGCGAATACTCCTTCACCAACTGCTCGGTGACTATATGCCCTTATGAGGAGACTTTGGACGTGGCGGTTGGCGATCTGAACGGTGATGGGGCTTTGGATATCGTCCAGGTCTATAGCTGGCATTTAGGGGTCTATTACAACGACGGCGCGGGCGGGTTCTCGGCCAATATACTTCTCGGATGGGGTGGGGATAGTTTAGCGATTGGAGATACCAACGGAGACGGGATGCTCGATATCGTTGTGGGAACCGGTTCTGGGACGATGATGTACCTGAACGACGGCCAGGGTGGATTTGGGGCATGGAGTTTCATCAGCAATTCTCCAGTAGAGTCCACATACGATTTGGCCCTCGGAGATATTAACGGCGACGGCGCGCTCGATGTCGTCGAAGGCAACAACTTTGATGAATATAGCGGGTCCCCCAGTTATGTACTTCTGAATGATGGGCAAGGTACATTCAGTAACCAGATCTCTCTGGGCGTCGCCGCCACGCGTGGGATCATTCCCGCCGATTTCAACGGCGATGGTCTCCTCGACATCACTCAGGTCAACTACAACCGCCTGAGCTGCCTATTTATCAACACCGGCGGCCTGAAATTCAGCCCGGGCAGACCAGTCGGCGTGGACAACTACAAGTATGATATGGCCGCCGGCGATTTCAATGGCGACGGCGCGCTCGATCTCGTGCAGGATTACGGGTGGACTGGCGGGACCGTTCTCTTCAACGATGGCAGCGGCCAATTTCCTACGTTCCTGGATCTGCCCGGCGGATCGTATCTTTATGTTGCCGCCGTCGGCGACCTGAACGGCGACGGCGCGCTGGATATTGCCCAGGGATCAGTAGAGGGTGGAGGCCCCGACCGGATTTTCTTCAACGACGGGACGGGAGGCTTTGGAAGCGGCGTACCGTTTGGCGATAATCAGGGCACGCGCGATCTGGCGCTGGGCGACCTGGATGCCGATGGCGACCTGGATATCGTGCGAGCTTACCAGTACGGCGTCCGCGTGTACTGGAACAGCGGCCCAGGCGTTTTTACATCCACAACGAGCTTATCCTCCCAATGGGCGACGAGCCTGGCCATCGGCGATTTGAACGGTGACGGCGCGCTCGACATTGCCGAAAGCTACTGTACGTATACCTACCCCTGTGGCACGGCCCATCCTGACCCACAGCAAAGCGTGATCTACTTCAATGACGGTCTTGGCAACTTTAGGCCGCCCGTCACCTTCGGGGGGCTATATCATTCGGCCAAATTAGCCTTTGGCGATATGAACGGCGACGGCGCCCCGGATATTGTCCAGAGAAATTTGCTTGCCCCCAACCGCATCTACTACAACGATGGGACAGGGGAATTCCTTACCCAAAGTGATTTTGGGAGCGTGGGTTTGGCGTCTACCTCAGGCGATCTTGTCCTGACCGACGTGAACGGCGACAGCCGCCTGGATGCCGTCCTGGGGCGAGGCGTGCTCTACCTGAACGATGGCAGCGGGCATTTAGGCGACACCGCTCAATTTGGCAACAGCTCGAATTATGGATCGTTTGTCGTCGGAGATTTCAACGGCGATGGTTCCGCAGACATCCTGCAAGATGAGTGGACGAGCTATCTGTATCTCAACGGGCTGCCGCGCGCAAGCAGGCTGCCAGAGAATCCCGTCTCCGTTGCGATTCGCCGTCCCGGCGGCGTACCCGACGCACCCTACTTTTCTACCCCCGAAATCCTGGGCAGCAGCATCATTCCCATCACGTACACATTATTCGACCCTGAAGGCAGTCCTGCCGACCTGCGCGCCTATTATTCGATTGATGGCGGCGGGCGCTGGCAGCCTGCTATCGCTACCACTGAAACGATCACAACCAACCTCAGCACCCGCTTAACGAGAGAATACAAGGTCGCCTCCAGCTTGCCAATACCCGATCCCGGCTTTGTCATTGGAACCCTGTCAGTGCCCCTCACCCGAACCATCACCGATCTGGACGCATGGGTCACGATCAACCATACCCTCGACGCCGACCTGCGTGTGACGCTGACCTCGCCCTCCGGCGCTTCGGCTATCCTGTTCAGCTCGGTCGGCCTGACGGGGACGAATTTCGTCCATACACTTTTGGACGATGACGCGGACACCCTCATTATTTCGGGGATTGCGCCGTTCGCCGGGAGCTACCGGCCCCAAGATGCACTCAGCCGGTTCAACGGGGAGGCGGCCAATGGGGTCTGGCAGCTCCGGGTGGAAGACCTCGCCCCAGGGGAGAGCGGCACGCTTGTCGCCTGGGGGCTGCGCATCCGCGGCGACGATGGGATTCACGTCTTCGAGTGGGACACCTTCGCCAGCGGTTTCTTCGGCCAGACGGACAACATGGTTTTTCGTATCGAGGCTTACCCCGCCACGCTGAGCGAATCCTTCGCACTCACCGGGACATACGCCTATACCGGGGTTGCGCCGCTGTACCAGCGTCCCTATTTCTCTGCCGTCACCTTCCCCTTTCGGGTGCGCGGTACGCAAGTGCAGGTTATTGACGAGGCGGATCAACCCGTCGAAAATGCCATTGTCTACCGCCTGCCAGGTGGACAGATCACCGGCGGCGAGCTGGTCGCCGACGGGGCCGGCCAACCCTTTCATACCGACTCCCAGGGGTATTTGCAAGGCCGCGGCCAGGTTGCCCCGGGCGATCAATTGCTGGCGCTTGCGCCGATCACTGCTACCGAGAGCTATACCCTGTACTACACCAGTGGGACGCCTGTGGATTTGGGCGTCTCGGCCTACACCGTCTCGTCGGCGGGTGTGCAGACCCTGGTCGTCTCACCCGACCATCCTCTTGCCCTGTTCAACCTGAACATCTCCCTCGAATGGGATGCACACAACGATGGCATCTACCTCGACCAGCTTCAGTTCAACCTCCAGCGCGCCTCCCAATACCTCTACGACTTCACCAACGGGCAGGTCGCCCTCGGTAATGTCAACGTCTTCCAGAATGCTGACGAGTGGGGCTACAGCCATGTCGTCATCCAGGCCAACAACCGCCTGCGGCCCTTCGCCGCACAGGGCGGCATCGTGCTCACCAACACCCTGGACATCGAACACAACACCATCTCCGACACCATCCGCTACGCCCCAGGCCAGGTCATCATGGGCTCCACCTGGAACCGCTACGGCTCGCCCGGCCAGTCCCTCGGCGAAGACTGGCCCATCGTCCTCGCCCACGAACTCAGCCACTACCTGCTCTTCGAAGACGACGCCTACCTCGGCATGGATGAGAACGGCTACCTCGTCGCCGTGGATGCCTGCCTCGGCTCCGCCATGGGCGACCTGTACACCGGCGACAACACCGAGCTTATCTTCGACACCGGCTACTGGGACACCCACTGCCAGGACACCCTCGCCGCCCAAACCCTCGACCGCACCGAGTGGGAGACCATCCAGCTTTGGTATCCGGGGTTGATTATCCCCACCGACACCCTCTCCGGCCCAGCCCTCATGCCGTTCGACTTCACCACCGTCCAGGTCAACGATCCCTACACCCCCACCGCCACCCTGGCCGACCCCACCTTCTACGTGGACTACATCGGCGGGGCGGGCAGCTCGTCGGGGGCGCGCGCCTATTTGCTGCGGGATGACTACGTCATCAACCAGGGCGGCCCCTTCGGCGGACAGAACCGCCTCATCGCCCGCGGCGCTCAGCCCGGCGACCGGCTGTGCGTGTTCGACCGCGCTCAGTCGCAGTACGGCTGCGAGGAGATCGCCCTGGGGGATGACCGGCTGAGCCTGGAAGAAGACAATACCTGGAACCCCATCATCCAGCTCAGCCCGGTCAATTCCACCACGTTGACCATCAACGTCACCAACACCACCGCTATTGATCCGCTCTGGGCGCGCATCTACCCAGATATGGGTGTCGGTGAAGCCCCAATCACGCTCACCCTCATCAACGGTGTCTATTCCGGCACCTTCCATCTCACCTACCCGGCCATGTCCGGCAACATCCAGCTCTGGGTGGACGAGACCGCCAGCGAAGCCAACCCCCGCCGCGAGACGATGGTCGCCTTCTCCATCGGCGGCAATCCCGGCACGATGAGAGGGGCAGGCGGCACGATGCGCGGCGCAGGTGGAACAATGCGCGGCGCAGGCGGCACGATGAGAGGCGCGGGCGGCACCATGCGCGGGGCAGGTGCGCCCATCCTCTCCCCCGACGGCCAGATGATCTTCTTCACCGAGAACCCGATGGCCTTCATCACCGGCACCTTCTTCACCATCCAGAGCATGGCCGGCCTGCCAGACCTGCCGCCAGGGCGAACATTGGTGGGGCAGGGCTATGATCTGGTCGCTTCGCCAGGGGTGACCCTGCCGGTGGGGTCAGTCAGTATCCAGTATCTCAGCAACGACGTGAGCGTCGCCGGGGTGCAGGAGAGCGACCTGTGTCTGTACTTCTGGGACGGCGCAGACTGGATCGAGTTGGATACCAACCTCGACACCTACTTCAACATGGCTTCCGCCCCCAGCCAGGGGGAGGGCGTCTACGCCCTGCTGGCAAGCGTGCGATTGCCCCTCTACGGCCCCGGCTGGAACCTGATCGCCTACCCGGTGCAGACTACCCAGCCGGTGACGCAGGCGCTCCTATCGGTCAGCGGACATTACACCACAGTGTATGGCTACGAAGCCGATAGCGCCGCCTGGCTGGTGTATGATGTGACCGCGCCGGAATGGGTCAACACCCTGGAAGCGCTGGAATTCGGGCATGGCTACTGGATCCAGGCGACGGCAGACATCACCCTGTATCTGACCGGCGGGACAACCGGGCGGGAAGGACTGCCTGCCCCCGAGATCGCCCTGCCGCCCGCCACCTTCTACGGGGTGGTGGAACCTGGGGATGATTTCACCCCCACGGCGGGCATGCCTGTCACCG
The DNA here is from genome assembly GCA_020723385.1 of Candidatus Aquidulcis sp. Classification (GTDB taxonomy): domain Bacteria; phylum Chloroflexota; class Anaerolineae; order Anaerolineales; family UBA4823; genus DYIZ01. The sequence continues at coordinate 10,591 of DYIZ01000138.1, forward strand.
CCTGGATCGGCGGCAACCTGTGCGGGATAGGGCAGACTAAGGAAGTGGACGGGCAGGTGGTGTACGTGGTGAGCGTCAACGCCGAAGAGGGCAGCTCACCCGGCTGCGGCGCCCCCGGACGGGTGGTCGCCTTCCGGGTGGATGATCACAGAATAAGAACACAGGCTGTGTGGGATAATACTCACCTGACCGCGTTGGCCTTGCGAGTGGCCTCTTTCCAGCTATTTTTACCAGTAATCGTTCGATAGTGCGAAATTGGAAACAGAACGCATGAGAGGCCGCGTATTGAATTCGTATAAAATAAAAAGAGGCAATTATGAACGTACTCATCAAGAAAGTTAAAGTCAGCCAACGCTGGGCGCTCTGCGCCAGTCCGGTAATCGTTGGGTTGGGGTTGGTGATGGCGATGATGTGGTTCCTGCATACGGCAATCCCGGCGCAAGCCGGCAGCGATGTAAAAGCGCAGGAGAGCGCGTCTCGCTCGATGACGCTGGTTCAGGCGGACTCTCTGCCCGCAACCTCATCCCCAGGGGTAGTCGGCTTTTCGACGCGGCGCAACTTTGGCGCTGGAACCTCCCAGACCGCCAGCGTTGCCGCCGGAGACCTCAATGGGGATGGGCGGTTGGATATCATCCAGGGAAACACCGGGCAGAGTTATATTTTTATAAACAACGGCGACACTTTTTCTGAAGGTCGTCCCTTCGGCAGCGGCAACGATCTGAATCCGAATATCGCCGTTGGCGATGTCAACGGCGATGGCGCGCTCGATATTGCGGTTGGCAGTGGATATTATTTAGATAAGGCGCAAAGCGCAATCTATCTCAACGATGGACAGGGTGGTTTCTATTTTGGCCCCCTGGACTGTGATGCCCCGCCGTCGAATGTGCGCTGCTTCGGCGGCGTCGAGCGAACCTACGGTTTGGCGCTGGGCGATATGGACGGCAACGGATCGCTCGACCTCATCATCGGCAACTGGCCGGGTATGTATGTAAGTGTCTGGGATGAACCCGGGCAGAACGTGGTCTTGTTGAATGACGGCGCCGGGAATTTTTATAACGGCCCGATCCCTGCCGGGGAAAGCCCTTGCGGCGGAGCGCCCGCCAATGTGCGCTGCTTCGGATCCGGCCGTGACTTTACATCCAGTGTCGCCGTAGGCGATCTCAATGGCGATGGCGCGCTGGACATCGTTGCTGCCAATACCACTTATCTGAATGGCTGGTATACATCAGAACCTGGCTACGTCTTCCTGAATGACGGCGCTGGCAATTTCGATTATGGCGTTTCCTTCGATCCCGCCAACTGCGGCGGCTGGTGCTGGCCCAATACCTCGCCGCTCACCGGTACAGAGAATCCTATGCACAATGGCAAGGTACTTTTGGGCGACCTGAACGGCGATGCGACGCTGGACATTGTCCTGTCCATTGACTTATTTGACGATAACACCTGGATTTTCCTGAATAACGGCGCCGGGCGCTTCACCGATGGGCGTATTTCTCAGAGAACATTCGATTTCAACTTCACCCTCGGCGATTTGGATGCCGACGGCGACCTGGATATTCAGGCGGATTGCAGCCTTCTTCTCAACAACGGCCAGGGAGCTTTCTCTCCGGGCGGCAGTTTTTGCAGCCTCGGCGGGATAACGGCGGCGTTAGCCGATATGGATGGTAAAGGTTCCCTGGATATCATCTTCGGCAGAGACAACAGCCAGAATACGGTTTTCTTTAGCGACGGGGGAGGCGCGGCTCCAGGGTGGACCACTCAACTCAGCGATTACGGGAATCTGGCCCTGGGGGACCTCGATCACAACGGCAGCCTGGATCTGGCGGCCGGCGACACGGTTTATTGGAATGATGGCGCCGGTTCCTACTCTGAATGGGATTCGGATTCGTGCAGTACGGGCGCAGGTCCAGGCGGACAGGGATTCTCGCCATCTGACAGTGCGCCAGCGATCGGCGATATGGACGGCAATGGCTGGCTGGATGTTGTGATAGGTCATGGGCCTTTTATGGGAGAAGGTACACAGCCGCGGCCAGACGTGATTTGTTTCTTCGACGAGGATGGCATCATTGATCCACCGTTTGAGTTTCCGTCTGGAGTGGGTAATAACGATTATGATGTCACGCAAAAAGTGGTTTTAGGGGATCTCGATGGTGACGGCGATCTCGATATTGTGACCGCCAACAAGCTGGATCCGCCTGGTTTGCATTCCTCTTCTGGGATTGAAGGGAGCGTGGCGATTTATCTCAACGATGGCAGCGGCGAGATCGAATCGGCGCTATTGTTGGGTGACAGCGGCGACTCATTTATCAGCGCTGCCCTGGGCGATATGGATGGCGACGGCGATCTGGATATCGTGGTTGGCCGCGAAACTGGGCAAAGCGTTGTCTATGTGAATGATGGTGGAGCCCGATTCACTGAAACCCGCTCCTTTGGCAATGCCTATGATCGGGTGCTCAGCCTGGCCGTCGGCGAAATGAATGGCGATGGCGCGCTGGATATTGCGGTAGGAAAACAGTCGCAGCAAAGCACGGTTTACATCAATGATGGCAACGGAAACTTCCTCACCCAGCAGGATTTCGGCGACTTTGTGGCCAATGTTCTCGTCGGTGATCTGAATGGCGATGGCGCGCTGGATATCCTGGGGGATGGCATCGGCTATCTGAATGATGGGAGCGGAGTTTTCTCAGCGGCGCGCGCCTTCGACAACCACAAATCCGTTCTGGGCGATGTCAATGACGATGGCCGGGTGGATGTGCTTCAAATGTGGAAAGATTCATCAAGCTGGCCTTTTACTTCACATTTGAAATTTTTCTCGAACCAGGGCCAATCCAGGGGAACACTGGATTCCGCCTCATCCGTTCACATCCAACGCCCAACGACAACCGGCGACGCCGACTTCTTTTCTACCCCGCAGATAATTGACAGCTTGATAATCCCTATCACTTATACCTTGTTCGACCCCGAAGGAGGGCGGATGAGTGTGCAAGGTGAATTTTCTCTGGATGGGGGTGGACACTGGCTGCCTGCGGTCGCTGTGACCACAACACCCACCGCCTCTTTGAGCACCCAAAACACACATCGTTATAACCAGCCCACTTCTCAGGGCTTCTCCGGTGGGAGTCTGATCTCTTCGACGCTGAGCGTCGCCAGCTCAGAAACGGTCAACGATCTGAAAGTCTGGCTTACCCTGACCCGCACCGAAACCACGCCGGTCGCAGTCTACCTCGAATCGCCCGGCGGGGCATGGGTTTACCTTCTCGATACAGACGCCCAAGGCATCACCGGGACTGTCTTCACCCATACCTTGTTTGCCGATGAAGCCAATTTCTCGCTGCTGGAGGGATCGCCGCCTTACGCGGGAGCATTTTACCCGCAGGAGGCCCTTTTATCCCTTGACGGCGAAGCAGCCCAGGGCAATTGGACATTGTATATAGAGTACTCAGGCGAGGGAGGCTTCTTGTCAGCCTGGGGAATAGAATTCAAGGATAACAATGGCGCGCATGTCTACAACTGGGATACTTTCGCCAGCGGCTTCTTTGGGCAGAGCGATCACGTGGTATTCCGGCTGAAAGCCTATCCGACGCCTTTTTCCAGCACGGTGGGCATAACTGGGACTTTCTCGTATCCGAACCTGTCACCGGCGTATGCCTATCCGTACGTTTCCGCGGCCACCTTCCCCTTCCGCGCCCGCGGCACCCAGGTGCGCGTCATCTGGGAGAGTTCGGGGAACCCGCTCTCCGGGGATAATCTAACCCCCATAGATATTCTCGATGAAGATTACATCTTTTCCGCCATCACAATCACCGAGGATACCCCAATCCAGGATTTAGATGTTTGGGTTTATATTACTCATACCTGCATTGCGGATCTGTCCATCTGGCTGTTCTCGCCTTCCGGTCAGTACATCCTGCTGGCTTCTGGCGATGAGGGCGATCTTGGAGAGTGTGGCGGGGCTGATATCTTCGACCACACCCGTTTTTCGGATGAGGCCGTGCTCAGCATTTACGATGGCTGGCTGCCTTATAATGACATTTATCAACCACATGAAAGCCTGTCTGCCTTCGATGGCGAGACGACCTCGGGAACCTGGTTTCTGCTTATTGGCGATTTCTATAGCGGGGGAGTGGGCCGGTTGTTGGGATGGGGACTTGAGGTGAATCAAACCGGTCTCAACCTGGGAGTGTCCGACGCCATGGTGTACTACATCCCGGCGGGCCAGACAACGGGGGGAGAACCGTTGGGCGGTTACGACCATCCCTACCGCACCGACGTTAACGGGTATCTCTTGGGGCGCGGTGAAATCCATCCCGGCGACCAGCTCCTGGCATTAGCCCCGATCACCGCCACCGAGAGCTACACGCTGTATTACACCAACGGCGCGCCCAATGCGGCAGGTGTAACCGCCTTCACTGTCAGTGAGGGAGGGGCGCAAACGCTTGCCATCTCTGACGCCCATCCTCTTGCCCTGTTCAACCTGAACATCTCCCTCGAATGGGATGCACACAACGATGGCATCTACCTCGACCAGCTTCAGTTCAACCTCCAGCGCGCCTCCCAATACCTCTACGACTTCACCAACGGGCAGGTCGCCCTCGGTAATGTCAACGTCTTCCAGAATGCTGACGAGTGGGGCTACAGCCATGTCGTCATCCAGGCCAACAACCGCCTGCGGCCCTTCGCCGCACAGGGCGGCATCGTGCTCACCAACACCCTGGACATCGAACACAACACCATCTCCGACACCATCCGCTACGCCCCAGGCCAGGTCATCATGGGCTCCACCTGGAACCGCTACGGCTCGCCCGGCCAGTCCCTCGGCGAAGACTGGCCCATCGTCCTCGCCCACGAACTCAGCCACTACCTGCTCTTCGAAGACGACGCCTACCTCGGCATGGATGAGAACGGCTACCTCGTCGCCGTGGATGCCTGCCTCGGCTCCGCCATGGGCGACCTGTACACCGGCGACAACACCGAGCTTATCTTCGACACCGGCTACTGGGACACCCACTGCCAGGACACCCTCGCCGCCCAAACCCTCGACCGCACCGAGTGGGAGACCATCCAGCTTTGGTATCCGGGGTTGATTATCCCCACCGACACCCTCTCCGGCCCAGCCCTCATGCCGTTCGACTTCACCACCGTCCAGGTCAACGATCCCTACACCCCCACCGCCACCCTGGCCGACCCCACCTTCTACGTGGACTACATCGGCGGGGCGGGCAGCTCGTCGGGGGCGCGCGCCTATTTGCTGCGGGATGACTACGTCATCAACCAGGGCGGCCCCTTCGGCGGACAGAACCGCCTCATCGCCCGCGGCGCTCAGCCCGGCGACCGGCTGTGCGTGTTCGACCGCGCTCAGTCGCAGTACGGCTGCGAGGAGATCGCCCTGGGGGATGACCGGCTGAGCCTGGAAGAAGACAATACCTGGAACCCCATCATCCAGCTCAGCCCGGTCAATTCCACCACGTTGACCATCAACGTCACCAACACCACCGCTATTGATCCGCTCTGGGCGCGCATCTACCCAGATATGGGTGTCGGTGAAGCCCCAATCACGCTCACCCTCATCAACGGTGTCTATTCCGGCACCTTCCATCTCACCTACCCGGCCATGTCCGGCAACATCCAGCTCTGGGTGGACGAGACCGCCAGCGAAGCCAACCCCCGCCGCGAGACGATGGTCGCCTTCTCCATCGGCGGCAATCCCGGCACGATGAGAGGGGCAGGCGGCACGATGCGCGGCGCAGGTGGAACAATGCGCGGCGCAGGCGGCACGATGAGAGGCGCGGGCGGCACCATGCGCGGGGCAGGTGCGCCCATCCTCTCCCCCGACGGCCAGATGATCTTCTTCACCGAGAACCCGATGGCCTTCATCACCGGCACCTTCTTCACCATCCAGAGCATGGCCGGCCTGCCAGACCTGCCGCCAGGGCGAACATTGGTGGGGCAGGGCTATGATCTGGTCGCTTCGCCAGGGGTGACCCTGCCGGTGGGGTCAGTCAGTATCCAGTATCTCAGCAACGACGTGAGCGTCGCCGGGGTGCAGGAGAGCGACCTGTGTCTGTACTTCTGGGACGGCGCAGACTGGATCGAGTTGGATACCAACCTCGACACCTACTTCAACATGGCTTCCGCCCCCAGCCAGGGGGAGGGCGTCTACGCCCTGCTGGCAAGCGTGCGATTGCCCCTCTACGGCCCCGGCTGGAACCTGATCGCCTACCCGGTGCAGACTACCCAGCCGGTGACGCAGGCGCTCCTATCGGTCAGCGGACATTACACCACAGTGTATGGCTACGAAGCCGATAGCGCCGCCTGGCTGGTGTATGATGTGACCGCGCCGGAATGGGTCAACACCCTGGAAGCGCTGGAATTCGGGCATGGCTACTGGATCCAGGCGACGGCAGACATCACCCTGTATCTGACCGGCGGGACAACCGGGCGGGAAGGACTGCCTGCCCCCGAGATCGCCCTGCCGCCCGCCACCTTCTACGGGGTGGTGGAACCTGGGGATGATTTCACCCCCACGGCGGGCATGCCTGTCACCGCCTGGATCGGCGGCAACCTGTGCGGGATAGGGCAGACTAAGGAAGTGGACGGGCAGGTGGTGTACGTGGTGAGCGTCAACGCCGAAGAGGGCAGCTCACCCGGCTGCGGCGCCCCCGGACGGGTGGTCGCCTTCCGGGTGGATGATCGCCCCATGTCTTCCAGACTCCCCTGGGACAACGACCACCTGTGGGAACTGTCGCTCAACCCCGCTTTCCAGATCTTCTTGCCCATCATCGAGAATCAATCCCCGCTCTCTGGGATTTCCGGTGTCACGCCCTTCGACGATGTTCAGCCCAGGCGCGTTGAGCGCAGTCGAAGCGCGGCTTCGCTCAGGATGCCGCTCAAGATGCTCGATTTCAGGACAATTCTCGAAGGCGTACGATTCCTTTCACAGCAGCCCCCGCCGGACCCGCCGGCCACCTATTACGGGCGGATCATCCCGGATGGCGGCTTCACACCCACCGCCGGGATGACGGTGCGAGCCTTCATCAGCGCCAACCTGTGCGGCCAGGGGCAGACCCAGGCATCCGGCGGACAGATCGTCTACAGCATCAGCGTTTCATCGTCGGGGGTTGTAACCGGATGTGGGGTGCAGAATGTATCCTCGATAACGTTTTACGTGGGCGCAGGGCCGTTTTATCCAATGAGTCCCTCGGCGGTATGGAACAATGACAGCCTGCACAATCTGAATTTGCAGCGCAGCCCAACCGCGTTGACCCTTACACACTTCGGCGGTCGCAGCTCGCGTTATACCGGTTTCATTTTCGGGATTGCTCTCATCGCCCTGGGGGTGGCGCTTGGGTCACTTGCCGTCGTCACCCGCAAACTTTCTGGAGCTAACTCGTCTGTTTTCTCGAAGGCTCGCGACCAACGATAATTTTCCTTAATGCCTGGAGCGTTTGGCAAATTGACAATGAATAACCTGCGCCCGAAAAGGCTCTTTGGGACTTGCCGTGATGCACCGCCAGCGGTGGGTCGGATTGCCGATCCGGCCCACACGACACCGCCGGATATGCTGGTCTGTCACGGCGACTCCCAATGAACCCCCGAAAATCCTACTTGCACTTCCGGCAGATGGTGGTAAAATGGGTGCGCTTTGGACGAAGCGCAGGCATCGTCAAAGTAATGCCCCCGTAGCTCAATGGATAGAGCGCCTGCTTGCGGAGCAGTAGGTTGGGCGTTCGAGTCGCCCCGAGGGCACACAATGAGAGCGGCACAGCCGCTCTTTTGATTTAATCGGCTGTGCGATAAAATGGGATGATCCACTTTATGCAGGTTAAGATACCAATGAAAAAATTCCAAATTCTGCTCACCAACGATGATGGTATCCAATCGCCCGGGCTTTGGGCTGCCGCCGAAGCGCTCTCCCCCCTGGGGTACGTTCACGTGGTGGCCCCACGCGAGCAGTATTCCGGGGCGGGGCGCAGCCTGCCATCCAATTCCGATGGCGCGGTCTGCCCCAAACAGGTGCAGGTAAACGGCAAAGAATGGACCGTTTACAGCGTCGGTGGATCGCCTGCCCAAACGGTATTGCACGCCGCGCTGGAAATCGTCCCGGTGCCATTGGATCTGGCGGTTTCGGGGATCAACTACGGTGAGAATGTCGGCACAGGCATAACGGCCTCGGGCACAGTCGGCGCGGCGCTGGAAGCGGCTGGCTTAGGTATCCCGGCCCTGGCGGTTTCGTTGGAGACCGATGTGGCCCACCATCTCTCACATTCCAGTGAAGTGGATTTCTCGGCTGCTGCGTATTTCACCCTGCACTTCGCCCGCCTGCTGCTCTCGCGCCGCCTGCCGGCAGATGTCCAGGTGCTGAAGGTAGACGTGCCGCGCGACGCCACTGCCGACACACCCTGGGAAACGACACGCCTCTCGCCTTTGCAGTATTTCGAGTCGGTGCCGCCGCCGCCCCGCGACTGGGGGCAGTCGGGACTGGTTGGTTACCGGGTGATGAGCCATCCCGAACAGGATCGCCCCGATACTGATATCTACGCTTTGCGGGTGCGTCGCACAGTGGCAGTGACTCCCCTCAGCCTCGATTTTACCTCGCGGGTTGGGTTGGATGACTTCGATGATCTGTTGCGTGGGGAAACAAAATCGCAACCATAAGAGTGCATGTCAGTTTTGGGGCGCGGAAAGTGAGAAAATAGGGTTGTCAGAAA
>DYIZ01000139.1:0-10205 GCA_020723385.1 Candidatus Aquidulcis sp.
GAATGCAGGAATGCCCGACGGCCATCATTCGAGGATTCGTGGCTCATTCGTGGATGGTTGCGCTCTGCCGTCCACGAAACCGACTCGAATGCACGAATGCCCGCCGGCCGTAATTCGCGTATTCGTGATACATTCGTGGATGGCAAATGAAGGATGGAAAAGGAGCTTTCAATATCCAAATTGGTCGAAGACACTACTGGAAATACCCTGACCTACCTCATTATCGGCGCGGCGATGGAGGTTCATAACACCATTGGGCCGGGTTATAAGGAAGAAGTGTACGAGAAAGCCCTGGCTGTAGAATTGAGCAGGCAGGCTATGATCGTAACGCGCCAACACCCGGTGTCGGTCGAGTATGGCGGCGAGCAGGTGGCGCTGTTCTATTTGGATTTGTTTGTCGAGGAACAGGTTGTTGTAGAAGTCAAGGCGTTCAGTCACCAGTTAACCAACGATGAGCGTGCTCAGGTGATCAATTACCTGAAAGCTACTGGAGCGCCAGTGGGGTTACTGTTCAATTTTGGTCGCCGCGCCCTGGAATATAAGCGTATTTTCCCGGGTAAAGCGGCTGGCCCTGTGCAAAGGATCGGGCGGGACGATGTCCGCAAATTGCAGCGCCGCCCGTAATTCGTGATTGGATTTGTCCGGCAATGCCTTATAATAGCCGCCATGAAATTGCAATCTGCTTTATCCAAGCTCGAGGAAGGGCTGCAATCCCTGGTTGAAGGCAGCGCGGCGAAGCTGACGCAGCCCGGCGGTGAAAATCCGACTCTTCCGCCGCAGGAGACCTTGCCCGAGGCAAGCTCTCCCGATGATGTCAGCGAAACATCCTCCTTGCCCGTCACGCCCGATGGGGACAGCACAACCCCCAATGCGTTCTTGATCGTGAGCGGTGATAAGGTGTTTCCGCTCGACGGAGCTGTGGTCAACATCGGGCGGTTACCGGACAACCAATTGGTGCTCGATGATGCGCGGGTGTCGCGTCATCACGCCCAACTGCGCGCTGTCCGGGGGCGATACATCGTGTTCGATCTGGATTCCACCGGCGGATTGTTCGTCAACGGCCAACGGGTGACGCAGTGCCCGCTGCATCCTGGTGACGTGATTTCTCTGGCGGGCGTCAGCCTGATCTTTGGGCAGGAAACTGCCCCTATTGAGGGCACTCAGAAATTGTCACCCGTCAACGACGCCTGACAACAGCAACACGAATCAAGCAATGAGCGCGCCCATCCTTCTCATCTTGCGTATCCTGCTTGCCATCGCCCTGTATGCCTTCCTGACGTGGGTGGTGGTGACGCTGTGGCGCGACCTGAAGCGCCAGTCGGAGCTTTTAGCGGCGCGGCAAATCCCGCCGCTGATCCTGCAACCGGTGGACGGCGGCCCGCCGCGGCGCTACGCCATGCCGATCGTGCTCATCGGGCGCGACTCGGCCTGCGACTGCCTGCTCGACGCAGCAACCATCTCGACGCAGCATGCCCGTCTGTCGCATCATCATGGGCAGTGGTGGCTGGAAGATTTACACTCTACCAATGGCACCTTTCTGGGGTTGAAGATCGAAATTGATGGCTAAATTCCTCCTTGCCAATTCGACGCTTCCACGCTAAAATGCAATGCCTTGCGCCGCACCGGTCTCTAATGAAGCGAGAGCGCAAGGCTCACGAGGGTGATTCCGCGTGTTCGAAAACCTGACCGAGCGCCTCAATAACATCTTCTACCAACTCCGCCGCCGAGGCAAGCTCTCCGAGGCAGATGTGGACGCGGCTATGCGCGAAGTGCGCCTCGCTTTGCTCGAAGCCGATGTCAACTACGGCGTGGTCAAAGATTTCGTTGCCCGCGTGCGCGAACGCTCCATTGGGCACGAGGTTTCGAAAGCGCTTAATCCCGGCCAGCAGGTTATCAAAATCGTTCACGAGGAGCTGATCGGCACGCTGGGTCAGCCGGAACGGTTGAACCTCGCCGGGCCACGCCCGCGGGTGCTGATGCTGGTCGGCCTGCAAGGTTCTGGTAAGACAACCGCCGCCGGGAAACTGGCCCGCATCCTGCGCACGCAGGGCGAGCGGGTGATGCTGGTGGCCTGCGACCCCTACCGCCCGGCTGCCGTGCGCCAATTGGAGACGCTCGGCGAGAAGCTGGACGTGCCGGTGTTTTTCGAGCCGAACGTCCCGCCGCCCGAAGTGGCTTTCCACGCCGCTGATAAGGCTCAAAAGGGCGGCTACTCCATCGTCATTCTCGACACCGCCGGGCGCTCGCAACTCGATGATGCCTTGATGAACGAATTACGAGCCATCACCAAACGGGTGACACCCGCTGAAATCTTGCTGGTGGTGGACTCGATGATCGGGCAAGAAGCGGTCAATATCGCCAAAGGCTTCCGCGACTCGGTCAGCCTCTCCGGGCTGATTCTCACCAAAATGGACGGTGACGCCCGCGGCGGCGCGGCGATCTCGATCCGCTCGGTGACCGGGGTTCCGATCAAATTTCTCGGCGTCGGCGAAGCGCTGGACGCCCTCGAAGCGTTCGATCCTGGCCGGCTGGCATCCCGCATCCTGGGGATGGGCGACGTCATCGGGCTGATCGAAAAAGCCGAGTCTGCGCTGGACGAGCAAGAAGCCCAGAAGCAGGCCGAAAAGATGATGAAAGGCGATTTCACGCTGGAAGATTTCGCCGATCAACTGCGACAGGTGCGCAAGCTGGGGCCGATCAGTCAATTGCTGGAGATGCTGCCAGGCCAAATGGGCGCGGCGGCCCGCATGGTTGACCCGAACGACGCCGAACGCCAGCTCAAGATGACCGAGGCCATCATCAACTCGATGACGCCCCGAGAGCGCCGCAATCCCGATCTGCTCAATGCCAGCCGCCGCCGCCGTATTGCACGCGGCTCTGGCACCGAAGTGCAGGATGTCAACCGCCTGATGAAGCAGTACCGGGACATGCAGCGCATGTTCAAAACCATTAAGAAAACCGGCGGGCGTGGACTTTCACGCCTGTTCGGATAGCACTTTTCGATAGCCAGGCCAGCGGCTCATGTGCGCCCCTTCAGCGCCGCACTGTCTTTCAGCGCCCCGCTGTCCTTCAGCGACGCGCTGTCCTTCAGCGCCCCTCTCCTCCGCTATGACCTGGCGACCCGCCCGCAATCTGGTTTTTTGTCCCTGGCGCCGCACACGCCACGAGACACAGCCAGCTTGCAGGCACAATTGATAAAAACACATCAAAACAAGGAGACTCTATGGTTCGCATTCGTCTAAGCCGCGTTGGCAGTAAAGGCCAGCCGAGCTATCGTATCGTCGTTTTGGATCGGGAAGCGCCTCGTGATGGTCGCGCCTTGGAAATCCTGGGCCACTACAATCCCCGCACCGAGCCTTCGACCATCCAGGTCAAAGAAGATCGCGTTTACGATTGGATGAGCAAAGGCGCTCAGCCCAGCGAGTCGGTGGTAAAAATATTCAAGTCTATCGGATTGCTCGACCGCTTTGCCCGTTTCAAGACCGGCGAGGCGATCGAGATTTTGATGGACGAGGCCGCCAAGGCCACCCCAACGGTGGATCCCAGAACCCGCCACGCGACACCGGTCAAGAAAGCCCAAAAAGCACAGGCATAACATCGAATCCGGCAATCGAGCGGGTTGACGGCTCCACCGGTTGTGGAGACCTGGACAGGTTGGTGATATCCAACCCGGACCGGGTAAACTGGTTGGTTGCACTAGCGACATCCGGCTGCCCGCTCCCTGTTGGCAGTTTCTCTTCCAATAAATCCGCTCGAATTTCCGGGTTGTTGTCATGCCTCGCCGAGTTTTCGGGAGGCAAGCCGTGAAAGAATTAGTCGAGTTTATTGCTCGTTCCCTGGTGGACGATCCTACCCAGGTTCAGGTTACCCCCGTTCGGCGCGGCCCGGTGCTCAACTTCCGGCTGCGCGTTGCCAAAGAAGACATGGGACGTGTCATCGGCAGGAACGGGCGGGTAGCCAATGCTATGCGAGTATTGCTCAATGTTGCCGCAGCGCGTGAGGGCAAGCAAGCCTCGCTGGATGTCGAAGAACCCGAATGACGCCGCGTCGTTCCTCTTCCCAAGACAACGACAAATCAGGCTCGCCGCCGACCGGCGAGCCTGTCTTCTTAGCCGTTGGTAAACTGCGCCGCCCGCATGGTGTACACGGTGAAATCCAGATGGATGTACTTACGGATTTTCCCGAGCGTCTGGTGGCAGGCGTGATGGTTTACGCTGGCACGGAACACCGTCCGCTGCGATTGAAAAATGTCCGGCCTCATGACCAGGTGTTGCTGCTGACGTTCGGTGAATTCACCACGCCCGAAGCGGTGGGCGAGCTGCGCAATCAGGTGTTGTTCGTACGCGCCGACGACCGCCCCCCCTTGCCCGAAGGCGAATATTATCATCACGAATTGATCGGCCTGCGGGTGGTAGATGAAAACGGTAATGTGCTGGGTAAGCTGACAGAAATATTGGAGACCGGGGCAAACGATGTGTATCTCGTCCGGCCGGATACCGGCTCCGACATTCTGCTCCCGGCAATCGAAGATGTCATCCTGGCGATTGATTTGACCGCAGGTGAAATGCGCGTGCACCTGCTCCCGGGGCTGCTGGCAGAATAGAGGCCAATTTGAGCGATCCTCGCCAGTATTGGATCGGGTTCAATCTTGTCAAGGGCATCGGGGCGGTGCGTTTCCGCGCGCTGCTCGATTTTTTTGGCGATGCCGCCATTGCCTGGGATGCTCCACCCGATGCGCTGCGCGAAGCCGGGTTGAGCCAAAAGCTTATCGAAAATCTCCAGCAGGTTCGTTCGAAGGTTGTACTCGAACAGGTTTGGGAGCGCATTCACACCCAGGGGATCACGGTACTGACATGGGATGATGAAGCTTACCCGCGCCGCTTGAAAGAAATCGAACAGCCGCCGCCCGTATTGTATGCCCGCGGCGAGATAGCGCTCTCGGATGAGTGGGCGGTGGCGATTGTCGGAACACGGCGTATTACCCCCTACGGGCGGCAGGTGACCGAGGAAATTGCGAGAACGCTGGCCCACAATGGGATCACGATCGTCAGCGGGCTGGCGCGAGGGGTAGACGCTGTCGCCCATCAGACCGCACTGGCCGTGGGCGGCCGCACCCTGGCGGTGCTTGGCAGCGGCGTAGACCGCGTCTACCCACCGGAACACAACCGCCTCGCTGAGCAAATCGTATCCCATGGGGCGCTGCTTTCCGATTATTCACCTGGCACCCCACCCGAAGGACCCAATTTCCCGCCCCGCAACCGCATCATCTCGGGCCTGTCGCTGGCTATCGTTGTCACCGAGGCTGGTTTGGACAGCGGGGCGCTGATCACCGCTACATTTGCCATCGAGCAGGGCCGCGAAATCTTCGCCGTGCCCGGCAATATCCTGGCCCCGCAAAGCAAAGGGGCGAACCATCTCATCCAGGAAGGCGCCCGCCCGCTGCTCGATCCGCAGGACATCCTGGAAACCCTCAATTTGACGATGGTCACCGAGCAGCGCACCGCTCGCACGGTGCTCCCCACTGACCCAACCGAGGCGCAGCTCTACCAGGCGCTCAGCGAAGAGCCGCAGCATGTGGACGATTTACGCAGCCAGACCGGCATGCCCATCGAAAAAGTCTCCGCGACACTGGCGCTGATGGAGCTGAAAGGCATGGTGCGGCAGGTGGGCGGAATGAATTATGTGCGGGTGAGGGAAGAGCAGGGTGAGTATCATGGAGACAAGTAGGCAAGTAAACAAGTGATTGTGCAGGTAGAATATTCTCCTTGTTTACCTGTGTACCTGATACCTGGCTACATCAATAAGGAAATCATGACCGACCACTACTACGCCGTCATCATGGCTGGCGGCGGCGGGACACGGCTTTGGCCGCTCTCCCGCCAGGCCCGCCCAAAACAAATGCTGGCGCTATTCGATGAGCGCTCGCTGTTCCAAACATCTGTCGAGAGGCTGAATGGGGTCTTCTCGTGCGACGATATTTTTGTTGTCACGGTCGAGGAGCAGGCGCGGCAATTGCGTGAGCAATCCCCGGATGTGCCTATCGAACAATTCATTATCGAACCGATGCCGCGCGGCACGGCCTCCGTGGTCGGGCTGGCAGCGGTCGCCTTGCAGCAGCGTGACCCGCAAGCGGTGATGGCCATCCTTACCTCCGATCATTTCATTGGCAACGAGCCAGGATTTCGGGACCATCTGCGGGCGGCGTTCGATGTTGCCCAGGAGGGTCATCTCGTCACGCTGGGGATCACACCCACCTTCCCCTCGACCGGTATGGGTTACATTCAACGCGGCGAGTTGTTGGGCGTGTATCGGGATTTGAATGTTTACCGCGCCCTTAAATTCAAGGAAAAACCGAATGCAGCGCGGGCCAAAGAAATGATTTCAAGCGGCGACCACACCTGGAATTCCGGGATGTTTGTCTGGCGGGTAGATCGCATCCTGGCTGAGTTCGAACGCCAGATGCCGGCGCTCTACGCCGGATTGATGGAGATCGCCGCCGCCTGGAATCGTCCTGACCGGCAGGAAGCTATAGAGAGCGTGTGGGCCGGGTTGAAGGCCGAGACGATTGACTACGGCATCATGGAGGGCGCAGAAAACATGGCCGTCATCCCGGCCTCCGGGCTGGAATGGAGCGATGTGGGCAGTTGGGATTCGCTGTTCGAGGTGCTGGAAGGCGACGAAAATGGGAATATCGTCATGGGCACACAGCAGCATCTTGGGCTGGATACCAAAGACTCTCTGGTTTATCTCAACGAAGAACACCGACTCATCGTCACGATTGGGGTTTCGAATCTGATCGTGGTGGACACCGGCGACGTGCTGCTGGTCTGCCCGATTGACCAGGCGCAGCGGGTGCGCGAGGTGGTGAAGAAGCTAAAAGAGAAAAATAATAACGGGTATGTATAATCGGCCCGGAAACCTACGATGCCACTTCCCAATTACTATCAAATCTTGCAAGTGGATCCTGGCGCAGAGCCGGAAGTTATCGAGGCTGCTTATCGGCGATTGCTCAGAAAATATCATCCTGATGTTTTAACACCAGAGGAAAGGAATGATCCAGATGTTCACCGAAAGGTACAAGAGATTAACGAAGCTTATGAAGTTCTGAAAAATCCGCAATCGAGAACTTATTATGATACTCAAATCAGGCGCGAATCAGCGGAAAAGCCAAAGCTCCAATCTCCAACCATTGATGTCGAACAAAGATTGTACCTAGTCAGGTGTGGTAAAACTCATCAGACCTTCCAAATGATGATTGGTCGAAAGAAAGGCACCAATAACCCTTATAGAGTTTTGGGCTTCGAGCCATTGCTTCAGAACGATTCACGAAGTAACCAAATGTTCGATGGAGAAAGCCTTTTTATTAAGAGACTACAAGATATGTTATTTGGATTGTTTGGGAGACATAAAACACGAGAAGTTATTTTCCCGGAAAATGCTCGCATGGTTGGATTTCCATCAGAAAAAGCAGTTCGCGACCTCTTTGGAAAATCATCAGTTTTGAATTTAGGCGACATTAACTGGGAAAATGCAGCTTGCCCCGATTGTGGAAGTGTACGGGTCCACGCTAACGGCAAATATTCGACATGGGTAAGGTGTGGATTATGCGCCCATATCTTTTGTGCAGGCGGGATAAAAGTATTTCTTGGGCAAGAATTCATTCGTTGCCCATGGTGTGGAAATAGGAATATAGTAGCTAAACAAATATCAGCCGGTTCAAAATGGCATTCACCGATACAAGGAGGAATAAATGATCCTCGCAATGATATGCCCGGTGACCCTGCTCTCAATAACGCTAAAGCGAAAAAACAGCTAACAGGCAATAAATAGTGGGTAGCGCAAATATATCAGGAGGTTTACCCTTGGACGCATACTGTGTGAAATGCAAAACCAAACGTGAAATCCAAGACCCGCAGGCCATCTTCAACGCCAACGGCACACCGGCCACGCGCGGCGTGTGCCCCGAATGCGGCACGACACTGTACCGCATGGGCCGCTCGCCAGCCCACGAAGGGATGACCGCCCCCGAGCCAGGCTCAAACCGCAAGGGCAAGCTGGTCATCGTCGAGTCGCCGGCCAAAGCGCGCACGGTAGGCCGCTTTTTGGGCAAGGGGTACACCGTCAAAGCCTCCATCGGCCACGTGCGCGACCTGCTGCGCTCGCAGATGTCGGTGGATGTGGACAACAACTTCGTGCCGAAGTACCGCGTGCCCAAAGAGAAGAAACAGGTGGTCAAAGAGCTTCAGGAATTGGTGAAAACCCACGAGGAAATCTACCTGGCCACCGACCCTGACCGCGAGGGCGAGGCGATCGCCTGGCACCTGCTCGAAGCAGCTAAAATTCCGACCAAACTCGCCCACCGGGTTGCGTTCCATGAGATCACCGAGCCAGCCATCGCCGAGGCTTTCACCCACTCACGCCCGATTGACATGGATCTGGTCAATGCCCAACAAGCGCGGCGCATCCTCGACCGGCTGGTGGGATACAGCATCAGCCCGCTGCTGTGGCGCAAAGTGCGCAGCCGCCTATCGGCGGGACGTGTGCAATCCGTGGCGCTGCGGCTGGTAGTCGAGCGTGAACGCGAGATTGACGCCTTCATCCCGGTAGAATACTGGACAATCGGCGCCGAATTCCACCCCGAGGGGCTGAAAGAGACCTTCATCGCCCGGCTGGCAAAGATTGACGGCGAAGACCCCGTACTGCCCAACGAGGCGGTCGTCATGCCCATTCTGGCCGATATGGAACAGGCTCCATTCACCATCAGCAAGATCAAGCGTGGCGAGCGCCGCCGCACTCCCGCGGCCCCATACATCACCAGCACCCTTCAACAAGAAGCATCACGCCGATTGGGCTACACCGCCCGCCGCACCATGGCGCTGGCTCAATCCCTGTACGAAGGCGTGGATTTGGGGCAAGGCAGCGTTGGTCTCATCACCTACATGCGCACCGACTCGACCAACATTGCCGAGACAGCGCAGGCCGAAGCCCGCCAGTTTATCTCCGAGCGGTACGGCAGCAGCTTCCTGCCGGAGAAGCCCCCCAAGTACAAGACCAAAGTCGCCGGGGCGCAGGAAGCTCACGAGGCTATCCGCCCCACCTCGGTGCTGCGGCAGCCCGAAGCGATCAAGGAATTTCTCAATCGCGACCAATTCCGGCTGTACCAGCTCATCTGGCAGCGTTTCGTCGCCTCGCAGATGTCACCAGCGGTGTTCGACACCCTCTCGGTGGACATCACCGGGAAGGCGAGCCTCCACGAGTATTTGATGCGCACCTCCGGCTCGGTGGTCAAATTCCCTGGATTCTTGATCGTGTACGAGGAAGCAAAGGATGAAGATCAAGCGCCGGTCGAGGGCGAGAGCGATGCCCGCATCCCGGCTGGCATTGTAGAGGGTCAGCCTCAACGGTTGGTGCGGCTCATCCCCGAGCAGCACTTCACTCAGCCGCCCCCCAGGTTCTCCGAGGCGACGTTGGTGCGCGCCCTCGAAGAAAACGGCATCGGCCGCCCATCCACTTATGCCGCCACAATGTCGGTATTGCAGGAGCGCGGTTACGTGATCCGCGAAGGTAAAAAACTCACCCCCACCGAGACGGGCATGACCGTCAACGATCTGGTGAGCGAGCACTTCCCCAACATCGTAGATACCGGCTTTACCGCCCGCATGGAAGGCGACCTCGACCGCATTGCGGCCGGTGAACAGGAGTGGGTGGAGACAATGACGGAGTTTTGGGGGCCTTTCGCCGAGCAGGTGAAGCTTGCCGAGACGCTTATGCCGGAACTGAAAACCGACCCCGAGCCGATTGGCCGCGCCTGCCCGGACTGTGGTAAAGAACTGGTCATCCGCTATGGACGGTATGGCAAGTTCATCGCCTGCAGCGGTTTCCCCGACTGCCGCCACACTGAGCCGTGGCTGGAGAAGATCGGCGTCAACTGCCCGAAGGACGGCGGCGACCTGGTTTCGCGCAAGACCCGCAAAGGCCGCACCTTCTATGGCTGCGCCAACTATCCCAACTGCGACTTCACCACCTGGAAGCTGCCGCTTCCCAAGCCATGCCCGGCCTGCGGCGGGCTGCTGGTGGTCGCCAACAAGAACTTTGCCCAATGCACCGTGTGCGAGGAGCAGTTCCCGCTCGATCAGGTGGTAGTCGAAGAGATGGCGGAAGCCGAGAAATAACGCCAACAAATATAATAACTGGAAAATGAGTTT
>DYIZ01000139.1:10215-19295 GCA_020723385.1 Candidatus Aquidulcis sp.
TCGGACGAGCGCAGCTCGTCCGAAACTCATTTTCCAGTAATCCCCCTCCGGCACGAGTCTTGCACCAACCAACGCAATGCGCCAATACTTGCTAAGCAAAAACAGTTGCGCATTTTACGACATTGGTCTAAAATAGAACAGTTAGGCGATAATAATTGTCCATTCAACGACTGACTGGGAATCTCACGCACGGAGTGAAACCATGGAAAAAGCTATCGAATTCATCAAAAAGCCCTGGGTAATTGGCGGATTGGCCTTCATCGTGGGGCTGTTCATTGGCCTGGTTGTTTTGGGGTGGGGCCTGTGGCCGGTTCAATGGTACGACGGCGATTTTACCGACCTGCGCCCCGATTTGCAGGATGAGTATCTGCGCACCGCAATCGCCCTGTATGCCAAAGACCCCGCCGGCTTGCCAGCGGCAGTAAAAAGCTGGGAAAACTTGGGCGAAAAAGGTCCCGATGCTCTCGCCAGGGTGAAAGCAGCCCCTGCTCCGCTGACGATGGAAACAGTTCTCGCCTTCGAGAACGCCGTCGCGCCGCAAATACAGGTTCCCGAAGCGACGCCGGGTACAGGCGGTGCAGCGCCCAGAACAACCAGCAGTATTCTGATCATCCTGGGAATCATGTGCGTCGTCACCCTGCTGTTGGCTGTGGCGTTGATCGCATTCTTCTTGCTGCGCGGGAAGAGCATCGGCGGGCCTGCGCCGATCAGCGCTTACCAGGCTGAACAGCAGGCAAAGATGACCGATTATTCCGCATCGGGTGAAGAGCCGCCCATGGCGCAGTTCATGGCTTCCTACAAGCTGGGCGACGATCTCTTCGATGATTCGTTCAGCATTGACTCTCCCGCGGGAGAATTCCTCGGCGAGTGTGGGGTGGGCATCTCTGAAACCATTGGGGTCGGCGACCCGAAGAAAGTCACCGCCTTCGAGGTCTGGCTCTTTGACAAGAACGATATCCAGACTGTAACGAAAGTCTTGATGAGCGCCCACGCCTTCAACGATGAGGCGACCAAAACCAAGCTGTCTGCCAAGGGCGAACCCACTCTGTCCCAGCCGGGGCAGCAGGTGGTGCTCGAAACCGCTACCCTGCAGCTTGTGGCGCGCGTCGTAGACATGTCTTACGGCGAAGGTGCTCTGCCGCCCGAAAGCTTCTTCAACGAACTGATTTTGGAATTGGCCGTCTGGCAGAAATAAAGATTGCTCCCCGTATAAAACAAACGACCGGCGTTCTGCCGGTCGTTTGTTTTATCCTTTGACAACCGCTGCTCTCGCGAAACGGAGAAGAAATATTCCCAAAAAATTAGTGTGCGCAGGGGGCAGCACCCCTGCGCACACTAATTTTTTGGTTTCTTCCCCCGGATCACTCGATGTTGAGTATGGTAAATTCGATATCACCGCCGGGGGATTGCACGACCACTTTGTCCCCTGCTTTTTTACCAAGCAGGGCGCGCCCCATCGGGGATTCGTTGGATATTCGCCCCTGGCGGGGATCGGCTTCCTTCGACCCGACAACCAGGTACACCTCCTCGGGATAGTCAGCCTCCTGAATCGTCACCCGCGCCCCAACGGCCACCTCCCCCTCCGGGCGAGGCGTATCCTCAATGATGACAACGTTCTTTAGCACATATTCCAGCTCGCGGATACGCCCTTCCAAAAAACCCTGGTCTTCCTTGGCTTTGTGGTAATCAGCGTTTTCGGACAAATCGCCCATTTGGATGGCGGAGCGCAGCCGCTGGGCCAGCTCGTCACGCCCTGGCCCCTTCAATTGTTCCAGTTCAGCCTTGAGGCGGGCTGCACCTTCAGTGGTGAGATAAGATGGATTGGTCATAAAACTCCTCATTAGGATGTTGAAGGTTGCAGGAATAACCTTCAACTTGCAACCTTCAACTTTTTCAACCGCTCACGGCTTCGTTGCCGGATCGAATAATTTTTGGTACTCTTCCATCGCATACCGGTCGGTCATACCGGCGATGTAATCGCAGATCGTCCGCTCCAGGCCGCGCTCGGGGATGACATCCTGGAAAGGACGCGGCAGCATGGCCGGCTCGGCATGATATGCGTTGAACAACTCGGCAATGACGCGCTCTGCCTTGACCGCCATGCGTACGACGCGGTGGTGGCGGTACAAATTGGCATACAGGAAATCCTTGAGCTGGCGGTTGCGGCGGTGGGTCTCCTCGCTATAACCGATAACGTTGTATGTCAGCCGTTGAAGCTCTTCGACCGAGCGGACGCTGCTTTCACGGATGCGCAGGTCCGTCATCTGGACCAGGTCGGTCGCCTCGAGGTCAATCAGGCAGCGGATCATGCGATGGCGGGTCAAATCGTCCAGCGAAGCGCCGCGCCAGCCCACGCTCTCGACCAGGATACCCCACAGGGTGATCCCATCCATCATCGGCGGCGTGATCATCCCGGAGCGCAGGCCATCGTCGAGATCGTGCGCTGTGTAAGCCAGCTCATCGGCGGCGTTGGTGATCTGCGCTTCGAGGTGGCCGCGCAGCTCGGGCGTGAATTCCGATGCGTCGGAGATGTCATACTCAGACTCGTGTTTGACGATGCCTTCGCGCGTTTCCCAGGTCAGGTTGAGGCCGGGGAACTCGGCGTAACGCCGTTCGAGCAGCGTGACGATGCGCAGGGATTGCTTGTTGTGATCGAAACCACCGTGTTCGCGCATCAACCGGGCCAGGGCAACCTCGCCGGAGTGGCCGAAGGGCGGGTGTCCCATATCGTGGGCCAGGCAAATGGCCTCGGTGAGGTCTTCGTTCGCGCCGAGGGCGCGCGCCACCGCCCGGCCAATCTGGGCGACTTCGAGGGTATGTGTGAGGCGCGTGCGGTAATGATCGCCTTCGTAATTGATGAAAACCTGGGTTTTATATTCCAGGCGGCGGAAGGCGGTGGTGTGCAGAATGCGCTCGCGGTCGCGCTGGAACGCTGTGCGCTGGACAGGCTCCGGCTCGGGAACGGCACGGCCTTTGGAGTTTCGGCTGCGCAGCCCGTGAGGAGCCAGGCATTGATCTTCGAGGGTTTCGAGGTGGGTGCGGGAGTACATAAGAGCAGGGGAGAGCGGATAGGGGAGGGTGAAGAGGAGATATTAGGGTGAGTTTAATCGAGGTGAGAAAGGATGTCAACGTCGGTTAAGAAAAGTCTCCCGGAGACTTGTCGGTCTCCGGGAGACTTTTGCATACTGAACCCATCTACACCCCAACCAGAATCGCCCGCGCCGGCGCGCCGTCGCAGTTGGCCAGTTTGAGGGGCAGGCAATATAACGTATAGCGCCCCTGCGAGACCTGGGAGAGGTTCAACCCTTCGAGCACGACCACCCCGGCATTGAGTAAAATCTCGTGGGTGGGCTTGCCCTCCTTGAATGGAGCCACCGACAAATAATCCACCCCCACCAGTTTGAAGCCGCGGTCGGCCAGATATTGTGCACCGTCGGCGGTAATTGCAACGAAGTTCGACTTGAAATCGTTCTCCTGGCGCGCCCAAACTTCGGAATTGCGAGTTCTGAACAGAATACGCCGTGTGCGGGGCGGAATGTCGGCCTTTTCCAGCACGGCGGCGGTGATGCGATCCACGTCGGGCAGGTGCAGCACGTAAGCGCGCCCGGTGAGTGTGATAATAGATAAATGCTCGACAGTTTTACCGCTTGCGATGAAATGATAAGGCGCATCCACATGCGTGCCGGTGTGAACGCTCATGGCGATGCGAGACACATTGGCATTCCCGCCGTTTTCCATCTTCTCGAACCGCTCCAACATCACCGCAGGATCGCCGGGCCAAACCGGCATATCCGGGGAAATCGTCAAGGAGATATCGTAAGTGTGCATAGACTTCTCCTGAAAGACAAATTTTGTTTTATATCGGTAGCCTGGGGCCTTGCGCCCGTTAGCGCCGCCCACGAGGGGCTATTACAGGTCGCCAACAGTTTTGCGCTGAACTCCATTATGCCGCTACGAAAAAGTATATATCAGCCTCCGAGAACGCGCAACAAAGTTGGGGATACCAAATTTTGGACAACGTGTGAACACGCGCCCAATTAAATTGACTCTGCCCTGAAAATGCGCTAAACTGCTATTGGCTCATGCGGCAGGTTATCATACAGGCCGAGTTCCCATCGAATGGGGAGACAGGATTGCACAACGAAGGATGTCCAGATGGGTGAATATTCAAAATTCAGAGATTTCTAAGGAGAAAATATGAAAGCGCGTACCCGTTTTGCCACAATCGTCACCATAACCATTCTCTCTTTGGCCGTATGGATCGGCCTGGCGCAAGCGCAACGCGCTGGGGAAACCTCGATCCAGAACAGCGCCGACTCCGCAGGCGCGACAGTCCCCTGGCAAATCCAATATGTCGAAAGGGTTACATCGCCGACTCCGATGGATTTAGGCGCATACAACTCGATTGCGCTCAGACCCTACGACGAACTGCCATTCATCAGCTATTACGACGCCACCAATCATGACCTGAAATTGGCCAGCCCTGTATACACCGGCGGCAGCAACTGCGGCGTGGATGGCAACTGGTGGTGCAGAGTTGTGGATGAAACCGGGGATGTCGGGAAATACAATTCGATTGCTCTGTGGGGCGACGAATCCCATTGGAAGTTGGGAATCAGCTATTACGATACGGCCAACTATGGCAGTCTCAAATATGCCGAGTGGGACAGCCTGACTCCCTCTGTGTGGGATATTGCCACAAT
Organism: Candidatus Aquidulcis sp.; assembly: GCA_020723385.1. Lineage (GTDB taxonomy): Bacteria > Chloroflexota > Anaerolineae > Anaerolineales > UBA4823 > DYIZ01. The sequence goes on from DYIZ01000139.1 coordinate 14,919, forward strand.
CGCCGAAGGCAATATGTTCGTCAGCCAGGGTCTATATACATCGCTCGAATTGAGCTCGGATGGAACGCCTCATATTGCATACTATATGTCCAACTCGCTTTCGGACGATGCTTTGAAATATGCTACCTATTACGGCATCAACGGCAACTGCGGCGTGGGCGACGCAAGCGGCAAATGGCATTGCGAAACCGTGGACAGCGGCGACCGGGTTGGGAAATACCCTTCGCTGGATATAGGCGGTTATGATGATTGGGTTCGTATCGCTTATTACGACGAAGGCCTGGGGAATCTAAATTATGCCTCTTATGGCATCTTCGGTACCTGCGACAATGGTTGGAATTGTGAGATCGCAAACAGCGGCGGCGATGTCGGGCTGTTTCCTTCACTCGCAGCGCCGCAGGCTGCCGGCGAACCGGTTCGGATTGCCTATTACGATAAAACCAACGGGGCGTTGAAATACGCGACCAGCGTCAGCAGCGACGGCAATTGCGGCAGCGGCGACTGGGTGTGCTATAAGGTTGACGACATGGGGGCCGGTGCCGGAATGGCTCAGACGGGTATAGCGTTGGCATTGGACGAGCAAGGCGAGGCAGTGATCGTTTATCAGGATGCATCCGAGGATTTAGCCCCAGCTTCGCTGAACATTGCCCGGCCAGCGTCCGCCTACGATCTTATGATTGGCAATTGCGGCGATGTTCCCCCTGGTTATTTGTTCATGGCCTGGCAGTGCGGCAGCATTGACAATGGGTACAGCGACATCCTCAACGAGGCAGACTACGTCTCGGCGGCGGTCAATTCGTCTGGATTGGCTACAATCGCCTATTACGAGACCGATGATTATTACCTCAATGCCAGCCTGAAAGTGGCCTACCAGCATGTATTCATTTACCTGCCAATTGTGAGGAAATAAATCGAATGGATGGAGGAAATCTGATTGCCCCTTGACTCTCCCCCCACGGGAGGTTGTATACTCGTCTCGAACGTTCGAACAAACGGACTGCGCGCGGAGCATCCACTTGATCAAAATTGGTGATTTCTCAAAACTCAGCCAGGTGACCGTGAAGACGCTGCGGTACTACGACGAGATGGGGCTGCTGCATCCCCTCGAAATAGACCGCTTCACCGGCTACCGCTACTACTCTTTCGACCAGTTGCCCCGCCTGAACCGCATCCTTGCCCTCAAAGATTTGGGCCTCTCGCTCGAGCAGATCGGCCAACTGCTCGAAAAAGGCCTGCCCGTTGAGCAGCTACGCGGGATGCTGCGCCTCAAACAGGCAGAGCTTCAGCAGCAACTGGACGCAGAGCAAGAGCGGCTGGCGCGCGTCGCCGCCCGGCTGAGACAAATCGAACAGGAGGACGAATTGTCAACTTACGATGTCGTTATCAAGAAAGTCGAGCCAATGCTCGTTGCATCCGTTCGAGACATCATCCCGGCCTACCCGGAACAGGGTCATTTGTGGGAGGAGCTGGAAAAGGATCTCGGCCAGCAGAAAGTTACCCCCTGCGGGCCTTGTTTCACTCTCTATCACGCCGATGAGCCGGAGATCGACGCGGAAGTCTGCGAGCCGGTCGCCGGGCTGGTGGCGGCGGGCGGGCGGGTGCGATCCCGCGAGCTGGCCGGCCTGGAGGCCGCTGCCAGCGTGATCCATCACGGCCCGTTTGTCACCATTGGCGAGGCCTACACCGCCATCCTGAAATGGATCGAGGCCAATGGCTATCGCTGCATCGGCCCGGTGCGGGAGATCTACCTGCAAATCCCCAAACGGCCCGGCGATCAGAACGATCCCAGCACGGTGACGGAGATCCAGTTTCCGGTGGAGAAGTAGTGGGGAGATAGGTAGTCAGGGAAATAGGTAATCAGGTAAACAGGTAAGGGTAAAACGTGAGGCTGCATTGACGCCTCACGTTTTACGTTTTACCCTTTACCCTTCACCCTTCACTTGTTTACGTTCTACTTGTTTACTTGTCTACCGTTCCAGCGTAAGCCTTTCCTGCGTTACCCGCCTCAGCGCGTCCCGGTTGATGGTCACGCCCAGGCCGGGCGCATCCGGCACGGAGATCGTGCTGTCGTTGTTGAGGACGAAACGCTGCTCGGTGATGTCTTCGGCGTAATAGCGGTCGGTGGCAGAGATGTCGCCGGGCAGGGCGAAATTGGGCAGCGAGGCCAGCGCCAGGTTGGCGGCGCGGCCTACACCGGTCTCTAACATGCCGCCGCACCACACCGGGATGCCGCGCGCCTGGCATAGATCGTGGATCGCCACTGCCTGGCTCAATCCACCCACGCGCCCAGCTTTGATGTTGATGATGCGGCATGCGCCCATTTCGAGGGCCTGCCGGGTGTGGCGCAGCGAGACGATGCTTTCGTCGAGACAGAGGGGGGTGCGAAATTGGGGCTGGAGGCGGGAGTGATCCCAAAGGTCATCTTCGTCGAGGGGCTGTTCAATGAGCAGCAGGTCGAGATCGTCGAGGGGTTTGAGCGTCTGGGCGGTTTCCAGCGTGTAGGCGGAGTTGGCGTCTACCTGCAATTGGGTAGAGGGGAAGGCGCGGCGTACGGCCTGGGCTTCGGCGACATCGCGGCCGGGTTTGATCTTGATCTTGATGCGCTGGTAGCTCTGGGACAGGTAGCCTCCCACGGTTTCGACGAGCGCCTCGGGCGAAGCCTGGATGCCCACCGAGACGCCGACCGCCACCCGGTCGTGTATGCCCCCCAACAATTGGCGCAAACTGCGTCCATCGGCTTTACCGGCCAAATCCCACAAGGCCATCTCCAATCCAGCTTTGGCCATATTGTGTCCCCGGATGAAAGCCACCCGTTGCTGGAAATCGTCGGAGCCGGTTAGGTCTTGCCCCAGCACCACCGGGGCGATGAAATCCCGCAGGATGTGCCAGGCGGTACCGGCTGTCTCGTAGGAATAGCCGGGATCGGCGTCTGCCACACATTCGCCGTAACCGGTGATGCCTTCGGAAGCGATCTCCAGCAGAATGCACTCTCGGGTGACGGCGCGTCCGAAGGATGTCTCGAATGGGGAGCGCAGGTTCATGCGCAGGCGATAGAGAGTGATTTGCTCGATTTTCATAGTGTGCTGTCTCCGTGAGTGAGAACGTAATAACTGTGCGGCGGATCGCCCAGCTCGTAAACGAAGTCGGTGACGAGGTAACCCTGGGCGAACAGATTCTCGAAAAGGGAACGCGTGCCCATCCGCCATTCGAGCGCCAGGGCGGGATCGGCGGCTTTGACGGCGGCAAGGTCGGCGGGGATTTCGAGGAGGAGCAGGGGGGAAGGGTCAGGGGGGAAGGGAAAGCGGGGGGGGGGGGGATGGGTGATGGGGAAATCGGCGGCGAAAAAATCGGCGGGAGTGAGCGGTTTGCGCGGCCGGCGGCTGAGTCGGCGATTTACCCTCCGGGAGTAGACCCACCAATCCACCTGAAAGCGATCGGAGGGCAGACCCACGTTCAGCTCGTCGCGCATCTCGCCGTAGAAGTCGCGCAGGTAAGTGCTGCAAACGGCTCCCAGGCGGGCGATGTTGAGGTTGGCGTTGCGGCTCTGCAAAGGGTCATACGTCCAGGTGATGAGGTCAATCCCCTGTTGGCGCACCATTTGCCATTGGGCGCGCTTCAATTTGAAGCCCACACCCAGGTCTCTGTAATCGGGGTGGACAGCGAGCATGTGCGAATGGTGTTTGGGGCGCGGGCCGTCGGGGTGTGGTAGAGGCCCGGAAAACCGAAAACGAATCCGACGAGCAGAGGCGATGCGGCATATTGTAGGGGCGAGACGTATTGTAGGGGCGAGCCGCCCATATCGGCGACGGTATCCCATTGATTCGCGCGGCTCGCCCCTACCGTCGTCCCAATCGTCGCCCCTCCGGCGAACGCGCCAATCGCCACGCCGCCGGCATGAACAGCGGCGCGCAGAAGGTTAAGCGGGACGATTTCCGTCTCGTTGCCCGGCCAGACCAGGCGCTGCAGGTCTTCGAGGGGGGCCAGGTCGGCAGCGGATTCGAGGATACGGAGGGAAAAATTGGGTAAAGTCATTTCCAGAATAAAAATCTTAACGCAGAGACGCGGAGATCGCGGAGAAAAATCAACTCTGCGCACTCTGCGTCTCAGCGGTGAATTTCTTTAGAAGCGATTTCACCGCTTCGTCTCCCGCCGCAGCAGCCGTCTGATCAGCTCGCGCCGCCAGTGGGGGCCGCGCAGGTAAGCCAATCGCTGCGAGAAGCGCGACGGCATAAGCTGGAATGTGCGCGGGATCGTATCGAGGGCAGCCGTGCGATTGGCGGCCAAATAATCGAGCCAATATACGGAGACCGGCAGCCCCGACATGGCCTGCTCCAGAAAAACCGTCAGCCCGCGCAGGTAAGGTGGCGGGAGCGGGAT
>DYIZ01000140.1 GCA_020723385.1 Candidatus Aquidulcis sp.
CCCTGAGAACCCCTTTTGTCAAGCTAAAAGTGACTTTTGCGGTATTGCGTATTTTCCAATATTGATATCGGCTTGAACGAAGACACGTTTGTGGTCAAGCTGGCGCCCCACATCAGCGGCCCGGCCGGCTTGCTGTATAGCACCTACGTCGGCGGGGGCACGATTTCGTACGGCGAGGATATCGCCATTGACCAGAATGGACATGTCTACGTCACCGGTACAACCTCAACCGACCCGTGGGGCGAAGACCATTTCCCCACCACCCCCGACGCTTACGATACCAATATGAACCGGGGGATTGGCAACCAGGATATTTTCATCTTCAAGCTCGACCCGGCCGGCAATGCCGCCGCTGACCTGCTGTATTCCACCTTTGTGGGTGCCAGCGATGCGCCAGAATCCAGCGGCGGCATTGTCCTGGATGCCGCCAGGCAGGTTTATGTCACAGGGACAACATACTCGCCCAACTTTCCCACCACTCCCGGCGCATTCGATACCGCCTGCGGCACGGATGGTCAATGTGACCCTGCTCAACGCGATGATGCTTTTGTGATCAAGCTCAACCTCGGCAGCCAGGGGGCAAACGACTTGCTCTATGCCACTTACCTGGGTGGAAATTACAATGATACTGGCAATGACATCGCCCTGGGCGCGAGCGGCGATGTGTATATTACCGGCGCGGCAGGTTCGACGGAGGGCTTCCCAATAACGCCCGATGCCTATGATGACACGCCATCGGAATATTTCGATGCCTATGTGGTGCGCTTGCGCCTCCAGAGCCAGGGGCCAGACGATCTGATCTACGGCACCTACGTCAACGGCTCGCTCAATGACGAGGGCATAGCAGTTGCTGTGGATGAGGATGAACGCGTCTACGTTGCCGGCGATACCTCCTCGACCGATTTTCCCGCCACCGACCATGCCGCGCAAGATTTCTCGATGGGATGGAAGGATATCTTTGTCTTCCGGCTGCTGACCTCTCCTGCGCCAGACCTGAGCGCTTCGACCAAGACGGTTGCACCTTATACCGCCCTGGCCGGGCAGGTGGTCACCTACACCGTGCGCCTGGTGAATGACGGCGTCTTGGAGGCTGCGGTGACATTTACCGACACCTTACCCGCGGAGCTGGTTTTGCAGGGTGCTCCTGTTTCCAGCGCCGGCTCGTCACCGGTAGTTAATGGGCAGACGATCACTTGGGCAGGCAGCGTGCCGGCTGGCGTGGAGGTTGTCATCCGCTATGCAGCCTTGCTGGATTCTGTCCCGGAATCTGCCCCCACTGTCGTGAACCTGGCGCAGATTAATGATGGCTACGGCAATCTCTACCTCCGCCGCGCCTTCCTGAATGGCTACCGCCTATTTTTGCCGCTGATCATACGGTGAAAACACGATGAACGACAACATCAAAGGAATAAACCGTGAAAACGGGCATCTTCGCCTACTTTGACCATCGTCAGCTCATCCCCTTCCCCAAGAGCTGATCGCGCAGCGTCGTCAGAGAGTCACGCTCACACAGAGTGGTGATCACGTCACCGGCTTGTAACTTTGTATCGCCACGCGGGATGATGATTTCCCGGTTTCGGCGGATCGTCACCAAAACCGCGGCGCGCGGAAGTTCGAGATCGGCCACATATTTACCAACTGCGTTGGATGTTGGCTGGAGGGTGAAATCATTGAACTGGGTAGTGTTCTGAAAGCTATCCTCGGGAGGTTGGTAGCCATGGCTCAACTGCGCATCAATATCTGTAGATAGCTTCTCATAGACATCTTCTGTGATCACACCGTCCTGCCGCAGGCCGAGCAGGGCGCTTCGACGGGCGCGTTGAATTTCGCGCCAGGCGGTGTCGAATTCTTCAGTTTCCAACTCTGGCTCTGAGCGCAGTACCTGGCGCACAGTATCAGTCAATCGGGCTATTTGCACCCCTAAATCGTCTTTGAGTTTTTCCCAGGTGTGAGTGGAGACCAGCCCCTCGCGATGCCGGCGGTCGAGATGACTCTCGGCTGCCCGTAGGGAGGTCAACGTAGCGTGCTGCTTTTCGTATTCGATCTGCACCGGGCTGCGGGTGATGATGCGGAGCTGGCTGATCAAAATCCGCATGGTGGTGCTCTGCACGAGCAGGGTGAACAATACCACCCCGAAGGCCATCACCCGCAGCGTGTCGCGGTCGCTGCCGAGGCTGGTGGGCAGGCTGAGCACCAGGGCCAGGCTGATCGCCCCGCGCAGCCCGCCCCAGGTGATCACATGCTGCCATTTTCGCGGAATGGGAGTGGAGGTCCGGTTGACGACCCACGACAAACCATAAACGACGATGATACGGGCAGCCATCACTGCCAGAATGGCCCACACCACTGGCTGCCATAAGTTGATCAGCGCGGGAATGTTCACTTCCAGACCGATCATCAAAAATACCAGCGAGTTTGCCAGAAATGCGACGTATTCCCAGAAATTGAACAAGACGATCCGCGTAGTCGGACTCATCCCCTGCGGACCGATATTCCCGTTGATCAGCCCGGCAGCCACGACGGCCAGCACACCGCTGAAGTGAAGCTGCTCGGCAATCAGGTAAGAGCCGAACGCCAGCACAGTCGTCAGGGTCGTCTCGATCAGGTAATCATCTACGCGGGAGATCAACCGGGAGATCAGCCATCCCAACAGCAGGCCGACCACCGTCCCGCCGATGGACACCCGTAGGAAGCTGGCGACGCTATCCAGTAAGTTGAATTTTCCGGTCAAGGCCACAGTCAGCATGAGATTGAAGATGACAACAGCGGTGCCATCATTGAGCAGGCTTTCACCCTCGATCAAGACCGACAGGCGTTTTGGCACGCCCAGGGCGCGGAATAGCGCAACGACCGCCAGCGGGTCGGTTGCAGCAATCAAGGCTCCAAACACCAGCGCCACCGGCAGGGAGATCGAAGTTCCCACCGAAATAACGCCCGCCACGATCACGGTCGTCAGAATCACCCCCGGTATCGCCATCAGCAGGATGCCAGTCAAGTTGCGGCGCAGCTCTGTCAGATTGAGATGGAAGGCGGCCTCGAAAACCAGCGGCGGGACGAACAAGGCCAGGATCAGCTCCGGGGTGAGTTCGAACGAAACTGGCGACTGGAAGGTGATCAACAACCCGACGATGACCAGCGCCACCGTGTACGGAATGCGAAGGCGCTGGACCGCAATGGCGACCAGCGAAGCGATCAACAACAATTCGATAATGAGGGTTTCGGTGGTAAGAAATGCTTCCATAATGTCATTTTCCAATTAAGGTTTTATCACGAGGTAGAATGCCTTCACCCAGCCGGTGCGGCCCAGGATATCGCGAATCTCAATCCATTCTATTCCTTCCACCATCTCACGGCGATACAGGATATTGACTGGCGCCCCATCGTAAAGTTTACCTGGTATTATTGCCCCGCCTGGCGTCTCCCGCATGAATACACCCACTCCGCCGGTATTCGCAATGTATGCCAGCACGGGTGTCGGCGTAAAAGTAGCCGTTGAGGTAGGTGTTTGCGTGTGCGTTGTTGTGGGAGATAACGTAACGGTAGCGGTGGCGGTAGGCGTCTCAGTGGGTGTACGGGTAGATTTAGGACGCGTGGCTGTGGGGGAGGCTGTGACGGTTGGTGTCGCCGTGTTGCCCGGCACAGGTGTCGAAGTCAACGTGGGTGGGGTAAGCGGGTCGAGTTTGGTAGTCGGCACAACGATGAGCTGAAGCGAAACCGGGCGCTGGAGGCGGGTGGCAATTGCCGATTGTAATTCAACCACTTGTTGGTAGGTGAGCTGCCGTGATGCTCGCAACGTCACCTGCAGATGCAAAACATCATCCTGAATTTCCTGCCGAAATTCGACCAGTTGAGTGTCTGAGAGAGATTGCAACTCTGTTGTGACTGCCGCTCGCGCTTTGCGAGTCAGCTCCGCCTGATCTACAACCCTGGCCGTCAGTACAACCAGTGGTATGGTGACAATCAACACCAGCATCCCTGCTTCCAACAATCCACGCGGCAGGCGATGCCAGGTTTCATCAGGATGCAGCGGGCGAAATCCCAACCCGGCAAAAACTACAATCCCTGCAAAGGATATGGCTACAAAGTTGGTTAAAAAAAGTAGCAGAGCCCCCAGAGCGATCTCGGACCGTCCCAGAGAGATGCCGATCCCAACTGTGCAGAGGGGGGGCATCAGTGCGGTAGAAATTGCCACACCCGGCAGCGCCGCAGACAAGTGCGGCTGTGCCAGCGCATAAGCCGCCGCAGCACCGCCAGCCAACGCAATCCCCAGGTCAATCGGGGTCGGGTGTGTGCGCGCTAATACCTCGCTGGGGATCTCAATCAATAGACCGAAAGGCAGTACATTGCCTATCCACCCCAGGAGCGCTGAGAGAAGCACCGCCATGAGCGCCCCCTCGATCAGGGCCATCACAGCACGTCTGAAAATGCGGCTCTCACCGGCCACAGATGCCAGTGAAAGCCCAATGATAGGGGACATGAGCGGAGCGATCAACATTGCGCCAATGATGACAGCCACCGAGTCAGTAACCAACCCAAATGTGGCAATACTGCACGATAGAAAAACCAATAGAAAGAAATCGAAGCCTGGCGAGGCAGCTTGTGAAAGCTGATCCATCACCTGCTCGCGGCGGCGAGGCGAGATTGGACGTATCCAGGTTTTCAGCATATAAACCTCATTCTGACGAACACAGCCTGGCAATCTCTTGCCGGACATTTTCTTCAGCGACGATGACCAGCACATCGCCAGGTTTCACCTGAGTATCGCCGCGGGGGATAAGCACGTTCCTGCCACGCCGCAAGCTGGCAACGACGCAATCCCGAGGCCAGGGGATGTCTTTCATTCGCCGCCCGGCGCAAACCGACCCAAACTGTACGGAAATCTCGCCGACATTGACCGTTTCAGGCGTGATCGCATCCAGGCGAACCTGTTGAGCCCGGTGGCGCAACATCGCCCGGCGGGCCAGGGCCGCATCGTAAGCGCGCACAACATCCGAGCGGCGCAGCAGACCGAGCAACTGGCGAGGATTCTCCCGCGCCACCACTGGGAGACGGCCCACATCGTGCCCACCCATCTTGCGCAGCGCAGCCCCAATCGTCTCGTCGGGGTGAACCACCAACGGTTGACGGGTGCAAGCCTCTCCGATGGTGCGCTCCGCCCAGGTGTCAGGCTCGTTGCGGTCGAGGTCCTGAAGGGTCAGGATACCAACCAAGTCGCCGCGTGAATTCACTACCGGCGCACCGTGGTGATGAGTTTGGATGAATATCTCAGAGGCCTTTGCCAAAGTATCCGTATCGTTCAATGTGAAGGGCGCGGTCTGCATGATCTCGCCGACCGTCATCGTCTCCAACACTTCGACATCCCGCCCGCGTTCGAGACGGATGCCTTTGCGCGCCAATCCCAGCAGGTAGACCGAATCGCGTTGGATGCGCTGAGAAATGAGCAGACTGACCGCTACGGCGAACATCAACGGCAGGATGATGCGGTAATCGTGAGTCATCTCGAAGAGCAAGAGAATCGCTGTCAAGGGCGCGTGAACTGCACCCGCCAGGACAGCCGCCATCCCGACCATGGCGAACGCCGCGGGTGTGATGGATAGGCCCGGGAACAGGCGACCAACGAGCAAGCCATACGCCCCGCCCATCATCACACCAAGAAACAAAGCCGGGGCAAACACGCCGCCCTTGAACCCTCCACCGATGCTGACTGGTGTCAGGACCAGCTTGGCAGCGAGCAAAGCCGCCAGCAAGCCGAACCCCAAGGATTGCCCGTTCAAGATGACCTCGATGGTTTCATAGCCCACTCCAAAGACCTGCGGCAGAAAAATGCCGATGATGCCCACAGCCGCCCCTGCCAGCGCCGGTTTTAGCCAACGGGCAATCGTTATTTTATGAAAAAGGTCTTGGAACCTGTAGAGCAGACGAACGTACATCGCCGCCACTGGCCCGGCCAGCAAACCCAATCCCAGGTACAACGGCAGTTCCCAGGCAGAGTTAAAGGCGTATGCGGGCACATGAAAAGCCGGCTGTACGCCCGATACAGCCTGGGTAAAAACCGCCGATGCCACCGCTGAGATGACGATCATGCCCAACGAGTTACCGACAATTTCACCCAGGATCACTTCCAGCGCGAAGAAAACCCCGGCAATCGGCGCGTTGAAAGCTGCGGCGATGCCGGCCGCCGCGCCGCCTGCCACCAGTGTACGCACTCGCTCTTCGGAGAGGCGCAACCATTGGCCGAACATCGAGCCAATATTCGAGCCGATCTGCACCGATGGGTCTTCGGGGCCGACCGAAGCGCCGCAGCCGATTGAAATCGCCGATGCAATCGCTTTTGCCGGGATGCGAGGGTAACGCAGCCGCCCACCCGCCAAGGCTACCGCTTCCATGATACCCGCAACGCCATGATGCCGTTCCTCGCCGATGAAATAATGGGCAATCAATCCAACCAACAGCCCGCCCGCAATCGGCAGCAAAGCCACACTCCAGCCGCCAAATCGTGCCAGGAATACGCCAGCTTGCTCATAAAACGCCCATTGGGCCAGGTCAATCAACCGCTTGAAAAGCCAGATCCCCATCCCGCTGCTTACGCCAACAACTAAAGCGATTCCCCCCAGGATCACCATCTCGGACGGTTGCCAATTGATACGCCACTTTTTCATAGGACCTCTTTTCGCTCCTGACACCGCTCTACGATGTCAGCGATTCGGGACGCAGAGCTTCCGGGGACTTAACACCGCAGAGCGGTGCGAACAGGGGAAACGGGGGAAACCTATCGGGTAGCGAAATCTACCCACAACGGTTTTGCGTTGTCGGGGATTACCGTGTAGGCCTGCCCGATTGGGACCCCGCGTACTTCACAAATAATAGTAGCCAGGGCAAGTCCATGTGAGACGATCAGCACCAAGCCTTTGGGATGAACATGAACAATGTCATTTAATGCTTCGTGGATTCGCCGTGCAACTTCCGTGACCGTTTCACCGCCGGGGGCGCGGATGCTGGCGGGATCCACGCTTCGCTGCTGCCATAACTCGATATAGCGGGCTTTGATGATCTCCACAAGCTGGCCTTCCCATTCACCTTGATTGATCTCGCGCAGGCGGGGATCAGGGGTGACCGGTAGATTTACGGCGGACGCGATAATCTCTGCGGTTTCAGCTGCGCGTTGCAGATCACTGGTGTAAATAGCTGTAAACGGTTGATCTTGCAATTCCCGGGCAATGGCGTGCGCCTGAGCGCGCCCATTCTCATTGAGCGGCACATCACTTTGCCCCTGGTAGCGCCCTTCGAGGTTCCAATCCGTTTGTCCGTGGCGGACCAGGCAGAGACGCGTCATCTTTTGTGGCGCTCCATGTAGGCAGGCAGACTCGCCATGGGTGGACGCGAAAGCTCAGCCACTTCCTCCACATCGAGGAAATAGCCGCCGTTGGCATAGCGGATCAACTTCATGGTTTTGTTGACATCCTCGATGATTGCAGGCACGTAACGGGCTTCGAGCTTGCGGAGCACGGTCTGGATGATGGCGAAGGACATTTTGCTCAATGCTTCCAATCCCTGATTGTGGTGGATGCGCTCCAATAAATCCACCTGTGCGATCGCGCGCAGGCCGTAGCGTTCGAAAACGTCTATCAACAGGCCGGTTTCCACACCGTAGCCGGAGAAGAAGGTGGCTTGTTCGAGCGCGCCGCGTCGCCCTGCGTATTCGCCCGAAAGCGGCTGGATAACCCCGGACAGCTCAGGGTAGAAAAGATTGAGCAAGGGGCGCGCCGTCAGCTCGGTGACGCGACCACCGCCGCCGGCTTGCACCTTATCTCCTACCTTGAGCGGACGGCGATAGAAACCCTTGACGAACTGAATAGTTTGATTGAGCAGGAGCGGGCCGATAATGCCATAGACGAAATGCGGCTGAATGTTGACGATGTCGGTATCAATCCAGGCAATGATATCGCCTTTGGTGACAAAGACACTCTTCCAAAGCGCTTCACCTTTTCCATGCCTGACTCCCAACTCGGGCAACAATTGTTGATGAACGTAAACCGGGACACCGAGATCCTCGGCGATCTCACGTGTACGGTCGGTCGAGTCAGAATCGATCAGCACGATCTCATCTAGCAGGGGAACATCATCCATCAAAGCTTTCTTGATAGTCGCAATGACAGTGCCAACCGTTTCCTCTTCATTCAAGGCAGGCAAGGCCAGGCTTATCGTTGCACCGTGTTTCTCTTTGAGCGCCATGAGCTGATTCAAATCCGAGAACTCGTCCGCGTTATAGGTGTTTTCGGCAAACCATTTGTCAACCAGAATGGAAATGGCCTGCGCGCCAGCGCTTTCGTCGAACATAGCTTCTGAGATGGGGCGGCGGGTCTTCACCACCATCACCGTAGACGGCGACTCGCGTAATTGTTTCTCAGCCACGGGGCCGATGGACGAAATATCCATGTTCTTGCTGGCTGTAGCCCCCATAACGACAATGTCATAGCGCTTCGATTCTTCGAAAATGGATTGCGCAATATCGTCCGTGACAATCGAGCGCAGCTTGACTTCAGGCATCTGGCGCAGAATATGTTTCAATCCTTTGAATGGCGCATCGTTCACGGCGCCTGTCAGCGCGAGATGCAATACATCCAAACGCTTCGAATGCAGGCCCATGCCTATCTGGAACGCCAGCTCTGCATGAGGCCCGCCGCGCACTGTGATCAAGGCGCGCTCGAATTTGACAGGAATTGCGCCGCGCACAATGACAATGTCGCAAAGCGTGGTAGACAAGGCATCCGAGACGGGGATACCGCACGTGGTATGTCCATTTTTCCACTCGATGATAAAGAGATCAGGTTTCTCTTGTGCGATGATGGCTTTCAGGTCTTCCCAGGGCCTTTCCGACACGATCACCGTGGATTTGAAACGAACGGAGGCCGGACTGCTCAAGGCTAATAGACGCTTGCGTACTTGCCCGGCAGCCTGAGCGCCTGCACTGAGAGATTCGCCGGCTGAGATCGGTACGACCCCAACCAGGATGACTTCCTCTGCGATGGCCTGCGCCAGGGCGAGTGCAATTTCTCCGGTCTCGCCAGTCCCAATAGGAACCAGTGCAGTTTTGATAATTCGTAAGCGAGCGTTCATGATATGACCTCCTGAATTAACGGCTCGATATATTTCGTGTAAATCGAATCCCAGGCGTAGCCGCGTTTTGCACGGCGCGCCCAGCGGATAGTCGCTTCACTCTCCATTCGGTTCGAGATTTGCGCTGCTACGGAACGCGGGGCTGCGTTGGGATGGAAGTAGCTGACGTCTTCGCCGCCCAATTCACGCAGCACGGGGATATCGGCGCAGAAAACAGGCATGGCGCTGAAGGCGGCCTCGATGATCGGAATGCCAAAGCCTTCTTCCCGGCTGGGGAATAACAACGCGTCCGCCAGCCGGTAGAAATCGGCGATGACCGCGTCGGGCACGAACCCGGCGGCCGCTTCGGCCAGAAAATGCGCCGCGCCTTGCAGGTTCAACTTGCTGCGTAAGTCGAGTAATTTACGCTTGTAAGCTGCATTGGCGGGGTTGTGCGGCCCTTCCGGTCCGGTGACCAGCAAAGCAGCTTTGGGGAATGCGACCCGCAGCTCGGCCAGGATACGCAAGGCCAGCTCGATGTTTTTGCGCGGCGTCAGGCGCACGGGCAGAAGGAACAGTGGATCGGCTTCGATGAGATCGAGCTGTTCAACCAACTGGATGGTTTGCGCCTCGAGCTTGAAGAAAGCGTTCATATCCACGCCGTTGGGGATGACGCGAATCGACTCTTGCGGGATGGCGGTCAAACTGGCAAGTTCACGGCGGCGCAGATCGGAAACGGTCACCTGCGCCGCGCCCTCCCAGTGTGTGCGCAGCAAATCCCAGGGATAGCCCGGGTGCATTTCGGCGCGGTAGCGCGGCGTGCTCCAGGCCAGGTCGTGATGCCACAGGATCAGGCGCGGGAAGCCTGGCGTCCGGTAGGCCCGATCCAGCGCGGCGGTCAAGGGCAGATTCTTGTGCAGGGAGGCAATGTTATGGGCAATCAACAGATCATATCCTTGTAACACGGCCCGGAGGTCTTTCTCGATATGGTCGCGTAGCGCATCGAAGTCGGGTGTGCGCTTACCAGCGTCGAGCAGCGCCTTCACCCGGATTACTTCTGGATGGCGCGAATCCAGGCATGGCAGGATCATCACGGGGATGCCTTCGTCGAACCTCTTGCCGCGTCCCGCCAGGATGGCGACTTCGTGCCCAGCCTTCGTCATCAGACGGGCGTGATGAGCCAGCACGCTTTCGACGCCGCCGACAATGGGCGGCGATGAGTAATGCAGCAAGGCTATTTTCATACCGCCTCTCCAAAACAGTCGGATAACAGCAGCCCCAGGCGGCGCTCCAGCGTAGCGTACGAGTAGTAACGGCAGGCCAGCGCATAGTTGTGTTCGCATTGCTGGCGCGCCGCGTCGGGGTGTGTCAAGATGTAACGCGCCGCCTCCAGTGTTTTTTCGCTGATGAAACCATCGAATTCGATCACTTGAAACCCCTTGGGCTTGATATCTGCCTCATAGATGGAGTAATTATTCACCACCAGCGGGCGTTTGTAATAGACAGCCTCGAGGAAGGCATTGCCAAATCCTTCGATGGCGGAAGGATAGGCGATCAGGTCAGCCTGTGGGTAGATGTCCTCGAGCGTGTAGACCTTTCGGCCATCCGATATGAGGCCGCGCGCCGCCCCGACGATCTCCGATTCGAAATTGACGGTCACATCGAGAAGGGCAGCGAACTGGCGCACGCGCTTTTCGTAGTCGGTGCCTTCGTCGCCTGCGGCGTGGGAGATGACCAGCACGGCCGGCAACCCGAGACGGCGGGTCAGCTCGATGGAATGCTCGATCCCTTTTCGCTGGATGATCCTCGTCGGCTGGAGGATCAAATACTGGTTGGGAGCGACCCCCAGGTCGGCGCGCGCCGAGCGGGTGTAGTCATCCAGGGAGGGCGGCGGCGAGTCGAAATCCATCACGTTCGGGATAATCATTGCGGCCACACCAATCCGTGAAGCGAGCTGTTGCGCCTGCACCGAGTTGATCACGACATGCCGAATGGATGGCAGGTTGGGCGGAAAAGCCGCGGCAAGGTAATCGTGTACGGAGTTGTTCATGAAACGCTGGCGCTCCCAATGAAAATCGTGATGGTGCGCAATAGCGGGATAGCCCGTCTCGGCAATGAATTCCGTGATTGCCAGGCCGAGCGGCAGGTTGATGGGAATGGTCAGCGCATTCTCGACGATGAGCGCTTCCAGGCGAAAGCGCTGGGCGTATTGGTAGAGGTGTTCTTTGAAATGATCTTTCAATTCCTGAATTTGTTTTGTAACCCGCGCCGGGCGGATGTAAACGGAGAAAAAATCCTGGTGCAGCGTTTCGATTTCGGGATGTGCTCTGCGTTCGGCGTGCATTTGCCCCCACTTGCCTGCATAGACAGTTTGATTGATGGCGTCAATGGTCGGATGGCGATAAAAGGCTTCGGGGACGACATAACTTTGTTCTCGAGGGCGGTCGCACTCGCCGGAGAAGTAAAAGCATTGGTGCCCCATGCGCTGTAAAACAGCGGCCCATTTCGCAGTTTCGAGTGAGACGCCGTCGGCGCCGGCGAAACGTGTGGAGATAAATCCGATATGTCGGGTGGGAGTCATTTTCTCGCGCCTCCGATGCGGTTCTTTTTACAGTACAATCACTTGCATGACGCCAATATTTTATACCACAAAACTTATCCAAATTTATGGCGCGGAGCTTGCCGTTCGGATTGCGCCGCGTTTAGGGGAGCTGGTCGAAAACTATCGCGGTCGCATCCCCATCCCTGTCGAATCGTCATTGTCGGAGCGCGACTCGATTCTAATCACCTACGGCGATCAGGTGCGCGCTGCCGGCCAGCCGCATTTACAAACTCTGACGGAATTTTGCGAAGCCCACTTGCGCGGCGTGGTCAGCGGCATTCACCTCCTGCCGTTCTTTCCCTGGTCTTCGGACGATGGTTTCTCGATTACGGATTATCGCGCGGTGGAGGCTTCCCTCGGCGATTGGGGCTACGTGGAGCGGCTGGGAGGTTCCTTCCGCCTGATGTTCGACGGGGTTGTCAACCACGCCTCGGCGCAGGGCGCCTGGTTCCAGGCTTTTCTGCGGGATGAATCGCCATACCGTGATTACTTTTTGACCGTGGAGGGCGACCCCGATTTATCGCAAGTGGTTCGACCGCGCGCCCTGCCGCTGCTGACCGAATTCCAAACGGCTTCGGGCAGCCGCCGCGTTTGGACAACCTTCAGCGCCGACCAGGTGGATCTGGACTTTCACAACCCCGATGTTCTGCTCGAAATTTTTGACCTCCTGCTGATGTATGCCGAGCGCGGCGCGCAGTTCATCCGTCTCGACGCGATCGCCTACCTGTGGAAAGAAATCGGCACAAGCTGTATCCACCTGCCGCAGACTCACGCCATCGTCCAACTTCTGCGCGCCGTTCTCGATGAAGCCGCGCCGCACGTCCGTCTCATCACTGAGACCAACGTGCCCCATACCGAAAATATCTCCTACTTCGGCGACGGCAAGAACGAAGCCCAGCTCGTTTACAACTTTGCACTCCCACCGCTCGTTCTGCACACCTTCCGCACCGGCGACGCGTCCACCCTCTCCAAGTGGGCCGCCCGGCTCGAACTGCCCTCCGGCCAGGCCACGTTTTTCAACTTCCTCGCCTCGCACGACGGGATTGGGCTGAATCCCGTTCGAGGGATTCTATCCCCCGCTGAGATCGAGGCGCTGGCGGCCCAGGCTCTCGCACACGGCGGCTTGATCTCGTACAAGCAGAACCCAGACGGCTCGCAGAGTCCCTACGAGCTGAATATCAACTATTTCGACGCGCTCTCCGACCCGGCCGGCGGCGAGCCGCTCGAAATGCAGGTCGCCCGCTTCATGGCGGCGCAAGCCATCCTGTTGTCCCTGCGCGGCGTACCGGGGATTTACTTCCACAGTTTGTTCGGGTCGCGCGGTTGGCCCGAAGGCGTTCAGGCCACCAGGCGCAATCGCACCATCAACCGCCAAAAGCTGGAGCGGGCCAGCCTGGAGGACGAGCTTGGCGGCCAAAGCTGGCTCAGGTCGCAAGTTTTTTATCACTACCGCCGCCTGCTGGCGCAGCGCGCCAACTCTCCGGCCTTCCACCCGCACGGCGGGCAGGAAATTCTGAACGTGGGTCACAGTGTTTTTGCCGTGTTACGCCATTCTCCCAACGGCGCACATCGCACTCTATGCCTGCAAAATGTCACCGCGCAGCACCAGGTTGTTTCCCTGCCCAATGCGACGCGCACGTTGGATGCGTACCAAACGTTTTGGGGTGAAATGGAAGCCTGAACCGGTTTTCAGGGATTTAGGATCCGCATCAAGGCGTAATCCCCTGGCTATATAAGAGCCACAGCCCGGCAAAATACATCACGATCAACGCCAGCGCGTCTAATTCGATGAACAGCACCCGGCGCTCCAGGCGCGCCAGGTTGCCAATCAACCCCAGGCCGGTCATCAGCAGGCCGAGCATACCCACCAATAGAAACGCCGGGTCAATCACATCCAGGAAGCGCCCCTGCAAGTAGAACACATCCGTAAGGCCAAGAGCAAACATATTGAACAGATTGCTGCCAAACAGGTTGCCTATGGCCATGTCATCAGCGCCTATCTTGACTGCGGCAACCGTGGTCACCAGCTCGGGCAGAGATGTGACGATGGCAACCAGCGTCGTACCGACAAAAGTTGTGCCCAGCCCAGTAATTTCGGCGATCTCGGCGCTGGAACGCACCATCCAGGGGGTGATGATCACCAGGCCGAGTGCGGCTAGCCCAAAGCCAATCAACCCGGTACGTAAGGATGGGGTCCCGGCCGGGATTTCAGCTTTCTCCACCGTCTGGTTGATGGTGTGAGACTGGTTCTTCTGGATCAGGCGTACTCCAACAACATACACAAGCATAATCAGCACGCTATCCACACCGACCCAACCTATTTTGAGTTTGACATCTGCCAATATAAAGAACACCACCAGTCCGATCAAAAAAACAGTCAGGCTGCCGGTGAGGGCATGCTTGAGGGCGGCCTTACGCAGTATGCGGTCTTTACGGTGCATCAGGTCGAGGAGAGCCAACAGGAACATATTGAACAAGTTGCTGCCGAGCAGATTGCCCGCTGCCAGGTTGGGCACTCCTTGAGAGATCGAGCTGATTGTAGTCAGCACCTCGGGCAGTGATGTCGCCCCGGCCATCAACAAAACGCCGATGAACATGCCTCCCAGCCCGGTGCGAATGGCGATCACATCACCGTATTTGGCGAGTTGGGTAGCGGCGAAGACGATCACGGCCGCGCTAACGATAAATATCAACCAAACCATCCTAACCTCCCTGGGAGCGCGGCGGCACCCCGCGCACCAGCATCAATGGCCAGGCAGCAAATACGCCAGTGTTCGGCCCATCCAGATCTGTGACAACCTGTTCGGTGGCGCGCAAGCAATCCTGCACCATCTGTTCGCTCTCAATTATGACAAACAGTGTGAGATGCCCCTCCTCGATAAATTCAGGCGTTTGGAAGATATACCGCATGGCCACGTTTTTACGCCGCAGGCGCTGAATGCCGGTACTTTCCATGATGGTCGCACCGCGAATTCCAATGTTTTCCCACACGGCCAGCACGTCATCCAACTGGTCGGGGTCATCCAGAACGAGCATAACCATGTACATGATTTGTCCTCCATATTCAATAAACTCGACCGAAAAACGTACCCGTGCGCGATCAGCGGGTAAACAACGGGTACAGTAAAAGATACAACACACTGGCAACCGTACAGGTGACCAACATCACCGGCAGGCCGCGTTTGTTCCAAAGTTTGGATGTAATGGGAGTGCGCGTGCGTTCGGAGATGCTGGCGACCACAATATTTGCAGTCGAACCGATGATTGTGCCGTTGCCGCCGAAACCGGCTCCAAAAGCTAACGCCCACCACAGGGGCTGCACATTCACTCCATGTGATTCCAGGCCCTGGAGCACCGGGATCAAGGCGATGGTGATCGGCACGTTATCCACGAAGGCAGATAGCCCGGCCGAGAACCAGAGCAATACCAGGCCAAAGAGCATAGGTGGAATGGCATACAGTTTTTCTAACAGTGTAACCAATCCACCCAATACACCGGAAGCTTCCAGCCCACCAACCATCACGAAAAGGGCGGCAAAGAACACCAGCACACTCCATTCGATCCGGCGTAACACATCATTGATGTTAGGCCGTACCCAGACCAGCCCAACCGCCGCGGCGCCCAATGCCACGAGGGCCGGGCTGAGGTCAAGCGGTTCCTCCAAAAAAAATAACAAGATCGTGCCGCCGAGCACAATCAACACTCGTCGGGCGGTTTTAGGATCATCCAATGATTCACGGGGGTTGAGTTTCAGCACCACATCGGCATTAGGCGGGCGGACAGCCAGTTCGCGGCGAAACAGGAAACGCAAGAGCCACAAGGCCGATAACCAGGCCACGATCACAATCGGTAAAGCATGAGTGAGAAAATCGTTGAATGAGAACCCCGCTGCTGACGCAATCAATACATTGGGCGGATCGCCTACCAGGGTGGAAACGCCCCCAGTATCGGAGAGCAGTGCTTCAGCCATCAAGTAGGGCATGGGATTGACGCCCAGAATTTCGCAGATCAAGATCGTCACCGGCGCGATCAAAACTACCGTTGTTACGTTATCGAGGAACATTGAAACGATAGTGGTTACGGTTCCGAGCAAGATCAGCAGCCGCACCGGACGCCCGCGAGAAAACCGCCCGGCCCACACGGCTAGAAATTGAAAGAACCCCGTCGGTTCCAGCAACGCCACCAAAATCATCATCCCCGACAGCAGCCCCAAGGTATTGAAATCCACTGCTGCCACGGCCTGGGTCTCATCGTAAAAGTGCAGCAGTTTGCCCAGCCCGACCATCAGAACCGCCCCACACAAGCCGGCAATCGTTCGGTTGAGCTTTTCTGAAAAGATCAGCCACAGGCTGACAAGAAAAATCAGGGCAGTAGCGATTTGTGCAATCATATCTTGGACGGGGTAGCTGTTATCCAATCAGAAAGGATTGCCGCAGCAATATCAACACGTGAGGCAATACCCACCAGCGCGTCAGCATCAGAGACCACTGGCAGATCGTAGAGGTTATGTTTCTCCATCAAGGCATAGGCGCGCAGCAAGCCACAGGATTCCTCCACAAAAGTCACCGGCTGCATAAGGGTTGTCACCGGGCGGTCGAGTTCTTCTGGGGAAGGACGCGCGGTCTCGACCGCGCCGAAATCGTGGACGAAATCCAAATCTGGCAGCAAATTGAAGAAATCGGGCAGTTCTAAGGCAAGCAGATCGCCCAACCGGATCACACCACCCAGCTTGCCCTGCTTATCCACTACGGGCAGCAGGCCGATGCGATGCTCGACAATCAGGGCCGCAGCCTGTCTGACTGTAGCTGTGGCAGGGATCGAGATAACTTTACGTTTCATGCAATCACGGATTTCCATGTATTCCTCTAATTATTTCGACTTGCGGCCCCAGAATGTGCCATCACTCGTGTGCGCACGCATAGGGAAGATTCCCTCTTGTGTTGAACGAACATCCTCGATGGACAGAAAGGCGCGCGGATGAGTCTGCTGAATAATCGTTAGGACTAACGGCAAATCTTTGCGCTTGACCACTGCATAGATCAATTTCACTGGTCCGTTGACACCCTGCCCATCCACCTGGGTCACACCATAACCCGCATCATGAAGATGGTCGGTTAATGCCTCAGCCCCGTTTGAGACGATGATCCGGATGATTTGTGTACCAATTGCCAAACGATCTTCAATATAGATGCCTACGAAGTTGCCGGCCGCAAAACCTGCGGCATATGCCAAGTAGGTAAAAAGATCGTTCACGCCGCGCACAATCTGGGCGACCACCGCGATCCAAATGAACACTTCCACAAAACCCAGCAATGGGGCGATATATTTTTTGCCGCGCGAGATAAAGATGATACGCAATGTGCCTAAAGTAACATCAACCACGCGGGCAAAGAATACCAGCAAGGGTAGCCCAAGCCAGATATACAGATGCGATTCCCAATAATTCACATCATGCCTCCTGTTCTAATTAACTGTTGAACCCCTTATCCTTCCCATCCAATTTAAGTCATCAAACACGCCAAAGTGTTCACAGAAGATACGATAATAAAGCAGTTCCTCTTTCGTGTTCAACTTCCAACCATTCGACAAATACCTTTCTTGGGCAAAATCAGCATCGCTGATGTGCTCTTCTGCATATTGCGCAAGCAGGTTTTCCATCCCCGCTCCTTCCCAGAATTTGGCTTTTGGGCGGTTTATCACCGCGTCGGGCAAAGAACCAACTATAGCCTGTCGCAGAATCCACTTCTCTACACCAGCGCGCAATTTGAATTCAGGCGGAATACACAGGGCATAATCCAACACATCTGGATCAAGGAAGACCACGTGTGCCACTGTGCCATGCGCTGATGCACAGCGATCCACCCGCTGCAGGGCGGTGTTGTGCAGGCGCGAAGTGATGTCAATCAGCTCATCCGGCAATTTGGCCGGATCGAGCGATTTGAGATATTCATATCCTGCGAATAGCTCATCGCCGCCTTCGCCCGAGAACACTGCCGACACATGATCGGCGGCAAGTCGAGCAACCAGGTAATTCGTGATACTCGAGCGCACCAGCCAGGCGTCGAACGACTCCAAATGATAGATGACTTCTGGTAAAACAGCCAACAAATCTTCGATTTTTACAACGAGAGCATGGTGCTCCGACCGAATGAACTCCGCAACACTCTGAGCATAAGCGACATCCGGCGCATACGGTAATCCGACCGTGAAGGTGTGAAATGGATGGAAGTACC
This sequence comes from Candidatus Aquidulcis sp., assembly GCA_020723385.1. Classification (GTDB taxonomy): domain Bacteria; phylum Chloroflexota; class Anaerolineae; order Anaerolineales; family UBA4823; genus DYIZ01. The sequence goes on from DYIZ01000140.1 coordinate 17,932, forward strand.
GGTGGGCTAAGGCGGCTAGTACGCTTGAATCCAACCCACCTGAAAGCCATGCCCCCACATCTCCGGCGCCAGCGCGCTTTTCCACCGCAATGTCTAGCCTCTGGCGCAATTCGTTGGCGAGCATTTCAGGTGGTTCTTCCAGATGAGGCAATTTTTGGAGGTGAAAGTACGCTTCCATTTGTCGCCCTTCGAAAGAATGACCAGGCAGAAGTTCATGGATATCACGTGTTACTTCCAACAGCCCCTTAACCTCCGAAGCGAAGCAGAGCGATCTGTCTTGTGTCCAACCATAGTACAACGGAGCCACTCCCAAGGGATCGCGTTTCAGCATAAAGGGGTTACCTCCCGCCAGGGCAAAGTGGCCATCCCCTGCACCATCCGATGCGATTTGCGAACAGTTCAATTGCTTGGAGGCTGCCGGCTGGTCAGGTCGCCAGGTGATTCCCAGGGTGGCCGTATCTGTCTCTACAATTTCCATTATGCGCCCACGATGAGCGAGCTTATCAAGCATGCGCTTGACATCAGTTTGTTTACCCAATTGTGCAATTCCTGCAATTCCAGACATGTTTTTTCCTGTTATCTCGTATTCTTTCAATAAACTGAGCCGAATATCAGGTGGCGTTGGGCAGCCAGATTGATCAACAAGCTGCCTAATTGGCCGTATGACAAACCATCTTCTTCCGCGGCCAGGGCCAGACTGGTGTCAGGGCTGATGTCGGCATTTGGGTTGACATCTAAAACGTAGAAGATACCCTCCCGAAGGCGAATATCCAAACGGGCATAGTCGCGGCAGTTCGTGGCGCGATAGGCTGCCAGCGCGGTCCGTTCGAGAAGGCGCTGCTGATCTAGAGTAAGGATCGCAGGAAGCCGCAGCTCGATCAGATTGTACGATGGCGATGTAGAGTTGAACTTGGATTCATACGTGCAGAGACGATCCTTGAGATCCTGAAATGCCGAGAAATCCATCTCAGCCGTTGGCAGCGTATGAAGCACGCCGTTGCCAAGTATCGTCACATGAAATTCGCGCCCGTCAACGAATTCCTCGACCAAAGCAGGTTGTGAGAAAGCGTCTAACACATAACCAATGCGCGCCTCCAATTCTACGGAGGATCGAACCACAGCCTCGCGGGTGACCCCGAGGCTGCAATGCTCGAAAGCGGGTTTGACAATTGCCGGAAACCGATCCCATCCCTCGGAGCAGGCAGTTGTGAAAACTTTCCACTGAGGGGTAGGAATATCCAGCGAGCATAACCGCTGCTTGACCAGGCGCTTATCCTGGCTGAACGCTAATGCCTGGGAATCGGCGCCGGTAAAGGTGAACCCCATCGCTTCCAGGGTTTGCGCCACCAA
>DYIZ01000141.1 GCA_020723385.1 Candidatus Aquidulcis sp.
TAAAAATTCCCGAAATCCCTGTAGCCCTCCTCGGATACGCAGGCGGGCGCGGCCCGTGGGGTTTATCCGATCCCGTTCAGCACATAACCGTCAACAAGCACTCCCAAAAGTCCCCAGGCGCAGCCCAGAATCGCCCCCGCCAGCACATCTCGTGGGTAATGCGCCCCCACATACATGCGTGTGATGCCCACTAGCAGGGCCGTGATGTACAGTAAAAACACCACCCAGATGCTGGCATGGAAATGCGCGGCCATCAGCGTCGCCATGAAAAAGGCCTGGCTGGTATGCCCGCTCGGGAATGATCGCCCACCAGCCCGGTAGCCGACGACGCGCGCCTGGGTTACCCGGATGAAAGGTCGTGACCGTCGCACCAGAGCTTTCACCAATTCCACCACGATCCATAGTGTTAACGTACCCAGAATGAGTTCGTTTGCTGCCAGACGATCGCCGGCTAAAAACAAGATCAGCACAATCGCCAGGGCAAAAATGCCGCTGCCAATCTGGGTGAAACCCAGCATCATCCAGTCCAACCAAAGCGGGCGTGGCCCCCGCAGGTTAAAGAACAGAAATGCCCAGACGTCCACGCGCTGGCCGACCGACCACACCAGCGAGACCGCCAGCAAGCTGAAAACCAGCAGCATACTCGACAAGAGTCCCCGGGCTACCAGGCCGCGCCAAATGACAATCCGCATCTGGGAAGGCATCCACACAACGAATAAAACCAAACTGGCTGCGAGGAATATCAGCCAGGCAATCGGGCGATACTTCTTCACCACGAGGGTCAGGCGTTCCCAGGCATTGGGAATTGTCTCTTCGGCTAACCTCTTTCCATCGTTTGGATTTACCGGTTGGCTACTCAAGGATCACGCTTTCGGCAGGCAGGATTGGAGGCGCAGGCTCGCCGACCATGACCGCCAGGGCGTGACGGCGCACACTGATGCGCAGCGATCCTTCTCCTAACGCCAGGCCATCCGCCATGACCGGCATAGGAGGGTTGGTAATGATTTCTACCCTGCGCACGTGGTAATGCTGAATTCGTTCGTCTTCCGGCCCGCCCCCGGCCCCGGCGGCCTGCATGGCATAGCCCAGCAGGTCCATTTTGGTCAGGTCGGCGAAGAGCAGCACATCCAGCAAGCCGTCATTAATCGAGGCCGGGGTACCAACCTGGAAATGAGGGCCGATGTAGGGCATATTGGAAACCAGAACCACGTGACACATCGTGTTGATCTCCAGTTTGCCATCCAGGGTCAGGTGCATCTCGGCTGGCGGAGAAGCCACCAGGGCTGCCAGCAAATCACCGACACGGGTCAGATTCCCGTGCTGGATATCGTCGGCTGCCGGGAAAAGGGTCGAAAGCAACCCTACCGAGCAAACTTCCAGAAAAGGCTGCTTGATTTCACCAAAAACAGCCAGTCCCATATCCACTTTGATACGCTTGCCTATTCGCAGGATGGCAATGGCGGCCGGAATATCCGCTGGAATCCCCAGGCTGAGGGCCACATTGTTTTGCGTACCGGTGGGGATGATCCCCAGGGTAGCGCGTGTGCCAGCCAAAGCGCCTGCCATGACATCAATAGTGCCGTCGCCCCCGCAAACCACGAACATGCGTATCCCATCCGCGAGAGCATGATGCACCACTGCCGGCAGATCGCAGCCCGGCTCGACCAGGTAGGCTTCCGGTACAAGCCTCCAGGCCTGCATCGCGCTGATCACATCCATGAGCTGCACAGGCGACTCGCCGGCTGTCCCGGAACCGGGATTAAAGATGAGCTTGGCCCGCATACGGTGTTTATTTGTGAAGCGATGTTCCTTGTCATAGGTTACTTCCATACTACACTATCCTTTGGCCCAAAATTCATTGGCATCTGATTCCATTTTCAGCAGACGCGTGTAATAATCCGGAAATTCTTTGAGATGGGCAAAAGCAATCTTTCCGGTGAGGAGGGGTCATCATTGGTAACGTTCGTATCCGGATCTCTGGCCCCGTGTTCAAGCTCCACTTCGATCCCCATCCAGAATTGTTCGACCCCAAACTCAATCCAATTTATGCCTAAAGCTTCGCCAATTTGCTTTGCCTTTTCGAAACTGAACCGTTTCTCTTTCATAAAATAATCCTCCTAACCCGCATAAATGCGCGATGGATGCAGAAGAATCTTGTTGGTTATCGAATCCTTAAAAATCGCTGGAGGGGATGGGTATCAGATTCATGCAGCGGAACGAAAATACCTTCCTCGTTTAACAAATACTCGGCCCCTATATCGGGCACGTCCCATCCCCGGTTGATACAATATGCGGTTACAGTATCTTGGCCATCGCGGCGTGTAAATGTCGCTAAGTCGTAATACTGATTGTCCAATTCATACCCAAGATTATTGATTTCGGTTACTTCCCAAATTTGCTCGGATATGGAATCAGCCCCGGAAAGGTCGGTTACGGGAACGGACCCAGACGGGTCGGATACAGTTACATACCCGGACCCGGATAGGATAGCAGGCAAATGTATCAAAAAATGGCTGGCTGGCATTGCAGTCGGTGAGGATGCTGTCGGCGCTGATATTACCGGTCTGACTTGCGGTGGTGTTGGGCGGGGGTCCATTTGCTGGATCAGCAAGATAACACTCCAGGCGCAGATCGCTATGAGAATAACCGCGATGAATAGCACGCCAAGAATTAATACAAGCCCATTTTTAACTCTGGTGGATTTCGGTTCGTTTTTTCTTAACATTGCTGCCTCCAGTTCATTTATCGGCGCTTTGGTGTATTTGGCCTGTCGTCTCTTGCTGCGGCTGCTTTAGCTGGTAATAAGAGACACTCAAAAAAGCGCCGAAGAGAAAGATGATGCCGCTCAGATAGGCCCAAATCAGGAAGGCGATGATGGCTGCTACTGAACCATAAACCAGGTTCGAGATGGATATGTAGGTGGAAACGAAGAACAAAAAGGCCTTCTTGGCAAGCTCCCATAGCAGGCCGGCTCCAATCGCGCCGGGCAAAATCTCCCGCCAGGTGGATGTTCCATGTGGGAGCAAAATGTAGAGCACCATAAATAAAGCAATATCGAGCAGAATAGTCACAACAAAACTGACGCCGCCCGCGATCGGAATGATTTGATCGGGTAACCAGGTGCGCAGGTTGGCAATCAAGCTGCCGGCAAACGAAGCCAGGAAGAGAGCCGGGCCGACAAGGGTCAGGACAAATAGGATTGCCATGCCGCGCCGTTTCCAAACCGGGCGACGACGTTTATGAGACTCTGTTCGGCTCCAAATTTCATTCAGGGTTTGAGTGAGCGTGTAAAAAATTGCAGAGGCAGACCAGATCAGACCCACGAAAGCGACACCGGAAACCGGTCCACGCGCCTGGATAATTTCGTCAATGTTTTGGCCCAACAACTGGCCCAGGGCTGGCGCAATGAATTCGAGCTTCTGTACAATGAGTTGCTGATCCATCAACGGGCCAAGGTTGAAGCTGGCAATGGAAATGCTCAAGAGGACAATAGGGAATAAAGAGAAGAGGGCGAAATAGGCAATCGCAGCAGCCGTAATCACCGAGTCGGGCTTTAGGGCTTCCCTGGCTGCACCCACCAACAACCCGAACCAGCCGTGTGAACCCTCATCGAGCCTGCGCGCGCTGCGGATACCCCGCTGCCAAAGCTGATTTATCGTTCTAGCCATTCTGGGTGCGGTCATCATCTGTTTCTTCAGGAATTTGTTGACCCAGGCAGCTCACCCTCATCGCTGACAGGCTGAGGTGAGTGGAACAAGTCGGAAGGTTCAACCAATAAACCGGCTTGAAGAATCGGCTCTGCCTTCTCGATCAGTTGGGTGAGCCGCTCCATGCTGCTGGTCACTAACGGCAAAGGCGGTCCATCCATCGCCTTTATTGCGGCCCATACCAGCGCTTGCCGTTCCTTGAGGTCTGAAATCTGGACTGCAGCTCCTGCAACCGTTCGACGGCTGACCAGGCGGCTCCATAGGATTTGGCATACAACGGATAAAGGCGGCGCAACGATAATGCCGATCAGGCCAAAAGCGTCCGCCAGGGCAATCAGAAGAACGACGGTTAGAATGGGGTTGTCCCATCTGCGGTTGAAAAGGCGTGGCTTGACCCATACGCCCAAGGCAATCAGAACGACCAGTGCATAAAGAGACGTAAACAGGCTAAGCTGCCAACTGGTTAATAGCCCTACCAAAAGCACTGGAATAACCGCCAGGGCCGCCCCAACCACGGGGATCAGGCATGCCACCGCGCCAATCAGTGCTAATAATGCCGGATATGGTGAACCGATTATCCAGAAGCCAAGTCCGAATACCAGCCCGGCCAGGAGACTTTGGATGACCTGGCCGCGTATGTAAGCGCCGATATCAGGCTCGACTGTCCGCCAAATACCTCGCGCCTGTTTGCGTTGGCCTGATGGGAGCAGCGAGAGCCAAAGTCGTTCAAAATGAATTTGATTGCTGCTCCAATAGAGACTCAAGAACAGAATAACGAACCCGCCAGTCACGATGCTGCCAACGCTCTGAGAGAAGCCGAGTATAGCCGGCAGTATAAGCTGCCCCTGGTCGCCGGTAATTGCTTCGAAGAGCATACTCGGCGGCGGCAGCCGCCCAATCAGCGATTGTTGGAACGCGCTGCCCTCTAACCATATTGGCAGCATCCACTCATCCTGCACAGACACCGTTTGGGCCAATCGTTGAATCTCATTGACTGCGGCCTCACCAGTCAGGAAGAGTAAGAAGCCAAAACTGCCCAGTGCTGCCAGGTACAAAAGAATCCAGACTACGCGCACCAACCACCCTCGCCCGGCCAGGCGGTTAACCAATGGGCGTAATGCTGCCGCAAGCATCAGCGAGATCAAAACGTAAATGACGGCAATCCGGAACTGCCACAACACCACCAGCGCCAGCAAGGTGGTCATAATCGCAGTACTGAACCTTACCAGTTGCTTCGTCATGTTGTACCAGAAGTATGGACCTGCGCCAGCAGAGCATCAAGGTCGGTGGTAATGGTCTCGATCTCATCCAACACGTGATCAACCTGCTTGATCCTTAGGTCCGACCCCCCTTTCTTGAGCCGCGCCTGCTTGCGCAGGTCTTGCGCCAGGTCTTGCGCTTCATAACGCAGCCGGCTGGCATAATCGCGGCCAGATGAGACCTCCGGCTCCAGCGCGGTTGGATGGAAAACGAAGCGATCGAGTAAGAGTTGGATAATGGCCGCTATGGGAATTGCCATGAGCGCGCCGGCAACACCGAACAAAGAGCTAAATGCAAAAATCGCCAACAGGGAGACAAACGGATTGACCCCTACCGCCTTCCGCATGACGCGCGGCACCAGCAAACTATTTTCCACTTGCTGAATAACCAGCGTGGCGACGATCACCCAGATCAATTTGGAAGGCGCTATGGATAAAGCAACTACCGCCGCAGGAATAGCGCCAAGCACCGGCCCAATCATCGGTACAGCCTCTAACACGCCTGCCACAAGCGCCAGCAGCAGAGCATTGGGCAAACCGATGAGCAGATAGGCAGCCAGCGCCAGGATGCCGATGATCAGGCAAAGCACGCCTTGCCCGGCAATGTAGAAACCAACCTTGCTTTCCATCGCCGAAATCAGGTCGCCGATGCTCTCACGCTGGCCCTTTGGAATCAACGGCAGCAATGACTGAACGGTGCGTGGCCCGTCGAGCGTCCAGTGAAAGGCCAATAGCAGAAAAGCTATAGCGATAAAGATGGCCTTGGCGCCTGACGCCGCGTAACCGAACGCTTGCCCAGCGGAAGCCAGCATCTCTGGCCCTGTTTGCTGTATCAATTCGAGGCCGGGTAATGTCGCTGGAAGGAACTCACTTAGGCGCATCATTAATTGATTGGGGACATTTTCCATCCAGCCGCGCAGGCTTTGGTAGTAACCCGGCGCTGCGGCGGCAATCGTGACGCCTTGCTCTACGATCAACGGGAATAATAAAAGCACGAAGCCGACGAGGAAGGCGAGCAGCAGGAGGTAGACAAGAATGACCCCTACCATCCGGGGAAGTCCCCGCCGATGCAGCCAGGCTACAACTGGCCTGATCACCGTACCCGTCACAATGGCGATGAACAAAATGAAAACAACCTGATAAAACCGATAGAGAAGCCAAAAGCCCAGGGCGACCCCAATTAGGACGAGAGTCGCCCACATGACGCGCTGAAAGGTCCATTGATACGATTGTGAGGGCGGATGGAGTGCCATGCTTTTCTACTCTTTTGGGTTTTGAGATATGCGAGGCCACCCGCGTATGCAAGGCTATCCATGCTCAAACTGATTCTTGGAATCAGTTAGTCAACAAATTCTGCGAACTGAGAAGCACGGCGTAACGCAGGCCGTATGAGTTGCTGAAAACCACGGGAAGCCCATGTAACGTTTTGGAGAGATAGTCCAATACCTCGGGTGTCGCGTAATCTTCGACGTATTCTTGATGATTGACCTCCAAAACGATAAACAGCCAGGCAGCGCCTTGCTCGGTTTCAGTCAGAACAATGCGGCTGATGAACGGTTTCAACCCGAGTTGATCCAGGATGCCTGGAATTGCCTCGGTTACGAAACGAGCCGCCGGAAGATAACGGTCAATGTCCATGGTCAGTATCCTCCTTGGTGTGCAGTTTCTGCTCGGCTTCGGCAATCCAGACTGCGACAGAAGGATCAGTCGGGCTGATGATCTCCACCTGTGGCGATTCATCCCCCAGGGGTACGGGAAGGCTGGGGCGGCGCATAACCCAGCGGGTCAACCGGCCACCAGCAGGGGGATCAGGATCCACGATCACCCCATCCACCATGAGCAGGGGAGCGTCGTTATCGCGGGAAATCGTGCGCAGGCGCAGCTCCAGCGCCGGCATCAGCCGGTGGTAGGCCATCACCCCGCCCGCAATGAGCAGAATGACAACCAGGGTAATCAGGATGACTTTCAACGGGGTGACGACAAACTCTCCCCACCAGGCCCGTCGTTCAGATTCATTCCGCCTTTGTACGATGCCAGCCTGGATTGCAGCCCACGGTGTCGCTGTCAACGAATAAGCCCTTTGGGTATTAATCGCCTGGGCAGTGTGTGTGGCCTGGATGTCCAGTATCGCCTGGGCGTGTGCGGTCTGGGTGACATTTAGTGCATAGGCAGAATAAGTGGCCGTGGCAGCCTGGCTCTGGGCGGTGCCGGTGGCATTCCATATCATCTGAGTTTGTGCTGCGATAGCCTGCTGGGTCGCGGCGGCCCAGGCCATGTTCTGGCTGACCTCGGTGCCCCGGATGGACAGCTCCATCAAACGGCGTTGGTTCTCATCCACTGTGGCTTGCGCCGCAGCATTCGCGGCCTGCTCCATGTCCAGGCTGACCGCAGTGGCCTCATGGGACAAACCCATAATCTCGCTCTGGCCGGCAGCCAGTGTCGCCTGCGCAGCGGCATACGCCGCATCCCCCTGGCTGTCGCCAGAAAATGGTAAAGGGGTAGATGTCGGGTATGCAAACGATCTCACTGATACGATCGGAGTGCCGGTTTCACACCCAATCAATGCCAGAACCATCAGGGGGACGATCATCATCGCCGCGATACGTCGTTTGTTCATCGAAAAGCCTTTCAAACTGAGTTTCCTTCTTCTTCTATCGGCGGAATTTGAATCGCCCGCCTGCCTTACGGATTGGGAAATTGGTTAGCCTCCAGTTGCACCAGGTTTTTCGTCAACTGATCCAGCTCCGGCTGCGCTGCTTTGAGGTCGGTATCTACATCGGTCAGTGCCTGAGCGACGCTCTGCTGCATGGCGGTAAGCACATCTTTTTGATCTGTACCCGTTAGCAGGCTGGACAGAAGATCTAACGCTTCGGAGGCCTGGATCAACGACAGGCGCGCGCCAGCGTAATCGTCGGCGGCCACCGACAGGCTGGCTCCTCGTACACCCGACAAAGCCTTGAACAGGTACATGTGCAGTGTGGCGGCATCCAGATCCTTTTGCAGGGTCTCGTTACTCGTCTGCAGCGTTGTGAGCTGATTGGTTTGGCCGGTGACCGTCGCGTTGGCGTGCTCCAGGTCTGTGTTGGCCTTGTCGAGCTTCTGCCGGGCGGGAACGAAGAGCGTGAAGACGATTAACAGCGCGCCCAGCCCGAACACCACCAACACCCATAACACCCAGCGCAGTGCGCCGCGCGTAGATTTCTGTAAGAAGGATTCTTTCACGTTCATTGGAATACCTCAATGAGTCACTCGCTGCCGGGGCTGCCAAACAAGCTTTGACAGCCCCGGCCTATTCGTCGAAGCGCTAGAGATTTACCACCCCAAGCAGTTTTAATACAACCAGGATGACGGCGAGAACGATCAGAATATGAACCCAATTTCCGGTTCGTGGGAAGTTTGGGCTGATGTTCCGACCGAAAAAGCCGAGCAGCCATAGGATCAACAGAATCACAACGATAGTCCACAACATGAGATTTCTCCTTTTATATAATCTATCGGCCCAGCAGGATGAAGATTCCGGCTGCAATAGCCAGGATTGCCAGGATCACGCCCAGGCCGCTGAGCGCCGGGATCAGCGCAAATAGACCATAGGCGATTAGAAAGATGGCCAGCAATATCATGCCGATATTTTTGGTGAGTTTCATGGTGGTACTCCTTTCTAACGCGGATGAGTTAGTGTTTTTCCGAAAATTCGCTTGATAGTCATTGCGAGCGTTTTTTGCGAAGCAATCTCATCCTAAGCCAGGGTCTCAGGCAGCCTCGACCGCCGTTTTACCGGCGTCGAGCGCTGCGGATACGCGGTCCATCTGTTCGACGAGCTTATCCTGGCCGAGTTGTTTAATTTCCCCGGCCTTCTCACGAACTTCAGCCGTGATGCGGTTGGTTTCGGAGCGAACCTGTGCAACTGCCTTTTTGATATTTGTGGTTGTCTCGTCGCGCAATTCGATACTTTTTTGTTTGATTTGGGTGCGGGTCTTTTTCCCCGATTGGGGTGCAAATAGCAGCATCGCTGCCGCGCCGGCCAATCCGCCGATCAGCAGGCCGAATAAAGCATTCTTTGTATTACTTATCACGTGCCCGCGCTTCTTGATATTGTTTCCCATGGTGTTATCTCCTTGATAATTGAATATAGGGCTCTCCCGCCTTTGGCGGGAAATGTCCCGGATTTGGGGGGTGTGGGAGTGCTACGCACTCCCACACCCCCCAAATCCGGGGATTCCTCCCGTTGGAAACGAGAGAGCCATTTTAGTGAATGATCATTACGAATTACGTGAGGCGCGAAGCAGCATACTTGCTGCCCGGTTTACGTGTAATGCTCCTCGCAGCCCACACAGATGCCGGCCTCCGATCGGTCTTCTTCGGTGAGCATAAAGAACCCGATCAGCCGCCTGGCAAGGCTCAATACGGTAACCAACAGTGCCGATAAGGTACCCTGACGGCTTACCTTCGATTGGTATTGATCAGACGACATATCCATTTTTCCTCCTTATTTTTCCCAGTGTCTGCTTATCGGTGGACGTTGTCTGCGGGACGCCCACCGCATGGATCTACGGCAGGTTTTCCTTCTCAGAGCAGGGATCCTTGTCGGGCAATGGTTTGTGAATATGCCTGCGTTCTGCCTGCACCATCTGGTTGGCAAACCAGCCGATAACAGCCCCGGTGGAGAGCCATACAAGGAAATTTATCAGGTTCATTTACTTTCTCCTTACTTCTTTATAATCAGTCATTTTGTCCTCTTGATAAGATGCGAATCTTCCGTTTTTGACGGGAGAAGGGCATTCCCGCCGAAAGCGGGAGAGCCAATATTATTTTTTGTAAGGTTATCGCTTGGGGTCATGCGAGGGGTCTACTCAGGCTATTGCCATGAGTGGTTCAGGGGACATCAAACTTTATCAACAGCCTCTTTCACTTCCTTGATCCGCCGATTGAATTCCTCTTCGGCGCGCTGGCGGGTGTAGCCATACTTCTGTTGAAGCAAGCCGACGATTTGTTCGGCATTGCCGCCCGCTTGTTCCAGGTCATCATCGGTGAGCTTGCCCCACCATTCTTTGACCTGGCCGCGCATTTCTTTCCATTTGCCTTCGAAGATATCCTTGTTCATAATGTGATCCTCTCATTCCTTCGGAAAAGCTGCCCCTGCTGTTGACGCCGGCGCTCCGGGAAGCGTAGCGCGCTGGCGTTTACGCGGGTGTCAGCCGCCAATTTTGGTTTTCAATGCCCACTCGAAATGCACCTCTTGATTGAGTGGCAGCGGCGTTGGCTGCGCGAATTGCTCGTACCCAGCCAGGTTGATGCCGTGCAGCTTCTCCAACCGCTCTCGATACCAAACATCGAACGGGTTCTCCGAGGCGATGATCTGCCCCAGCGCCTGGGCCACATCGGGAGCTTCCAGGGTGGTCACAGCCGTTGACCCGAAAGCAGTTTCTACCAAAGCCAGCCGTTCGCGCGTGATGCCCAACCGCTGGCGCGAGGCTTCGTAGGGTAGACGTCGAGAGCCGGACAATTCCTGGCAAAACCGCCGCCAGGCCTCCACTTTACCGGCCAAGATGGGAAATGTGAGAACAATACCAGACATCGGAGCCTCTTTCGGATTAGACTCTTTTTCATTACTTGATAATTTGAGTATAATGACATAGAGTCTCAATAGCGTCACAAGGAGCCATCCAATGGCTGATCCATTGCCATCCTTGCAGTTGTTTGCGCTTGGGCCGCCCGAAGTGCGCCTGGGTGAAACCCTGGTGACTTTTCCCACGCGCAAGACCCTGGCGCTGTTGATCTACCTGGCGGTAGAGGCTGGCGCGCGGCCGCGCGAGCACCTGGCTGCCCTGCTGTGGCCGGAAGCCAGCCCTGAGCGCAGCCATGCCTCGCTTCGCAACACCCTCGGCCATCTGCGAACTGCCTTGCGCCAGGCAGGCGGTCAGGCGCAAACTTCCTACCTCTCCATTACACACAATACGCTGAGTCTGAATCCAGATGCTGGCATCACTCTTGATCTGCATACAATCGAGCGCGCTTATGCCCTGGCGCGCGCTGATCGTTCGAGCCGGATGCTGCCGGATGGTTTAGCCAGCTTGCCAATCCTGCAATCGGCTGCTGCCTCCCAGCGCGGCGATTTTCTGGCCGGTTTTTCGCTGGGCGATGCGCCCGGCTTCGACGATTGGGCCGCCGTCCAGCGGGAACTCTGGCGCCGCCGGATGGGGTTGATCCTCGACCGGCTGTCCGAAATCCAGTTTGCGCACGGCGAGTTTGCCGGCGCCACGGAGACCGCCTCGCGCTGGATCGCCCTGGATTCATTGAACGAAGTCGCTTATCGCCGCAAAATGCGGGCGCATTTCGCTGCCGGCGAGCGCGGGCAAGCGCTGGAAACTTATGAAGCCTGTCATTCTGTTTTGGCGGCTGAATTGAAGGTCGAACCGGAGCCGGATACCGCCGCGCTGGCGGAGCGCATTCGCACACAAACTCCCCCTGTACATCCCTACAGTCGTCGCGTGGCGCCTCATCCACGCCGGCCAGATACATCGGTAGCTTTTCTGGGAAACCTGTTTGCCGGGCGCGACCGCGAGTACCAGACGCTTGTTAATAGCTACGAGCGCGCTGCCGCAGGCCAGCCTCAGCTCGTGGTGCTGCGCGGTGAGGCGGGAATTGGTAAAACCCGCCTGGCCAGGAAATTCTTGGCCTGGGTCAACGCGCAAGGGGCTGATCTGTTGCAAGGCGGCGCTTTCGAGAGCGGCAGCCATTTGCCGTTACAACCGCTGGTGGAGGCGTTCAGGCTGCGGCTCGAACGCGAAAATTCGCCTAAGGATTTACTGGGGGAGGTGTGGTCATCACCGTTGAGGCAACTGCTGCCGGAATTGGGCCAACCCGATCCGGGATTGTCACAGGCCCCCAAGAGCCGCAGCGCTCGCAGAGACCGCCGTCAACCGGAAGCGGAAGTAAGCCAGCCGCAGCTCTTCGAGTCAATCACGCAATTAACCATATCCCTGGCTCAACGAGCGCCGCTGGTGTTGTTTTTGGACGATCTACAGTGGTCGGATAGTACAACGTTGGATTTGTTGCAATATGCCATCCGGCGCTGGCGAGATGGCGCAGCACTGGTTTCTAGCGGCCGGGTCTTATTATTGGTCAGCTTGCGCTCAGAAGCTTTGCTCCCGATGACCCAGCCGCACCAAGCGGGCGGCCCTGCGGGCTTAGTCGAGTGGCTGACCCGCGTGAGGCGTGAGCTGACGCCGGTTCATATCGAGTTAGAGCCGCTGGGGGAACGCGAGACGGTGCAAATGGTGCAATCCATCCTGTCGCCGCCCGCCGCCGACTTTGCCCAGCGGTTGTACGACGAGACGCGCGGACAACCCTATTACTTGATCGAGACTTTGAAGGATTTGCTCGAACGCTGTGTGCTCCACCCCAAACGGCGGGCGGAGGGGCAGTGGACCTTTGCCGTGGATGCCGAGCATGATCTCGGGCAAGCGGTGCGCGTGCCGTCCACCGTGCAAGCCGTGATCCGCTCACGCCTGAACCGTCTCAGCCCAAATGCTTTCAGTCTGTTGGCGGGTGGCGCAGTGCTCGAGCAGCGGCTGACGTTTGAGCGCTTGTGCGCCACCGCCAACGTGAGCGAAGACCTGGGCTTACCCGCCCTGGATGAATTGATCAGTGGTCGGCTATTGTTGGAAGCGGCGCAGCCGGGGGTGAGCAGCGCGTATATCTTCACGAACGACATGCTGCGGGATGTGGTGTATACCGAAGCCGGGGATGCGCGGCGGCGGCTGTTCCACCGTCGGGCGTTGGAACTTCTTGAAGGAGTCGGGGACTCGGCGGCAGTGCTGGCCCACCATGCGCTGGCTGCCGGGCTGGTGAAGGCCGCTTTCCATCACAGTCTGGCTGCCGGGCTGGAAGCGCTAAACATATCATCAGTCAGCGAGGCCATCGTTCATTTCGAGCGCGCCCGCCAGCTTGCAACGGATGCCTCGCTGCCAGACATGGCGGACAAGGCGGATTTATATGATCTGTACCTGCTATTAGCCCGTGCCTATGAATTGAGCGGTCAGATGGAAAAGGCTGTGGCGATTGTTGCCGAACGAGAAAAAATCCTGGTGGATTGAGCCCAAATTTGGCGGTTTTGCGAAGCAATCGCTTCCGGATGGCCAAAAGGTCTTGCCCTTTATTATTCTGAGATTCGACGGGGAATAGCTTTTTCTTTTTGACAAAACAACACTGTACGCGGTATAATCTTCGATTGTTCGCGGGCTTGTCCATTAATCCGGTAATTCGACCCATTTGGATCAACATGGAGGTTAGCCGAGAGCTTTCTTGAATGTGAAATGCACTGACGCCTTTCATAAGCTCGGCTGAGTCCGCGAATTTCAGTCGAGTTTTTATTTTCTATCAGCATTCGAAAATCAGCCCCTCGGTGGCCAGCCATATCCTTGCTTTTATGATTATCTGGCGGTTGGGCCTGGTTTTTTCAGAAATCCAGGCAGTGAAAGGAGGTGAAAACATTGGCTTCAGTAAATCTTCGCCCCAATGAGTCACAGGAACAATTGCTCAAGCGTTTTCGCAAAAAAGTTGCTAAAAGCGGCGTTTTGAGCACCGTCCGTCGCAAGCGCTGGTTCGTATCCAAGAGTGAATTGCGCCGTATTCAAAAGAAAAAGGCTATCCGGCGCATTCGTCGCCGCCAGCGTGAGGCAATGGAATAATCCTCACGGCCCTAGTTCTCTTTTCAAGAGATAAACTCGGGTAATCTTGGAGGTGTGCATGACAAAAGATGATGACAAAATCCAGGTCGAAGGCCAGGTGGTCGAAGCATTACCGGGAACGCAATTTAAAGTGCGTTTGGAAAGCGGCCATGAAGTTCTGGCTTACCTGTCGGGTAAGATGCGAAAGTATTACATCCGTATCCTGTTAGGTGACCGTGTTCGTGTCGAAATGTCTCCGTATGACTTAACCCGTGGCCGGATCGTCTATCGCCACAAGAAACACGTTGAGACGGTTGAAGAAGAAATCTAGTTGCCCCTGGATTTATCCGAGATTTTTGTTAATCAAAAAAGAGGCGCACCGATCCGGTGCGCCTCTTTTTTGATTTTGTTTTGGTAAATATTTAAGCCTGTTGCCTGTAAGAACTGAGCACCTTCATGTAATTGGCGCGCTCGAAAGCAGCCGGCTGCCCGACTGATGTTTGACTCATGCTGCCCTTCATTTGTTGGATAGATTCGTACTCATGCTCGATCATCCAATTTTCCAACCCAGCCAGGATTTCAGCCGTGCGGCCAACCCCGTGCTGGAGCAGCTCAGACGTCATCATCGCCACGGATGCGCCTGCCATCATGGCTTTGAGCACATCCTCCGTGGTGTGAACGCCAGTTGTGAGGGCAAAATCTACATCCACCTGCCCAGACAGGATGGCAATCCAGCGCAGCGGGAGACGCAGCTCCTGCGAGGTGCTCAAAACCAGGTTTGGAACCACTTCCAACTGCTCCAGATCGAAATCGGGCTGATAGAAACGGTTGAACAGCACCAGTCCGTCAGCGCCCGCTTCGGTCAGCCGTTTTGCCATATTGGGGATGGCAGTGAAGAAGGGACTGAGCTTGACCGCGATGGGGATTTTGATGCTCTTGCGGACATCGCCCACCAATTGAACGTAGTTATCCTCAATCTCCGTGCTGGAGAGATTGGGATCGGTGGGCAGGAAGTAGAGATTCAACTCGAGGGCGTCAGCCCCGGCAGCCTCGATCTTCTGGGCATATTTGATCCATCCGCCGGTGGAAACGCCGTTCAGGCTGCCAATGACTGGCACACTGACCGCTTGTTTGATCTTGCTGACGGTGCTCACATAAATATCGGGAGCCAGGGTGTACCGTCCCATATCGGGCAGATAAGACATCGCCTCCTGGAACCGGTCAGCGCCCTGGTTGAGAAAATGATCCAACTCCAGGCTTTCGTGGATGATTTGCTCCTCGAAGAGCGAATACATCACGATGGCAGCGATCCCCGACTCTTCGAGACGCTTGGCGGTCTCCACCTTCTCAGAGAGAGGCGAAGCGGAGGCCACGAGGGGATTCTTTAGTTTCAATCCGAGATAAGTTGTTGTCAGGTCAACCATAATCCATTCCTTCCCATTGACTGAATTTGAGTTTGAAAAATAGAGCGAGCAGGCCCTTGCCTTGCTCGCTCTATTTTACTATTTCTTATCTGAATTGTCTATTGCTACTCGCCGTTGTAGTGCATAGCGGCTAACTGCTTGAAGTATTGCCAGCGGGATTTGACATCCTGTTGGGCCAGCTTGAGCAGCTCTTCGGCGCGGGCTTCGTCGCTCTGAACCAGCACGCGGTAGCGGGTCTCATTGTATACGTAGTCTTTGAGCGGGATCGTGGGGTCTTTGGAGTCCAGCGACAGCGGGTTCTTGCCTTCGGCGATCAGCGCCGGGTTGTAGCGGTACAGCGGCCAGTAACCGGATTGCACGGCCAGTTTTTGCTGATCGAGGCCGCGTTGGTTGTCAATACCCTGCTGGATACAGTGGGAATAGGCGATGATCAGCGATGGGCCATCGTACGCATCCGCTTCCAGGAACGCGGAGAGTGTCTGCTGATCGCTGGCGCCCATGGCAATTTTGGCGACATAGACATACCCGTAAGCCATCGCAATCAGGCCAAGGTCTTTCTTGGAGATGCCCTTGCCCTGGGCGGCGAACTTCGCCACCGCGGCGCGGGGGGTAGCCTTGGATGCCTGCCCGCCGGTATTGGAGTAGACTTCGGTGTCGAGCACCAGCAGGTTGACGTTGCGCCCGCTGGCAATAACGTGGTCGAGGCCGCCGTAACCGATGTCGTAGGCCCAACCGTAGCCGCCGACGATCCACACGCTCTTCTTCACGAGCATATCGGCAATGCTGGTCAGGTCTTTGGCTTTGAGATCGTTGACGCCGGCCAGGCGCTGCTTCAACAGGGCAACACGCTCGCGCTGGGCCTTGATACCGGCCTCGTTGGACTGGTCGGCGCTCAACAGCTCGCTGACCAGGCTTTCGCCTACGACAGAGGCGAACGAGGGCAGGATTTCCCGCGCATATTCGCTTTGCTTGTCAACTGTCAGGCGGAAGCCCAGACCGAACTCGGCGTTGTCTTCGAACAGGGAGTTGGACCAGCGCGAGCCGCGCCCATCCTGGTTGACGGTGTAGGGTGTGGTGGGCAGGTTGCCGCCGTAGATCGAGGAGCAGCCGGTGGCGTTGGCAACCATAGTCCGGTCGCCGAAGAGCTGGGTGAGCAGCTTGATGTAAGGGGTTTCGCCGCAGCCGGTGCAGGCGCCGGAGAACTCGAAGAGCGGCTCGAGCAGTTGGGTATTCTTGACCTGCTTGACGTTGACGATGGAGCGGTCAGCGATGGGCAGAGTCTGGAAGAACTCCCAGTTAACCCGTTCCTGCTCGCGGATGGGCGGCTGGGCAACCATATTGAGCGCCTTGCGGCCGACCTGACTCTTGTCCTTGGCGGGGCAGACTTCCACGCACAGGGCGCAGCCGGTGCAGTCTTCGGGCGCGACCTGGATGGAATACTTCATGCCGGGGAATTCCTTCCACTTGCCGTCCATCGTTTTGAAGGTCGCCGGGGCGTTTTCGAGAGCTTTCGGCTCGAACAGCTTGGCGCGGATGACGGCGTGCGGGCAGACGAAAACGCATTTGCCGCACTGGATGCACAGGTTAGGTACCCACTCGGGGATTTCGAGAGCGATGTTGCGCTTTTCCCACTGCGTGGTGCCGGAGGGGTAAGTGCCGTCCACGGGGAAATCGGAGACGGGAATATTATCGCCGTCCAGCCCGATGATGCGGCCCAAGACGTTTTGGACGAAAGCGGGAGCTGCGGCGGGCACTGCCGGGATGCGCCCCACTTTGCTGGTCGCCTGCGCCGGAACTTTGACTTCGTGCAGATTGGCGAGCGTCTGGTCAACAGCCTCGAAGTTCTTCTGGACGACCGCTTCGCCGCGCTTGCCGTAGGTCTTCTTGATGGATTTCTTGATCTGCTCGATGGCTTCGTCACGCGGCAGGACGCCGGAAATGGCGAAGAAGCAGGTCTGCATGATGGTGTTGATGCGGGTGCCCATGCCGGTGGCTTTGGCTACGTCGTAAGCGTTGATGACGTAGAATTTGAGCTTCTTCTCGATGATGCTCTTTTGGGTCTCGACGGGCAGGTGATCCCATACTTCCTCCGGCCCGTAGATGCTGTTCAACAGGAAGGTGCCGCCGGGCATGGAGTATTTGACCACATCATATTTTTCGAGGAAGGTGAACTGGTGGCAGCCGACGAACTGGGCCTGGCTGATCAGGTAGGGAGCGCGGATCACCTGGGGGCCGAAGCGCAGGTGCGAGATGGTGATGCCGCCCGATTTCTTCGAGTCGTACACGAAGTAACCCTGGGCAAAGTTGTCGGTTTCCTCGCCGATGATCTTGATCGAGTTTTTGTTGGCCCCTACGGTGCCATCCGCGCCCAGTCCCCAGAAGACACAGCGCACAGTTTCGGGCGATTCGATGTCGAAAGCCGGATCGAAATCCAGGCTGGTGTGAGCGACATCGTCATTGATGCCGATGGTGAAGTGGTTCTTAGGCTCGTCTTTCTTTAGCTCGTCGAAGACGCCCTTCGCCATGGCGGGGGTGAACTCTTTCGAGGACAGGCCATAGCGCCCGCCGGTGACCTTAATGCCGGTGCGGCCAGTTTCCATCAGGGCGTTGACCACATCCAGGTACAGCGGCTCCCCGCCGGCCCCGGGTTCCTTGGTGCGATCCAGAACGGCGATCTTCTTCACGGTCGCTGGAAGCGCTTTGGCCAGGTGTTCAGCCGAGAACGGGCGGTACAACCGGACCACGACCACACCCACTTTTTCGCCGCGGGCGTTCAGGAATTTGGCGGTCTCATAGGCTGTCTCAGCGCCCGATCCCATCACCACGATCACGCGTTCAGCATCCGGCGCGCCGACGTAGTAGAACAGGCTGTATTTGCGCCCGGTGAGGCCGTAGAATTTGTCCATCGCTTTCTGGACGATGGCAGGGGTGACGGTGTAGAACGGGTTGACGGTCTCACGCGCCTGGAAGTAGACATCGGGATTCTGGGCGGTGCCGCGCACGAAGGGATGCTCCGACGAGAGGGCGCGCGCCCGGTGGGCCTGCACCAGCTCATCGCTGATCATCTGGCGGATGACATCGTCGTTGATCAACTCCATCTTGTTGACCTCGGCGGAGGTGCGGAAGCCGTCGAAGAAGTGCAAGAAGGGGATGCGGCTTTCGAGGGTGGCGGCCTGAGCGATGAGGGCAAAATCGTGGGCTTCCTGCACTGAGCAGGAGGCCAGCATGCCCCAACCAGTCTGGCGAATCGCCATGACATCCGAGTGATCGCCAAAGATGGACAAGGCCTGGGCGGCAATCGAGCGGGCAGACACGTGGAAAACGGTGGAGGTCAGCTCGCCGGCGATCTTGTACATATTGGGGATCATCAGGAGCAAGCCCTGGGAGGCCGTGAAGGTCGTCGTCAGTGCGCCAGCTTGCAATGCGCCGTGAACAGCCCCGGCCGCGCCGCCTTCGGACTGCATCTCGACCACCAGGGGCACGGTGCCCCAGATATTCGGGCGTTTCTGCGCCGACCACTCGTCGGCCCATTCTCCCATGGTGGACGATGGGGTGATCGGGTAAATGGCGACCACCTCGCTCAACTTGTGGGCAATGTAGGCGGTTGCCTCATTGCCGTCAATATTTACCATTTTTTTGGACATCTGTAACTGCTCCATTCCTTTGCTAAGCAAAAAATTATCTCCGATTGGAGGGCTTGATACCAACTGACGAGTTTATCGCTTTTTGGTAGATCACCATAGTAATATATGGCATCTTCTCGGATGTAACCTGTCATATTTCGCGCAGGCTGACAGGGCGATTTGCTACTGGTCAAAGAACAGATTGGACGCGGGCGAGCGCGGAAAAACGCGGATAAAACATCGGATGCGCTCTTTAATGTTCTTTTCGTGTCCATCGGTGCCAGGTGGTCTTTACCTGCGTCCGCGTCCCCATTTTCTTTTTTGTCCGGTAGAAAAACAGGGACGATCGTTTTTCAGGGGGTTTCCTGCACGGCGGGCAAGATGTACTTCTCGATCAGGGTGAAGATTTGTTCGTGCCCGCCCACCTCCGCCGTAGCAACGATCACCAGATCGAGTTTGGGAATCACGAAGATGGTCTGGCCGCCGCGCCCCAG
>DYIZ01000142.1 GCA_020723385.1 Candidatus Aquidulcis sp.
CGTTTTGTCTAACCCTCTTTAGGTTTTCTAAATCTTTTTCTGAAGGACTATAGTTGCGCAAGGCTTTGCCGGTCAGGTGCAGGAAGACCGTCTCCAGGTTCGGCTCCTGGATTTCCATGGCCAGGATGCGCTCGCCCAACCGGGCCGCAGCCTCGAAACAACCCGCCAGAACCTGGCTGCTGTCGCGCGCCAGCAAACTCACCCGGATAGCCTGGCCGCCATTTTCAGCCAAGCCCTTCGCGAGATTGACCGCTTGCACATCCGGCAGCCCGCGCCAGGCTTCCAGAAGCGCATCCGATCGGCAGGCCAGGGTCAGCGTAATGCAATGCGCCTCGCCCACCAGCCGGGTCAGTTCGGCGTGCGTGCCCTGGGCGATGATCTGGCCGTGATCCATGATGGCGATGCGGTGCGAAATCTCCTGAGCTTCTTCCATGTAATGGGTGGTATACAGAACGGTCACGCCCTGGGTATTGAGGGCTTTGACGCCGTCCAGGATGCGGCGGCGGCTCTGCGGGTCAATCCCGACCGTCGGCTCGTCCATGATCACCACCTGCGGCTCGTGCAGCAAAGCGATCCCGATATTGAGCCGCCGCTGCATCCCCCCTGAAAACCGGCCAGCCGCGTCATTCTGCCGGTCAGCCAGCCCGATCATCTCCAGAACCTCGGATATTCGTTGCTTCAGGCGAGCGCCGCCCAGCCCGTGCATCCGGCCCCAGAAAAGCAGGTTTTGGCGGGCCGTCAGGTCTTCGTAGAGAGCGATCTCCTGGGGGACGACGCCCAGAACGCGTTTGGCCGTCTGCGGCGCGCGGGTAATCGAGTGGCACATTATCCAGGCATCGCCGCTGGTTGGCGGAAGCAAGGCGGAGAGCATCGAAATGGTGGTGCTCTTGCCGGCCCCGTTCGGCCCCAGCAGGCTGAAGATTTCACCCTGCGACACAGAAAAATCCAGGCTCTGCACGGCGGTAAAATCGCCGTAGCGTTTGTGCAAGTTTTGCGCTTGAATAGCTGCTCCGTTGTTCATCTGCTGCTCCTTTTTGAACGTAAAATCTCACGCTCATCTTACCGGCAGATGGGGTGATTTGCCCTCACCCGATCGGGTAATCGGCGCGGGTAGTTAATCGTTCGGTTGGGAAAAGGTGGGGGTTAGAGCAGCCGCAAGGCGCGCGCCTGCTGGACGGCCTCGGTGCGGTTGTGGGCGTTCAGCTTGGCATAGATATTCTTGAGATGCGCCTTGACGGTGTTGAGCGACACGACGAGACGATCAGCGATCTGTGGGTTGGAGCGTCCCAGGGCGAGCAGGCGCAGCACTTCCAGCTCACGCTCGCTTAAAGGCTGGATCAACTGGTTTTTTGTTGATCCAGCCTCAGGCTCGATCAATTGACTTTGATCTGGTTGACCCTCAGATTTATTTGGGCGTCCGGGAACCGATTGGGATTCAGGCGTCCGGTTGGTTTGCCAGCCTGGATGGCGAAACGCTTGCAATAGTTTTTCGACGTATTTGCGTTGAGCGCCCGAGCTTCGCTGGCGCGCCGCTTCGAGTATGGCTTGCATAGGCTGGCCTTCGTCCAGGAAAACCCGCACATAACCTTGGGGTTCGGCCAATATCAGCGCCTGACGGAGCGTTTCCATCGCCGAGTCCATACCACCGCCACGCCAAAAGTTTACGGCCTGAAGAACCTGGGTCTCGATCAGGTTGCCAACTCGCCCTGCCGTTTGGGTGGCCTGGGCCAGCCGAGCCAAAAGGCCGGCAGACGTCTCGGCCTCCCCCTGCGCCATGAGCACGTGGGCCAGGGTCAGGTATCCGGCGTGACGCTGAAGGCTGGGGGCGTCATCGGGATTCAGGCCGCTCTGCCGAACCCAAGCCTCAGCCGCCTCCAAATCGCCGGTCGCCAGCCAGACGCACACTCGCTGGGTGAGCAGCGCCTCGACCGACCAGGCCGACAGCTCGCTGGCAGCCTGAAGCCCTTCCCGAATCGTCTGCATGGCCTGGCCGACCTCTCCGTAAGCCTGCTGGACGCGGGCCAACGCCTGGTAGGCGCTCAATAAAATATCAGCCTGGCCTAATAGTTTGCACAATTCGACGCCCTCGGAGGCGTACCGGAGAGCCGAAACCAGATCATTCCATTCTCGCAGCACATTGGCCAGCCCGACATAGACATAACCCAAAACCGGCGGTCGCACCGCTGCGCTGACCGCCTCCGCCGCCGTAATGCTGTCGCGATAGATCTGATGCGCCTCTCGCAGGCGGCCCTCGATGACGGCAATCTGAGCCAGCGCCGAGTCGGCCAGCAACGCATTGAACAGGTTGCCGCTGTTTTGGCTGATGGTTTTCGCTTTCTTGAAGGCGTCGGTGGCGGCGGGCATATTGCCCAGGAAAATCTGCCCCGCGCCCAGGATGGCCGCTGTGGTGGCGCTCATGATCGCGTCCTGCGGGGTCAGGCGTTCCTGCGCGGCCAGGCCAAATTCAATCGCCTGCGCCGCCTGCCCCCGGATGAAAGCCACCTGCGCCCGGATCGCAGCGATATACCCCGGAAGGCGAAAGGCATCCGGATTCTCCGGCCCCCAGGTCTGCAGAGTTTCTTCCGCATCCCGCAATCGGCCTTCGATGGCCTCCGCCTGGCCCGTCAGGATGAGCATCCAGGCTTGCAGCACACACAACCAGGGGCGGGCGCGCAGGATCGCTTCGGGCAGCCCGGCGAGCCAGCCCATCAGGGTGTTAATTTCATTGCGGGCCAGGATCGTAAAAGCAGCCTTTTCGATCAGCTCCGCTGCCTGGTCGAAATCTTGGGCAGCAAAGGCGTGCTGCACCGCCTCGGCCAGCAGGCTCTCTCTGGTGTACCATTGGGACGCCTGCCGGTGTAAAGCGGGCAATAGCTCCGGCTGAGCGCGATGCAACTGCTGAACGAGCAGATCGGCGAAGAGGTGATGATAGCGATACCACTGCCGGTCGTCGTCGAGCGGCACCACGAACAGGTTGGCCGCCTCCAGGCGTTCCAGGATCGCCTGGGAATCGGCCCGCCCGGTGACCGCATCGCACAACCGGCCGCACATCCGCCTCAGGATGGAGGTCTGAACCAGGAAGGATTGGACCCAGTCGGGTTCACGGCTCAAAACTTCTTCCAGCAAATAATCGAGTACATAGCGGTGGCTGCCGGAGAACGCCTGAATGAAACCGGCAATATCTCGAACCGGTTCCGCGCCGGGGACTCCCGGCTTGCGCAGCGATTTCTGCATGGCCAGGGCTGCCATTTGAAGGCCGACGGCCCAGCCCTCGGTGCGAGCTTCGAGAGACGCCATATCCTGGTCGGAGAGATGGAGGCTGGCGCGCTGCGTCAGGAACTCGGCAATTTCGTGGGTGGTGAAGCGCAGATCATCGGCGCGGATCTCGATCAATTGCTGGCGAGCGCGCAGGCGCGCCAGCGGGAGCGGCGGGTCTACGCGGGTGAGGATGACGATGTGCAGATGCGCCGGAAGCCGCTCGATGAGATAAGCCAGGGCTTGAAAAATCGTTTCCTGGGTGATCAGGTGTAAATCGTCGAGCACGAGCAGGCCAGGAATTTCCCCCGTTTCGGCGCTCATCGCATTGATGAAACCGGTCAGAATCGCTTCGATTTGCCGTTGAGGGTTGCCCGGCCCCGCGGGTTGGAACTGAAACATTCCCAGGAGTTCGGGGGCGATGGCGGGGAAAATGGATTGCAAGGCTGTCGCCAGGCAGGCCCAGAAACGCGCCAGGTCGTTGTCGCCTTCGTCGAGCGAAATCCAGGCGGCCCGCCCGCCGCGCCGGCGGATCCATTCCGCTGCCAGCGTCGTTTTGCCCGACCCGGCCTGCGCAGAAACCAGGATCAGCCTCGCGCTCGACCCGCCATCCAGTTTTGCGAGCAACCGTGGGCGGGCGACGCTCCCCAAGGGGACGGGGGGCAGGATGAACTTGGTGGCGACCAGCACAGGCTGCATAGAGAAATTATAGCAGGATTCGACCGACCAGCGAATCTGGCAGCGCGGCGTGGGTCGGATTGCCAATCCGACCCACTACAATTATGGTATATCACGGCAAGCGCCTAAAAGCCATTTTGTGACGGCATCAGTATGATTACAGAATCTCTAAAGGTTTGCCAGGAACAATCCGCCGAAGATGACCACATCCTGGAGAAAATGGATGAACCACGCCCAGGATAATCCTTCGGTCTCGGCGATGGATTTGGCTAACAGCCAGCCGAGAAATCCCGCCATAAGTGAGCCTAAAATTCCGCCTGGCATGCCAAAGAAATGGGGGATGCCAAAGATAATCGCCGAAGCGACATAAATCACCGGGCGAGAGACCCGCCCATCCAACGCCGTGACCACGCTCAGGCGGGTAACGGCTTCTTCGGTGAAAGCGTTCATCGCTGCCAGGATCAGGATGAACGGCAGGTAGCGGAGGTTAGCCGCTTCCAGGCTTTGTCCGCGCGCCACGCTGAAATAAATGAATGCGCCGGTTGCAAGCGTAACGATCACCGCAAAGGTCGCGCCCACCTTACCCCAACGGTCGGTGGATTTGATATCCAGCCATTTGATCGGCCCGGCAGGCGCATTCAAAGCGCCGATCTTGTAGAAGCGTTTGCCATTTTGCGGGTGAAGGGCGTAAATGGCTGCCAGCACAATGAGCGCCAACCCGAAGGTCACGATTTGATATCCATATCATTTTCTGGGGCTATCTGATAGCCTATTGTATTCATATCGTCGATGAATCCACCGTCGGGGGCGGATTCATCGAGATGATCCGGCGAGATTACTGGCCCGGATACGATGGCAAGAAGTTCTTCGGTTTCAATACCCTTTTACTCTGCCTGTTGGCTGTGGGCTTGATCCTGTTCGATGGTTTTGGCGGCGCCTGGGTGCTTTGGCCTTTGAGCTTTGCCTTCCTGTTTGTTACCAATGGGCTGTGGCATTTCTTACAGACCATCCTGCTCAAAGAATACTCACCGGGATTGATCACCAGCCCGATTTATTGGGTGCTGCTATATTTTATTGTGCGCTACGACTGGCTGGCTGGAGTAATTACCCCCTCTCAATGGCTGGCCGCGATGATCATCGGCACTATTGTTACTCTGCTTATGTTTGGATCGGTATGGTATTTTCGCTTGAAATTCCATGGCGGCAAACTGCATGGAACAAGGGCCATCAACAATGTCTGAGGATGAAACCCGCCAACGCATTCTGGAAGCTGCTACCCAGGTTTTTGCTGAGAATGGCTACGCTGGAGCTACCACGCGGGCGATCGCGTCGCTGGCGGGCGTCAACGAGGTGACCCTTTTTCGCCATTTCGGCAGCAAGAAGAATCTATTTCAGGGTATGATCGAGCGCAACTCGGCCCTGCCGGGGCTTGCATCGGCATTACGCCAGCGGCTGACCGGGGATTACCGGCAGGATTTGCTCATCCTGGTTACCCACATCCTGACCTTGATGCAAACACGACGCCAGGAGATTTTGATGTCCCTGGCAGAGGCCGAACGCTTGCCTGAAATGCGTGAGATGATCGCATTCATCCCGACTCAACAACGTCAAATGATCAGTGATTACTTGAAACAGCAGATCGCACAGGGCCGCGTGCGCCCACTGGATCCCGACCTGGCTGCCCAGGCCCTGTTGGGGATGTTGCTGGCTTACAGCATCAGCCTGAATCTGCTTCCCGAGGCGCTGGCGCAGATGCCATTAGAAGATGTCGCCGCCCAATTTGTGGATTTGTTTGTCGAAGGATCATGGAA
The DNA here is from genome assembly GCA_020723385.1 of Candidatus Aquidulcis sp. Classification (GTDB taxonomy): domain Bacteria; phylum Chloroflexota; class Anaerolineae; order Anaerolineales; family UBA4823; genus DYIZ01. Next base: position 5,745 of record DYIZ01000142.1, read on the forward strand.
GAAGTAAGATTCTGCGCAATCATTGTTCGTGTTTGCTGCGTGTAATCTTGCAAGAAACTTCTCGAAATAAAAGGGGCAGGTGACAGTCGCCTGGTGATTTCAGGCAGCAGCTCGTTCAAACACAGGTGACTGTCACCTTTGGTCCTGAATTATCGAGATGGCACTCTTGTTATTCATTTCGGGATACATTGAAAGGTGGCGAGAGATTTACTGTAGGAAGTAACATCTTGCGCCAAAAGCGCAGCCGACCTAGAGAAATGTCTTTTGGAGGCTCGAAATACGAAAAACTGCGGCGTCCGAAAACCAAAGTATCCAGCTCTATGTCGCCATCCAGGGAATCCTGGGTGGGTTGGCGGGTATGATTCACGGGTTCGCAGAGACTCTGCAAGGCAATCGTCCCACCGAAGGTTCGTGGCTGGTCTCGATTGGCGCGTTTACGTTGATCCCAAATTATCTTGTCACAGGACATGCAATATCTCTGCTGGACAAGCCTGCTCATCGGACTTGTCTTCCAGCTTCTGACCATCGTCTCCGGCTTTGCCCGGGACATCGAAAGACAGGATGAGGAGGCAGGATAATCCCATGTCCGAAAACTCAACCTGGAAACCGCTGTATCGAATTGGCTGGATCGCCGCCCTGGCCGCCGCCATCCTCTTTCGCCGCAACATCGGCGCGGAGGTGTTACTCTTTACCGAGGCGGATGCCATTCCCCGCTCGGCTGTGGATTGATTCGGCTTGTTGCAAACCAAATCGTTCGTTGGGATGTCTTTCCTGGCCGTTTTGGATATTTTCAATTACTTCATGGAAGGGTTGATTTTCCTGGCGCTGGCCGCGGCGTTCTGGCAGGCGTGCAAAAACCTGGCGGCAGCAGACCTCGCCAGCAGGTTGGTAGGCATCGCCGTCAGTTTCTCCACGAATATCTCGATGACAATGTTTTCGTTCAGCCTGCAATATATATGGTCAAGGTAATTTCGTCAAATTCTTTCAGCCGACGCGTTGTCGTTAGGCTTCAATTGTCACCATAATCTGCCCACCGCGGTACATATCTGATATACGGGTATAAATTCCGTCGCAAACTGGATTAGATTTATCCAAATAAATTTATTGAACGACAAACAGGCGGAACAACCGCCTGTTTGCATTTTTATGGCCTTTGTTGTCGTTTCAGTAAACGCTCAGTACTTTCTCGCTTACATCAATTTCGGTCTCCTTCACACTAGCCATTTTAGCGAGCTCGCCTCATGTGTGAAAACCGCTGGCAATCGAAAACAGGTCCGGCTCGAAAGGCGATGTTTCTTTGAACTGCTCATGCAACAACACGGCCAGGTCGCTTAACATGACATTGCCAGGGATGAGGCATTCAACGCGCAAGGCAGGTACTAACGATAGTCAGGTATGTAGGAGCAATCACCGAGATTAGGTGATGATTTCCCCCCAATCTCGGTTATTTTTTAAGCAGGCATTCAAACGGTTGATTGATTGGAACGGAAAACCACCTTGAGCGAAACCATTCCGTATGAAATTCACCTGCGAGGCGTGTTGGACGAAAAATGGGTTGCCTACTTTGCCCCCTTTACCCTAAGCTCTGGGGCAGATGAAACCTTCCTGACCGGTGTGGTACATGATCAGGCCGAGTTGTTCGGCGTTTTGTTGAAGATTCGCGATTTGGGGTTGACCCTGGTGTCGGTAGCAGAGGTGACTGCTACTGAGCAGACGACGCTCTGAGCATTTCGTGTATTTAGACGCCCAGTGACAGTCACCTGATGGGCAGTATAATCAGGTTGTGACCAACCTCCTGCCCACCAAGTTCTACCTGCCGCCCACACCTGCCGGGTTCGTGCTGCGCCCGCAGCTCCTGGAAAGATTGGACGAAGCGCTGACCCACCGCCTGACGTTGGTTTCTGCTCCGGCTGGGGCTGGCAAGACTTCCCTGGTCAGCGCGTGGGCGCAGTCGGTGCGCAGGAAAGAATGTACGTTTGGCTGGCTTTCGCTCGATGAAGGCGATAACACACCAGAACGCTTTCTCGATTACCTGCTGGCCTGCCTCGAAGAAGGGGGGATGCTTGCCGATACGGGGGAAACCACGACAGTTGATCAAGCCCTGGCAGAACTGATCCCCGGCCTGATTGCCCTGCGCCGCGAGGTCATCCTGATCCTGGATGATTACCACCACATCCAAAATCCATCCATTCACGCCGCGCTGCAATACCTGGTAGATCACGCCCCGCCCTCCTTTCACCTGGTGCTGCTGACCCGTTCGGACCCGCCGCTGGAATTGGCGCGCCTGCGCGTGGCCGGCCAACTGGCCGAAATCCGCATGGAACACCTGCGTTTCTCGGCGGCAGAAGCTGGAGCCTTCTTGGAAAAATCCGCCGGGGTGCATCTGACGGAGCCGGATGTAACCGCTTTGAATGCCCGCACTGAGGGCTGGATCGCCGGGTTGCAAATGGCAGCAATTTCGCTGCGCGGCATCCCAGACCCAACGGCCTTTGTGACCGCTTTTACGGGCAGCAACCGTTATGTGTTCGATTACCTGATCGAACAGGTGCTGAATCGGCAAAGCCCAGCGGCGCGCGATTTTTTGCTGCGAACATCAGTATTGGAGCGCTTCTCGGCTTCCTTGTGCGATGCGATCGCCGGGACGAACGGGGCGGCGGGCACGCTGCTCGATGCGATGGAACGCGCCAACTTGTTTCTGGTGCCGCTCGATAACGAACGCGGCTGGTATCGCTATCATCATCTATTTGCCGAACTGCTCAGGCTGATGTTGGATCAGGCCCATCCGGAGCTGGCAGCAGAACTGCACCACCTGGCTTGCCGCTGGTTCCAGGCCCAGGGGATGCTGGCCGAGGCGCTGCATCACAGCCTGGCAGCCGGGGATATGGAAATGGCCGCCCACATCGTGGCCGAAAACGTGCTAGTGTTGGTCGAGCGCGCCGAAATTGCCCCGCTGTTGGCGCGTATCGAAGCCATCCCGCCCAAACAACGCGCCCAACTGCCCTGGTTGAACGTGGCCTACGCCTGGGGGCTGGCTTATGCCGGGCAAAATCAACGCGCTGCTCACATCTTGTCGCTGGCGGAACAGCACATCGAAGCGATTCCCGATGGGATGCGCGGCCCCGTATATGGCCACGTCGCCGCCGTGCGGGCCTACCTGGCCTGGACGCAAGGCGATCAGACCGCCGCCGCTGTGGCTTTTGCCGGGCAAGCCGAAGAACTTTTAGCCCCCGAAGATACCGCTGTCCGGGCGCTCAACCTGACCACCCTCGGCAATGCCCTATGCCAGGGTAACGAGAATGTCCGTGCGGCAGATGCGCTGGAGCAGGCGCTACGGTTGGCGCAGCAAGCTGGGCAGCCGCACGTGGTGATGCAGGCGGCCTCGGGGTTGGCCTATGTGAATGTGATGTTGGGAAAATCTCGCCTGGCGCAGGAAGTCTGTGCGCAAACCATTACTCTGGCCGAAGCCTACCAGCGGCAGCAGGCCCACCCACTGACATCCGCCGCCAGCGTGTATGCGTTGCAATCTCGCGTGGAATTGGAGGCGGGGGAGTATGAGAAATCCCTGCAAACTGCCCGCAAAGCGATGGCCCTCGGCGAGGCCTGGGGGCAGCTCGATACGATCATGATGTGTACCCAATACCTGGCTTATGCCCTGGCCTTTAACCAGCAAATAGAGGAAGCCCAACAGGTCATCCGTCACGTTCGTACGCTGGCCCAAAAGGGGCCGCCCTGGCATTGGCAGACGCTCGATTACGTTGAAATGCAAATCTACCTGGATGGCGACCCCAAAAATGCGGTGCAAATTCAGCAGGTGGCAGCCCATTGCCCGTTGGCGTCGAAGGGATCACCTTACCTGGCCCCGCGCATCTTAATCAAGCAAAATCGAGCCGCGGAAGCCCTGGCGTTGCTGGAACAGGAGCAGGCCAATGTCTACGGTGATTATATCCACATCTGGGGCTTGATCCTGAAAGCGCTGGCCTGTTGTCAACTAAATAAACAGACCGCGGCCCTGGGCGCGCTGAAACAGGCGCTTGAGTTGGCCGAAGCTGCCAACTACGTCACCATCTTTATCCGCGAGGGCGCGGCGATGGAAAAATTGCTGCGCCTGGCCCAGGCACAGCGGATTGCCCCAGGATTTGTTCAGCAGGTGTTGACGGTCTTTGAGGCCCACCACAAACCACAGGCTAAGAATATTCCGGCTCCCGAGGCGCTGATCGAACCCCTGAGCGAACGCGAACTGGAAGTGGTGCATCACCTGAACAGCTATCTCTCTACCCCGGAGATCGCCGATTTGCTGGTAGTCTCTGTCAACACAGTGCGCACGCATATCAAGAGTATCTATGGCAAGCTGGGGGTTCATGGGCGCAGCGGGGCGGTCAAACGCGCCCGCGAGTTGGGGTTGTTGACGTAACATCTGATTGTGTGCAAAAAAATCCTCGCCAAACCCGGCGGGGATTTTTTTAATTCCCCCAATTTGGGTGATGAAAAGACCCCTCGATAGGGGTAAGCTTAGGTTGGCCTGAAGTTTCCCGAAAGGAACCAGCAGAATACCAATTAAGAAAATCTATCGTTGGCAGGGTTCCATGTTGAAAAAGTTCGAAATCACCAAAATCATCATTTATGGATCGTTTCGCTGACAGCCGCCATTTGCCTGGGCATTTTGCTTGATGCAACCGGCATCCTGGCCTTGATCGGGGTGGGCATTGTGATCGGCCTGGCGATTGGTGTAGTGCTGAAAGGGTAAAATCTTCAGCCGAGGAACTTCCACGCCAACTCCCAACAATCTGGAGATATTTACCATGTTGTACGAAAACGATCTTGACGTTGTCCTGCAAGAAATCGTAACTGGTTGGGATATTCCCGGCCTGGCAGTGGGGATTGTTGAAGGTGAGGAAATCGTCTCCGTGAAAGGGTTCGGCGTGCAGAGTTTGGCAACACAAGCGCCCATGACGCCCGATTCTGTTTTCTGCGTTCAGTCTGTATCCAAATGTTTCGTCGCCACTGCTGCCATGCAACTGGTGGAACGCGGCCAACTGGATTTGGATGCGCCGATAGTCCAATATCTGCCTTACTTCCAGTTGGACGACGAGCGCTATCGGCAAATCACGCTGCGGCAGATTCTCAGCCACACCTCCGGTATGCCCGATATGGATGAGCGCGAATACATCGAGTTGGTCTCACACCCCGAACGGGACGATGGCGCGGCGGAGCGCTATGTGCGCGGCCTGCGTACCAGAAAATTGCTCAACCCCCCAGGCGAACGATTCCGTTACAGCAACATCGCATATAACGTCTTGGGCGACTTACTCGCCAAAGTCACAGGCAAATCTTTTGAGGATATGATGCGGGAAAACATCCTGCTTCCGGCGGGAATGTCCAACAGCACCTTCATGGTCAGCGATATCTCAACCCAATTCCTGGCCGTGCCCCATCTTCGATCCCCCGAAATGCGCGTCAACCCTGCCTACCCGTATCACCGGGCGGATGCTCCGGCCAGTTTCCTGCACACAACCGTCCTGGATATGTGTCATTGGGCCATCACCTGCTTGAAGCGGGGAAGCTATTTGGGGCAGCGCATTCTCTCATCGGCGGGTTATGAGCTGATGTGGACGTCGGTTGCCGAACGGGGCAGGCTGCGCCCCAGTCTCTACGAGGAGATGGGGCTTGGCTGGACCCTGGGACATCTCAAGGATGCGAAAACTGTCTGTCACGGAGGCGCGGGGTTCGGAGGAACGGCCTTCTTTCTGATCCTGCCAGAGAAAAACTGCGCTGCGGTCGTCCTATGCAACGAGGAATCGGACGCTCATTTCCAGGCGGCCCTGGCGGCCGCGGATGCGCTGACCGGCCAAAAACCGCGGGCGAGTAAGGTATCGTGGATGGTGCCGATCAGCCGGGCGATGGCAAAAGGCGGCATCGCTGAGGCCTACGCGCACTATCCTGAAATCAAAGCCAAAGAAGATGAATTCTATTTCGGCGAGGATGAACTCCTTGGTCTCTCGCTCCAATTATTGATGGCTAAACAGATTGACCTGGCCATCGAAGTGTTGGCCTTCAATATCCACGTTTACCCTGAACACATTGAGTCGTATCTGGAACAGGCAAAGCTGGTTCTTGAGAAAGGTGAAACCGCGAGGGCGAAAGAAATCCTCCTCAAAGCCCTGTCCATCAAACCCGCAAAGGCCACTATTGACACGAATCTTACGATGAAACCGCAAACGACCGAGGATATCTTTGAACTTTTGGATGGGCACATAACATCATCTGCCCTGGGCGCGGCGATGGAACTGGGCCTTTTTTGGTTGATCGCCGAAAAACCTTTGTCGGCCTCAGGCGTGGCCCAGCTCCTAAGCATCCCTTTGAACCGCTGTCATCATTGGCTGCAACTATTATGCGGGCAGGGTTTGCTGGAAGAGCGCCCCACAGGATACAGCCCCTCGGTTATCGCCCAAGAAACCATCTTGAACGCCCACAGCCAGGCTACCTGGGCTTTTCTGGCGCGTGAAGAGCGCGAACGGTTTTTGGCGGTTCGAGATCTGGCAGTCCATATTGGCAAACCGATCTCCACCTGGGAAATTCAGCATTTGACTCCTCCAAATTACTTCCAGCAAATTCTCGCAAGCCCCGATTACGCGGCGTATTTCACCCGGATGCTTTATGAGATTCACGTCCCGCTGGCCGAACAAGTGGCTCACCTGCTGGATTTGCACGGAGTGAAGCGCTTGCTGGATGTGGGCGGCGGTTCTGGGGTCATATCGTTCGCCTTGCTCCGCAAGCAGCCCCGTCTAGCCGCCGTGGTCGTGGATGTTGAAAACGTGTGCCGGGCTGGCCGAACACTTGCCCTGGAAAACGGGTTGGAGCAACGGATCACCTACGTGGCCGCGAATTTTTTGGAGGATGATTTACCAACCGGTTTCGATATGGTTCTGTTGTGTGATACCGGCCAACTCAGCGAAGCGATTCTCCGCAAGGTCTATGCTGCGTTGAACCCGGGCGGTCGGCTTGTGATCGTCGAGCAATTTGCCCCAGACGAAAATCATGTGGCTCCGTCTCATCAACAATGGGCATTTCTGGCTTCGCTGGAATATCCAACGCAGGCGCTCAATTTCAGCACAGCCGATATGGCGCAAACTCGCTTACGACAGGCTGGTTTTCAAGAACCTTCAAATACCCCTGTTCCTTACCAGGAACGCCTGCGTTGGAATATGGACTGGACTGTGTTAGATGCTCGGAAATAGAGATATGGAACATTCTATGATCATCCGCAATTTCACTTCCGAAGATTACCCCGCCATTGCCGGCATCCACAACCGCCAGGAGATCGCCTGGCCCGAACGACCGCGCACCCCCGAAGGCTGGGCCAATTCTGATCGAAACCGCGGCCCGCAATCCCGCTACCAACGCTGGGTTGCGGTCGAAGATGGCCGCGTGGTGGGCTTCGCCTCCTACAGCCAAAGCCCGTGGGATTACCCGCCGCAAAGCTTCTATGTAAATGTCGAAGTATTGCCCGAATACCAGCGCCGCGGCATCGGGGCGGCGCTCTACGTCCAGGTAATGGATGGCATACAGGCATTTCATCCGCCGGCCCTGCGCGCCGACGCCTTCGCCAACCTGCCGCAGGGGTTTGCTTTCTTGCAAAAACGCGGCTTTTACGAGGCCTTCCGCGAAACGCCGGTCTCCCTCGATGTGAACGCCTTCGATCCTGCCCCGTATGCCGGCCTGGAGGCAAAACTGGCAGATGAAGGCATTATCATCAAAACCCTGCGTGAGATGGAAGCCGATCCCGACCGCGACCGTAAACTCTACAACCTGTATTGGCAAGCGAACGATGACGTTCCCCATGAAGGCGAGTTGAGCGAACACCCTGCATTCGACGAGTGGATCGGGTGGGGTCTGCGCGATCCTTCCATCCTGCCAGATGCGTACTTCATCGCGATCAAGGGTGACAATTACATCGGCTTGCGGGAATTAAGCGGTTATACAGATCAGGATTCTCTCCTGGGCGGTTTACTCGGCGTCCGGCGGGAGAACCGCCAGCGCGGCGTTGGTTTGGCGCTGCAATTGCGCGGCATTTCCTACGCCAAAGCGCATGGCTACCGATTGCTCAAGACCTGCACAGCTATCCAAAACGCCCCCATGCAGGCGTTGTTCAACAAATTGGGCTACGCTCGCAGCCCAGAATGGCAGCAATGCCAAAAGGATATTGGATCATGAACATACTCTTCTTCCACAAAATATTCCGTTGTCTGGCCGCACTCGCCGTTTTGGTGCTGGCTGCCGCCTGCACCTTTGGTCAGGATGCGCTTCCCACCTCCACACCGCAAGCCAATCTGCCCAACCCGGCATCGGTGTATTGTGAGCAAAACGGCGGCAAACTGGAATTACGCCAGGATACCTCCGGCGGTGTGGCCGGGGTTTGCGTCTTCTCCGATGGTTCCGAGTGCGACGAATGGGCCTATTTCCGCGGGGAGTGCCAGCCTGGAATGGGCCAGGCCGCATTCACTACTACCGCTGCATCACCGGCGGTCGAACCTTCTGCCACGGCAGATCCCGCCATCGCCAGTGATGGCTGCCGCATCTACCACAACGCCGACCTCGGTTACAGCTTCCACTATCCTGCGGATGCAAAAATCATCGCCAATGACGAACCGTTGAAAAGCATTTCGGTGATAGGCCCCGAAGTTGCCGGGGAACGTTGGCCGCAGTACACGATCAGCCACCCCGCTGACCGCGAAGACTATCGCCCGCCCGCAGACGCCAACCTGGAGCAGTGGCTTACCGACTACAACCTGTTGGGCGATGCGCGCCAGGCCGATATGCAGATTGCTGGGGTCACGGCGATCCACTTGCGCCACGACCGCAGCCCGCAATCGTACGCCTACGACCGCTATTATTTTGCCAACAACGGTCAGTTGTACATGATCATCATCGGCCACACCGGCGACAAGGAAGATTGGGAGCTGTACAACCACTTCTTGCAGAGCTTCCAGTTTGAGCCATAAACGGAAGGACAACATGAAACCAGACTCTATTTTAAAACGACCTGCCGGCATGACCGGTTTGATGATCGTGATGCTGGGCCAGGTGGTTTCTATCCTGGCCTCCGGCATGACCGGGTTTGCCCTTTCGATTTGGGTCTTTCAGAAAACCAACAGTGCCACCGCCCTGGGCGGGATGCAATCGGCATTCACGATTCCCTATTTACTTCTGATCCCCATCGCCGGGGTGCTGGTAGATCGCTACAACCGGAAATTCATGATGATGGTCAGCGACCTGGCCGCCGGCGTCGGCACGATCGCTATTCTGATCTTGTTCACGACCGACATGCTGCAAATCTGGCATTTCTACGTCATCAACGTCATCATCGCCCTGGGGAGCGCCTTCCACTGGCCGGCGTATTCAGCCGCGATCACCACCATGGTACCCAAAGAGCAATACGGGCGCGCCAACGGCCTGATGTCGCTGGTGCAGACCGGCCCGGGGATGGTGTCGCCGTTGCTGGCCGGGGCGCTGCTGCCGCTGATTGGTTTACAGGGTATTTTGCTGGTAGATGTGGCGGCCATGTTGGTGGCGGTGAGCGCCTTGCTGCTGGTGAACATTCCCAACCCGCAGCGCACCGCCGAAGGGCAGCAGGGCAGCGGCAGCCTCTTCAAGGAAGCGGTGTTTGGGGTGAAGTATATCCTCCAGAGGCGCAGCCTGGTGGGCTTCGTGGTGATCGTTTTCTTCGCTAACTTTTTTATGGGTTTCCCCAACAACGTGACCGTACCGATGATTCTCTCACGAACCGGCAACGACAGCCTGGCGCTGGGTTCGGTGCAGACCGCCGGTTCGATTGCGCTGGTGGTCGGCAGCCTGATCATCAGCTCCTGGGGAGGTTTCAAGCGCCGCATGTTCGGCTTCGTGGTGGGGTGGCTGACCTTTTATGTCTTCGGCTATATCTTGTTTGGCCTGGGGCGTGGTCTGCCAGTGTGGATCGCCGCCAGTTTACTTGGCCCGCTGATGATCCCGCTGGGCAACAGTTCGAGCCAGGCATTGCTGCAGGCCAAAGTTGCCCCCGATGTTCAGGGGCGCGTCTTCGCCGCCCGGCGGCTGCTGACCTGGGCGCCAGATATGTTCATTCCCCTCGTCAGCGGGGCGCTGGCTGATTACGTGATGGAACCGGCCATGCGGCTCGGCGGGTGGCTTTCAGGTGCGTTCGGCTGGCTGGTGGGAACCGGGCCAGGCTCAGGGATGAGTTTGATGATGGTGTTTTTTGGCGTTCTCAGCATCCTGACGGTGCTGATGTGTTATTTTGTCTCTGACGTTCGCAACCTGGAAGACATTCTTCCAGATCACGACCATGCCCCAAACATGGCATCCCCTGGTTTGGGTGAAGACAAACTGGTTCCAGCGGATTAACGAAAAATGACCAATCCACTCGATTTTCTCCTCCCTCGCCCCCGTTTTCGCCCCTCGCGCCAGCAGCGCACCGAGTTCGACACCCTGCTTGACTCGACGCCTTCCAGCGGCTGGGTGGATTATCAACTCGCCGCCCCCAAGTGGCAGTTCTTATCCTATCTCTGCCAAAGCAGATACCTGGTGCTGCATGGTTCTCAGAATCAAGACATCGAGGAAGTCGAACCCCGGAAGGCGCTGGACGCCAAAGCTTTTAGCGCCCAAAATGCCATTTACGCCACCACCGACGGCATTTGGGCCATCTACTTTGCCATTGTGGACCGCAAGAATTTTGGCGCGCTGTCGCTCTTCAACTCCTGTTTATCCATCCGTTTACCCCCCGGGCTGATGAAAGGGCCGCTCTACTTCTTCTCCATCACCCATTCTGCCCTGGTACAAAGCCCTTGGTGCGACGGCGCAATTTACATCTTGCCGCGTGAGACGTTCACACAAGAACCGGAGCAATCCATGATGGGTGCAACCATCAGCTTCCCACACTGGATCAGCCCCCAACCTGCCAGACCGGTGGCCAAGCTGATGGTTGCACCCCAAGATTTCCCCTTTCTCGCCCAAATCCACGGCCATGATGATGAAAAGCTGGCCCAGCTTGCCTCGGTGGCTCCCAATGGCTTCCCCTGGCCGGAGGCATTGATCACATAACCCTGATCCGCTTGGATATGGCCACCCATTGACCATCGCTCACAAAAGGGGATATCCAACGCCTACATGCTATAATCGCCTAACCCGCATAAAGCGGAACGATCAGGGCGTTAATCCAGGAACTCCTTGTTTTTTGTGCAAGGAGTTTGCGGGTTAGGCACTATCGGCATCCAGGTAGCATCCTTGAAAAGCGATTAAAAAGGCCGCACCTTGACCATCCCACTGATCTCCACCAAATTCAATAGGCCTGTCACTGGCGTAAATTGCATCCACCGCCCCCGGTTGTTGCAGATTTTGGATGAATCTCTGGCCCAAAACGCGGCGTTGATTTTGGTTTGCGGCCCGGCGGGATATGGCAAAACGACCATCGTCAGCGATTGGTTGCAAGCGCTCTCGACCTCGCTGCCCTTTGCCTGGCTGACCCTGGAGCAAAGCGACAACGAGTTGACGCGCTTCATCACGTACCTGATCGCTTCGTTGCAGTGCATCCAACCCGCAATGGGCGAGGGGATACTCCAACTGCTGCACACCCACAAACCGCCGCCCGTCCAGGCCCTGGGGGCGCTGCTGATCAACGAGTTGGGCGCAATTCAGGGGCGGTTTCTGCTCGTCCTGGATGATTTTCATCTCGCCGCATCCGAACCGATCCACAATTTCATCGCCTTTATGGTGGATCACCAGCCGCCGCAGATGAGCCTGGTGTTGATCACGCGCGCCGACCCGCCCCTGCCGCTGGCGCGTTTGCGGGCCAAGAATCGCCTGGTCGAGCTGCGCCAGGCCGATCTGTCCTTCACTCCAGACGAGGCCGCTGCCTTCACCGCTCAGACGATGGGCCTGGCGTTATCTCCTGCGCAAGTGGCGCTGCTGGAAAAAAGCACCGAAGGCTGGGTCGCCGGTTTGCAGTTGGCGGCGTTTTCCATGCGTCACCGCCAAAATCCGGGGGGCTTTCTGGAGTCTTTTTCCGGGGAGCATCCCTTTATTGCCGATTACCTGACCGACGAAGTGCTGGCCCAGCTTCCGAACGCACTGCAAACCTTTCTCTTGCACACTTCCATCCTGGAACGATTGTGCGCGCCCCTGTGCGAGGCCGTGACCGGGGAAAGCGGGGCGCAGGCAGCACTCGGCCAACTCCTCGACGCAAACCTGTTCATCGTGCCTTTGGACGATCAGCAAACCTGGTTCCGCTACCACACCCTGTTTGCCGATTTGCTGCGCAAGCGCCTGCATGAAGCCCAGGGTGAGGATGAAGTTCACCAACTTCATCGCCGGGCAAGCGGCTGGTACCAGGATCATCACCAGGCTGATGCCGCGATTTCGCACGCCCTGGCAGGTCAGGATTACGAACAAGCCGCCGGATGGATCGAACCGCTGGCCGAGAGCTACATGAAAAATGGTCAAGCCGTCACACTCCTGGGCTGGCTGGAAGCTCTGCCGCAAGAGACCCTGCATGCGCGCCCCGTACTTGTCTCCCTGAAAGGCATGGCCCTGATCTTGTATAGCCGCCCGCTGCAAACGGTGACGGCGTTGTTGAAAGCGTTGGACGCTGCCCCAGATCAATTGCCGGGCGAAGCCGCTACCCTGCGGGCGCTGTTGGCCATCTTGCAAGGCAAATCTGCCGAAGCCATCCAGCTATCCGGGCAGGCCCTCCAGCAGCTTCCTGCCCGGCGCACCTTCTTCCGCAGCCTGGCCGCCGACAGCCTGGGGATGGCTTACACCCTGGCGGGCGACATTGAATCCGCCATGCGAGCTTTTGAGCAGGTGGTGGAGATTTCGCTGGAATGAGACAACACGATGATGGCGCTGATGGCGCTCAGCAAGCTGGCTGGCCTGCGCTATGTTCAGGGGCAGTTGCGGGCCGCCGTGACTGCCTGCCACCAGGTTGTGGAATTGGCCGAGCAGCGCATCGGCCGCCATACACCCATGCTCGGCAAGGTATTTCTCAACCTGGGAGAGTTGTTGCGCGAACAGGGCGAACTTGATACGGCCCTGCGAAACCTGCTCGAAGCCGCCAGGATGATGGAGCATTTCTCAGAAGCCGGGCTGCCGCTGGCCAATCTGGCGATTGCCCGCATCCAGATCAACCGGGGCGATTGGCAGGCCGCACAGGCCTATATCGAAAAGGCGCGCCAACAAGCCCGGGCCAGGCGATCTATCCTGATGGATGACCGCCTGGT
>DYIZ01000143.1 GCA_020723385.1 Candidatus Aquidulcis sp.
GCTGCTGGGGTCTGCGCCGTCGTACCTGGTGGGTAATCTTCCCGCCTTCAGCGGTGTTCAGGCAGCGTTGTTGAGGTTGCATCCCATCATCTCCCATACGCTGGCGACTGCTGGGGCGCGAGGCATCTTGTTGGGTGTGGCGTTAGGCGTCATAGCCACGGGAGCGCGCATCCTGCTAGGCGCTGATCGCCCTTATAGTGGATGATCTATGGCTGATATTCGCTGCCCCATGTGTGGAACTGTCAATCCGGCCAGGTCGCAATTTTGCGAGTCGTGTAAAGCGCGCCTGCCATCGCAGCCCGGTGATGCGGAGATGCCTGATTGGTTGGGCGGCCTGCGCTCGGATGATAGCGCTGGCTATGAAGAATTGCCCTCCCAGGAATCGGCTGCGCAACCCGGTGATATGCCAGATTGGCTGTCTCGGTTAGGTCCACCGACAGCCGGTGAGCTAAAAAGCCAGTCGCCGTTTGCTTCGGACGAGCCTGGGGCATCCGCCAGCAGCGGGATACCCGATTGGCTGGCCGACACCACACCTTCTGCCGCCGGCGATCCCAATATCCCGGATTGGATGGAAGAGTTGGGAGTTGACGCCGGAAAGAAAAAAGCTGCCGCACCCGAAGACTCAATGGGCGACAATCCCGAATGGCTGGCGCGTGTCCGCGCCCGCCGGCAATCAGAGTTTGGCGATGGCCAGGAAGAGTCATCTCCCGAACAGCCTGCTGCGCCCGGCGCGGCCCCTGCGGATATCCCTGATTGGCTGGCCGGCCTGGGCGGCGAGACGCAGCCTGCAAAACCGGCGGGTGAAGCGCTGCCCGACTGGTTGTCTGGCGGAAGCCCGCAACCAGCAGAACCGGCATCTTCTGGATCGCTGCCGGATTGGCTCAGTGAATTAGGTCCTGCAGATACCGGCGCTCCCGCCGCAACACCTGCAGCCTGGGAAACCGAAGCGGATTCCCAGCCATTCTCTGGGTCGTTCGGGTTGTCCGAGCCGGAGGCAGCGCCAGAAACCCCTGCCCAAGAACCAACGCCGGATTGGATTTCCCGCCTGGGCGGCGGCGCTGCACAGCCGCCGTCGGGAGGGAGCGTCCCGGCCTTCACGCCTGCTTTTACCGATGAGGACTTTGGAGACCTGGGAGAATCCGAAGCCAGAGAGACATCTGGCGAAGCGGCCCTGCCCGATTGGGTCTCGCAGATTTCCGCCGACCAGCCCCAGGCCGAGCCGCCCAAAGTTTTCGAGCCAGAAACCGGCGCCGGTTTGACACCGGCGCAACTGCCGAGCTGGCTGGAAGCCATGCGCCCGGTCGAATCTGCCGCCCCGACGGTTTCTTACCGGGACGAGACCGATACCCACGTGGAAAGCGCTGGCCCGCTGGCTGGCTTGCGCGGCGTCCTGCCCGCCGAAGCCGAAATCGCCCGGCTGCGAAAGCCGGCGACCTATTCGGTCAAACTGCACGTTTCCGAGGCGCAGCAAGCCCACATCGCCATGCTGGAGACTTTGATCAAATCCGAGGGGCAGCCCAAACCCATCGTCTCGCAGGCCGGTATTTCCGCGCTGCCCTTGCTGCGCATCGCAATTGCCCTGGTGCTGGTTCTGGCTGTCTTCTGGACGCTTTATTGGGACGCGGAAACAGTCGAAATACCAGTTCCCAATGGGATTCCGGCAGAAGTTAGCAACGTCATAAAGTCAGTACAAACCCTGTCCGAAAACGCGCCCGTGCTTTTGGCCTTCGATTACGAGCCTGGTTTGTCGGGCGAGATGGATGCAGCCGCGAAAGCCGTCATTGAAGATATGATGGGCAAACGGGTTTATTTCGCCCTGGTTTCCACCTCCCCCACCGGGCCGATGATGGCCGAGCACCTGTTTGGCATCATCCAGGATAGCCAGAATGTAACTTACACCAATCGCACCAACCTGGGGTATATCCCCGGCGGGGCAACCGGTTTGATGGGTTTTGCTATCTCGCCGCGCGATGTGATGTCCCGCGATCTGAATTCCTCCGACCCGTGGGGAGATGCGCAGCCATTGAGCGGCATCAACACAGTCGCCGATTTTGCGATGGTGGTATTGATCACCGACAATCCGGATACTGCCCGGAACTGGGCTGAACAGGTGCTTCCAGCGCTTGGGGAAACACGACCGTTTGCCCTGATCGTCAGCGCCCAGGCCGAGCCGCTGGTGCGTCCCTATTACGAAGCGAACTCCGGACAAATCGGGATGGTGACCGGACTGAGAGGTAGCGCCGTCTTCGAAAAGGGGCGAGCACTCCTTGGGCTGACTCGGGATTACTGGGATTCATTCAGCGCTGTAATTTTGGCGACGGTCATGCTCATCCTGATCGGTGGGCTGGTCAACCTTCTGGCAGCCTGGCTGGCTGGCAGAAAACCAAAAGGTGCCGCATGAGCTTCGATCCAGCCATTTTGACGAAATATGCCGACCTCGTCGGCGGGGCGATTGGATTTACCCTGACATTGATGGTGCTCAGTTATATTTTTGGCGACAATTTCCTGTTTCGCCTCGCCACGCACATTTTCATCGGGGTGGCGGCTGCATTTGCCACCGTCATTGTCATCCAGAACGTGATTATTGGCCGCTTGTTTCTCCCGCTGATCGAACAGCCGGGTAAGATGGCGCTCCAAACGATTCCGCCGCTGCTGATGGGCCTATGGCTGTTTACCAAGCTCTCACCCCGGCTGGCCCGGTTTGGGAACCCGGTGGTGGCCTACCTGGTCGGGGTCGGCGCGGCTGCAGCCATTGGCGGCGCGGTGATTGGGACGATCTTCCCACAAGTTGGCGCGACGACTGCTTTGCTGGATATGAATACCGTTGAAACTTCAGCGAAATCTATTGCGGCTCAGTCTGGAAAAGAAATCAGTGTGGGATGGATAATATTCCAAAATGTCATCATCCTGATTGGCACCATGACCACGCTGGTATTTTTTCACTTTGGAGCGCGCCCGCAAACCGATCAGACCGTGCGGCGCCCGGCGTGGATCGAAATCGTGAGTTGGGTGGGTCAGATTTTTATCGCCGTCACCTTGGGGGCGCTGTTCGCCGGTGTGCTGGCGTCGGCGCTGGCCGCTTTTATCGAACGCATACACTTTCTCTGGAACTTCATTCTCTATAACGTTGTTCCGGTGATCTTCCCTATACAGTAGGCCGTCAATGACCACTTCCCTGATTGATGCAGACTCCCTGTTGGCGATTGACGTAGGCTCGGTCAATACCCGCGCCATGCTGTTCGATATCGTGGACGGGCGTTACCGTTTCGTGGCAGTTGGTTCATCGCCGACTACTGCCGGATTACCCTATCGAGATATTGGGGAGGGTGTTCACCGCGCGCTGGAACGCTTGCAAGACGTGACCGGGCGCATCCTGCTCGGCAGCGATGCCCGGCTGATTACGCCCAGCCAGGGCGGCGGCGGAGTGGATGCCTGTGTGGCAACCTTTTCAGCGGGTAAGCCGATGCGGGTTGTAGCGGTTGGCTTGCTCGAAAACGTGTCTGCCGAGAGCGCCCAAAACCTGATGAACACAACCTACGCGCAGGTTGTGGAAACACTGAGCCTGAACGATCGGCGCAAGCAATCCTCCCGGATTGACGCAATCTTACGTTCACGACCCGATTTGATTATCGTAGCGGGTGGAACCGAGGGGGGCGCGTCACACTCAGTCATGAATTTGATCGAAGCCATCGGTTTGGCGTGCTACTTGTTCCCGCAAGAAGCGCGGCCCGAAGTGTTATTCGCCGGCAATCAAGCCCTGGCCGGGGAAGCAAAAGCCTCGCTCGAATCCATCGCCTCGCTGCACATGGCTCCTAATATCCGCCCCACCCTGGACCAAGAGCAGTTGGAGCCAGCCGGGGCGGAATTAGCCCAAATCTTCCGCTCCGTGTGCGCTCGGCAGATTTCCGGTGTGCAAGAGCTGGATATGTGGACTGGCGGCCACCTGACTCCCACGGCGACTGCCTTCGGGCGGATGGCGCGTTTCCTCCAAAAGGCTTGGCAGAAAACTGTACTGGCGGTAGATTTGGGTGCATCAGCGACAACTGTTGCGGCTGCCACCTCTAATGATCTGACCCTGGGTGTGTATCCCCGGCTCGGCCTGGGCGAAAGCCTGGCGGGATTGCTGTCGCTCTGCTCGGTCGAGGAAATCAACCGGTGGCTGGCGGTAGACATTCCCGAGACTGCTATTCGCAATTACCTTTATAACAAAGCCATCTATCCTGCCAGTCTTCCGGCAACTGCTGAAGATTTGCAATTGGAGCAGGCCTTGGGGCGGCAGTTACTCTACCTGGCAGTACGCAAAACCTTGTCAGGCAAAGCCTCAACGCAGTCGCCGGCCTGGGCAGCCGGGATACTCTCCGGCTTCGATCGCATCATCGGCGCAGGCAGCGCCCTGACGAATACAACTTCTCTTGGCCAAAGCCTTCTCATGATGCTGGATGGTCTTCAGCCCGTTCGCTTGTGTAGAATGTATTTGGATCAGAATAATTTGCTGGCTGCTCTTGGCGCTGCCGCGGCGCGTAATCCCACACTGGCTGTACAAGCCAGCGAGTCGGGCATCCTGTTGCACTTAGGCACAGTGGTCTCGCCTTTCGGGGATGCGCCGTATGGAACACCGTGCCTGCGCGTAAAGATAACCTACGAATCAGGCGACACTGCCAGCATGGACATCAAATACGGCTCGCTGGAGGTTATTCCTCTGCCGATGGGACAGCGCGCCGCTATCCATTTGCTGCCGCTCCATGATTTCGACATTGGCGCGGGCGGCCCCGGTAAAAGCGGAAAGATCCCCGATACTTTTGGCGGCGCCTTGGGCGGGATCATTATAGATGCCCGCGGCCGTCCCCTGCGTCTCCCGGCTGATCCTGCCCGGAGGCGGGAACTGCACAAGAAATGGTTGAGCGCCCTGGGTGGATGATTAACCCCTGGCATTCATCTTGCATCAAGGAACGAAAATGTTAGCGCCGATCACACACATACTCCCCATTTCTTCTATCCAGCGTGAGCGGCTGCTGCCGCAGCCTGGCCGGGTGGTCGTTCGCAAAGGCCAGAAAGTCAACCCGCCGGATGTCGTCGCCGAAGTTAACCTGACGCCTGAACATTTGCTGCTGGATATTGCCCGTGGGTTGGGCGTCTCCCACGAGAAAGCTGACCGCTTTCTCCAGTGCAAGGAAGGCGAGCAGTTGAGCGAGGGAGATATCGTGGCTGGCCCGGTGGGCGTCGCCCGGCGGGTTGTGCGTGCACCACACGGCGGAAGAGTCGTTCTGGCCGGGAGCGGTCAGGTGCTTCTGGAAGTCGAAAGCCGTCCCTTTGAACTGAAGGCGGGTATTTCGGGGGTCGTGATCGAGTTGATTGAAGACCGAGGCGTCATAATCGAAACGAATGGGGCCTTGATCCAGGGCGTGTGGGGTAATGGGCGTATTGATTATGGCTTACTGACGATATTGGCTCGCTCGGCAGATGACCCATTAACGGCGGACCGGTTGGACGTCAGCTTCCGTGGGTCGGTGGTGTTGGGTGGGTATTGCGCTGACCCCGAGGTTATCACCGCCGGTAACGATCTGCCCCTGAGAGGAATGATCCTGGCGAGCATGGATTCAGCGCTTGTGGGGGTAGCGTTGAAAGCCAAATATCCGATTATTCTCACCGAAGGCCTGGGCAAGCTGCCAATGAATTCGGCAGCTTACAAACTGCTCTCGACCAATGGCCGCCGGGAAACCTCGCTGATTGCCGATGCATGGGATCGTCTCGCGGGAACGCGGCCCGAGATCATCATTCCACTGCCTGCAGCCAGTGAGCTTCAGCCGCCTCACGAAGCCGATACATTCAAGGCAGGCCAGCAGGTACGTGTCATTCGCGCCCCCTACAAATCGCAAACCGGCATACTGCTCGGCGTTTATCCGGGTCTGGCAGCTTTGCCTAACGGCTTGCGCACGCGTGCAGCCGAGATTCGTCTGGAAAGTGGAGAAACCCCACTCATCCCACTGGCGAATCTTGAAGTTTTGGAGTAAAACTATACCGAGGAGAGAATGCTATGGCTTTCGAAAACATGGACGTAACAGAAGATACTGGCGGCGATGTCGAGCCTGCGGGAGGGCCGCCCGAAGAATCCAGTAATCGCACTTTCATCATCATTGCGATTGTTATGGGCGGTATACTGCTGCTATCAATCGTGTGCATCGGTATTATTTTTGGGGTGAGCTATCTTCCGAAGCTCAACGCACAGCGAAGCACACAGGCGGCTAAGAATACTGCCCAAGCGGCGTTAGTTGCCTTGTCATCCACCCAAACAGCCGAATTTGTCCAGAGGCCCACTGTTACAGCCACCCGCCCGGCTCCGACTAATACCTCTGTCCCGCCGACTAATACCCCGGTCGTTGCCCCGCCGCAGCCACAGACCAGCCCCACGGTTGATCCTCGCACGGCTACGGTGGCCGCTCTGCTGACGCAGGCCGCCGCGGCGCAACTGACTCCCACCCGGCCCACCTCGACCCTGCTGCCCGTAGGCGGTTTTGCCGACGATATGCGCACCTGGGGGATGGGCCTGGGTATACCTGGCCTGCTCGGATTGGCAGTGGTCTTCATCGCCATCATTTTCCTGGCGCGCAAGCTGCGCCATTCTTGACCGGCTGATTGATCCATTGCGCCCAGAACCGGTGGACAGACTGCATCTGCCCGCCTGTTCTGGGCGCTGTCCAACCCAAGGATAGCCGAAAATAAGAGACGTGGGCATGCGAAGCACGCCCACGTCTCTTATTTTCGGATTTTTCCTATTACGTTACGTCCACTGCGACTTTTTCGCCGAACCCCATCAGCGCCTTGACCATTTCAGCGGACTGGCCTTCGGCGTAGACGCGCAGCACCGGCTCGGTGCCCGAAGGGCGAATCAACAACCACGAGCCATCTGCGATGAGATATTTCACCCCGTCGAGGGTGGTCACCCCGCTGATTTTTTCTCCCCCAATCTCTACGGGTGCATTGTCCACCAGGTAGCGGGTCATCTTGTCTTTGGCCACCGGGTGGCTCAACCGCAGGTCGCTGCGATGGTAGAAAGCCGGGCCGACATCTTCGAGCAGGCTCTCGACCAGCTCATAAAGGGTCACACCCGATGCGGCGACGATTTCCAGAAGCAGGATGCCCATGATGATGCCGTCGCCTTCGGGGATATGCCCCCGAAACGAGATGCCGCCCGATTCTTCGCCGCCGATCAACACATCTTCTTTCAGCATGTAATCGGCAATGTAGTTGAAACCGACCGGGGTTTCGTACAGAGGCAGGCCATATCGCTCGCACAGGCGGTCTATCATCCGGGTGGTGGACACTGTGCGCACCACCGGGCCTTTCCAGCCCCGTTTTTCGACCAGGTAGCGTAGCGAGAGGGCCATGATTTTATGAGGGTCTACGAAGTTGCCGCGCTCATCCATCGCGCCGATGCGGTCGGCATCCCCGTCGGTCACCAGGCCGAAATTGCCCATGTGGGTGCTGATCGCGCCAGCCAGCGCGCCCAGGTATTTGGCAATCGGTTCGGGGTGGACGCCGCCGAATCCGGGGTTCATTTCGCCGCGAATCTCCTGGACTTCGCTCCCAGTGCCCTGCAAAATCCCCTTGATGACGCCCCGACCGGAGCCGTACATCGAGTCCACCACGACCCGCTGTGGGTGATCGGCGATGGCGTCGAAATCTATCAGCTTGCGCAGATGTTCGTAATAAGCTGGCAGCGGGTTGAAGCGCTGGATCAAGCCGAGCTTGCGGGCCTGTTCGTAATCCATCAGGTTTGGGCCGCGTCCGCGTTCCTCGTTGTCGTTCAGGTAGACTTCCACCCGGCGGCATTGTTCTTGCAACGCAGAGCCTCCATAGGATGCTTTCAGCTTGACGCCGTTGTAGCGCGGGGCATTGTGCGAGGCGGTAATCATCACCCCGCCAATCGCCCCCAGGTTCTTGACGGCATGGGAGGTGACCGGGGTAGGCACGTCGCCCTGCGACAGGTAAACGGTGAAGCCATTGGCAGCCAGAACACGCGCCACGTCTGCTGCGTAGCGGTCGGAGAGGAAACGTGTGTCGAAGCCGACTACCATTTTCTTCGGATCACAGCAAGCATCGTTTGTGGCGACACCCTGGTTCCAGTCGCCGGAACCGACTGCATCAGCAATCGCCTGTGTCACCATACGCAGGTTATTGAACGTAAACGTGTCGGAAATCACGGCACGCCAGCCATCTGTGCCAAAATGAATGGGCATACACTATCTCCTCGTGTCAAAAGTATGAATCGGCCTATTCTATCACCAATCCCAGTTGAACCATCGATTCGTTGATTCGTTGACTCGCTTTGTGCTAGAATTGACCCATGGCAGAAAATATTCCCCAGATCGTTGCGCTGCTTTCGAACATGGCGGTTTTCAAAAACCTGAAGCCGCCGCAGCTCGAAGAGCTGGCCGCTGCCTTCGATGTGGTTACCTTGTCAGCCGGGCAGCGGTTGTTCGCTCAAGGGGACGCCAGCGATAGTTTTTACATCATCAAATCGGGACGGATACGCATCACCCGCGGGCAAGAGAAGAGCGCCCGCCGGATTGCCACATTCATCCCTGGCGATGTTCTGGGCGAGGAAGGTTTGATGATGGGGCGCGCCAGGGCAGCGTCGGCGGCGGCGATCGAGCCAGTCACTCTGCTCAGGCTCGACAAGGTCCACTTCGAGCGGATGTTCCGCCGGTTCCCGGCGGTCAAGCCTTATCTGCTGGCTACAATTGAAAGCCGGAGGCTGGCGCGCGGTAAACAGTTCGATTGGTTGAGCGGGGAAGAAACGATCTATCTCATGGCGCGGCGGCACCAGGCGTACCTCTACGTTTCGCTCATCAAGCCTGTGTTGTTGGGCTGGGTGTCGCTGCCGTTTTTCTACCTCGGCCTGATTACAGATCCGGGCGCCATTCACAGTTTTGTCAATACGACCGGTTTCATTATCCTGATTTTCTCGTTGTTTTGGGGCGTCTGGCAATGGGTGGATTGGGGCAACGATTTTTACATCGTCACCAACCAGCGTGTGATCTGGATCGAGAAGGTGATTGGTCTGTACGACAGCCGCCAGGAAGCGCCTTTGAGTACGGTCACCTCGGTGGGGGTACAAACCGAACCCCTGGGGACGTTGTTGGGATATGGCGATGTGATCGTGCGAACTTTTACCGGGCAGATCGCAATGCGTCACGTGGGGATGCCGGAACAACTGGCCGGGTTGGTGGAGGAGCAGTTTACGCGCAGTAAATCGGTCTCCAAGAAATCGGAGGTGGAGGCGCTGGAGCGCACCATCCGGGCGCGGTTGGGACTCCCGGTGCGTGAGCCGCCCAAGGCCGAGACGCCTCCTCCGGCTGCGGTTAAACCTGTCAAGAAGCGTTCCTTTATCAATGACTTATTCAAAGTGCGTTTCGAACAAAGCGGCATCATCACGTTCCGCAAACATTGGATTCTGCTGCTCCAGCGCACATGGAAACCCAACTTGCTGTTGATTGTGCTGGCGGTTGTTGTGGCAGGGCGTTTCCTGGGTTGGTACACTTTCGTCTCGGCGCCAGTTGTCCTCCTGGCGGGTTTCACTTTCCTGCTGGCGGGCTTTCTTTGGTGGTTGTACGAGTATGTGGATTGGCGTAATGACATCTACCAGTTGACGGCAGACCAGATTCTTGACATCGAAAAGAAACCCCTCGGCCCGATGGACAAAAAGACGGCTCAATTGGAGAATATCCTCAGCCTGGAACATAAGCGGAGCGGGCTGGTGGGGATGCTGCTGAACTACGGGGATGTGATTGCCATGGTCGGCGGGGTCAAATTTACCTTCGATGGCGTCTTCGACCCGGCGGGTGTGGAGCAGGAAATCTTCCAGCGCATCGCTGCCAAACGGCGGCGCACCGCCGAGGCCGAGGCTAATCGGGAGCGGGAGCGCATCGCCGACTGGCTGGCGGCCTACCACCGCACCACCGAAGAGCTGCGCTTGTCAGCAAATCCGCCAAACTCTGACCAAAATCCGGGGTAAAATACGGCCTGAAATTTAAACACATTTAGAGGTATCTATGGCTATCCGTGATATTGTTTTCCTTCCCGAACCCGTTTTGCGGCGTAAGGCCCATAAAGTGACTGATTTTGGGCCAGAGCTGCAAACATTGATTGACGATATGGTCGAGACGATGCGGGAGGCTCCCGGCGTGGGGCTGGCCGCCCCCCAGGTGGCTGAGCCGGTGCGCGTTATCGTCGTGGAATACAGCGAAGACGATGATGACGAGGATGGGGCCAGCCCGGAAAAGAAAAAACCGCCCAAACTTTACACGCTGGTGAACCCAGAGATCACACGTTTCTCGGATGAAAAGGTGGTGGGCACGGAAGGCTGCCTGTCTGTGCCCAACATCTTAGGAGATGTGAACCGCTCGCTGGCGGTCACCGTTAAAGGGTTGAACCGTCACGGCAAGCCCGTGACAATCAAGGCCAATGGCTGGCTGGCGCGTATTTTCCAGCATGAAGTGGATCATTTGGAGGGGATCATTTTCGTTGACTTGGCCGAAAAACTCTGGAAAGTCGAAGAGTCCCCAGGGCAGGTGATCAAGGACAACGTTTGACCGGTGCATCTCACCCATCTTTCCCTCACCAATTTTCGCAACTTCACCCGCCTGGACATTGACGTCCCGTGCGGGTCTGTTTTGTTGGTGGGGGCCAACGCCCAGGGCAAAACCAGCGTACTCGAGGCTATCTATTACCTGGCGACGCTGGATTCGTTCCACGCCGGCTCCGACCGGCAGCTTGTCAACTTTATTGCCGCCCGGCAACCGCTGGCGGTGGCGCGCATCGTCGCCGATTTCAAGCGGGGGGACGATCCTCACCGGTTGGAAGTTCGCATCATCCAGGAGCCGAATGGCAATGGCGGCGAGGGCCGTGTGCGCAAGGAAGTGCTGCTGGACGGGGCCAAGCGCAAGCCCGGTGAGATTTTGGGCCAATTCAATGCCGTGCTGTTCCTGCCGCAGATGCTGCGGATCATCGAGGGCGCGCCCGATGACCGCCGCCGTTACCTTAATCTGGCGCTGTCGCAGGTGGTGTCGCACTATCCCGATGCCCTGACCGATTACGCCCGCGCCCTGACTCAGCGTAATGCGCTGCTCAAGCTGCTGGGCGAGCGCGGCGGCGACGAGAGTCAGCTCGATTATTGGGATGAACAGTTGACCACTTGCGGCGCTCAGATCATCCACACCCGCATACGCGCCATCAAGGAGATCGAGCGGCTGGCGGCGCGCACTCATCACGATCTGACGCGCGGCGATGAAGTGCTGCGCCTGGTTTACCAGCCGGCCTACGACCCTCAGCCCCGCCCGCAGGGACAGTTCGCCTTGCCGCTCGACGCCCCGGTGGATCGCAGCGGAATCTCGTTGGATACCATCCGCCAGGGATTCTTGCGAGAGTTGAACCGCCTCCACTCGGAGGAGATCGCCCGCGGCGTCACCACCATCGGGCCGCACCGCGACGAGCTGCGTTTTATTAGCAATGGCATTGACCTGGGAATTTACGGCTCCCGCGGGCAGGCGCGCACTGCCATGCTGTCGCTTAAGCTGGCCGAGGTCGGCTGGATGAAGGAGAAAACCGGCCATTGGCCCGATCTGCTGCTCGATGAAGTGCTGGCCGAGCTGGATACCCAGCGCCGCGCCGATCTGCTCTCCCGGTTGTCAGCCTGCGAGCAGGCGCTGCTGACCACGACCGATCTGGATTTGTTCGCCCCGGAGTTCGTACAGGGGGCCAAAGTGTGGCGCGTGGCGGGGGGGAGGATAGGGACGTGAAGGGTGGTGGTGGAGGGTGGAGAGTAACTCGTAAAACGTAAAACGTAAAGCGCCCCTTACGTTTTACGCACTACGTTTTAGACAGCTATAACGGTTTCTTGGCCGGGACGCCCGCCCTCCGGGGGTATTTCGACGGCGTGGCAGCCACTTTATCCACCACAATCAAAAAACGTTCTTCAGCCACGCCCGGCAAAGTCACCGGCATGAGCTGGCGCAAGTGACCGCCCAACAGTCGCAGCGATTTCTCGGCGGTTTGGGTTTCAGCCGGGCCATTCTCCCCTTTCATTGCCAGCATCCGCCCGCCCACATGCACCAACGGCAGCAAATATTCCCCCAGCACTGGCATGGCGGCTACCGCCCGCGCCACCGCCCAATCGTATCTTTCGCGGTGGCCTGGCATTTGCCCCAGGCTCTCGGCCCGCTCCTGGATCACCTCGACCCCATCCAATCCCAGTTTGCCCACCACATGGCGGCAGAAATCAGCCTTCTTGCCCACCGATTCCACCAGTGTCAGCCGCATCGCCGGGATCACGATCCTCAAAACCAACCCAGGGAACCCGGCGCCGGTGCCCACGTCAACCACCCGGTCGGTTGGAGTGTCACGCATTGCCATCAGACATGTGAATGAGTCCAAAAAGTGTTTCACGCGCACGGTTTCGGTATCGCGAATGGCGGTCAGGTTGAACCGCTCATTCCATTCGAGCAGGGTTTGCTCGTATTGTTCGAGTGCGGTTAATTGGCGTCTCGTCAGACGGACTCCAATCAGGGTTTGGATTTGCTGTTCGAGGATATTCATCACCCAAATTATAACCCGGCTTTACCCCCCTTTCATCCCCCCATCGCCGCCACCGGGAATTTGACCCGATTGATATCTTGTAGACGGCGATGGGGGGACAGAGAGGGGTACTCGCTTGCCCGTTCCTCGGCAATCGGCTAGAATTGTGTTATGGTGGATCATAAAGATGCAGGCAGACACGCCAAGAAACTGATTTCCTGCTTTCCCGGATTCCTTATCCTTGTTCTTTTGCTCTCCAGCGGGGCGCGGGCTGACGATCTGCCGGAGAGAGCCTACCTTTCGGGGGTGACCGGCCACCCGCAGTCGGCCAATCTCTCGTGTGAATCTCGTTCGGCGGCCGATTGGGCCGCTTATTGGGGGGTGACGATCAGCGAGTGGGAGTTCCAACTGGCCTTGCCATCTTCAGACAACCCCGACGAGGGTTTTGTGGGCAGTCCAAATGATCCCGTTGGGGGCATCCCCCCGTCGAGTTACGGCGTTCACGCCGGGCCGGTGGCGGATTCGCTGCAAGATTACGGCTTCGAGGCCAACGCTGAACATGACATCACCTGGGATGACCTGCGCTACGAGATCGCTGCCGGGCGGCCGGTGATCGTGTGGGTAATCGGCCTGGTGTGGCCGGGTACGCCCATCGCTTACACCGATTCCGACGGCGACGAAACCATCGTAGCGCATTTCGAGCACACCATGATTTTGATCGGGTACGATGAAGACAGCGCCCATTTGGTGGACGCCTATACCGGCTGGACGGAGACTTACCCGCTGGAGTCGTTCCTGGCCTCGTGGGATGTGCTGGGCAACATGGCAGTGACCGGCTATTGGGCCTCATCCGGCGAGGCGGATTCCGATACTGAACCGGTATCTGCCGCAGCCAACCCCGGGTTCTACACTGTGCAGCGCGGCGATTACCTGATCGCGCTGGCCGAGCAGTTTGGGGTTTCCTGGCAGGATCTGGCTTCCCTGAATCAAATCGTTTATCCCTACGTGATCTATGCCGGGCAGGTGCTGGAACTGCCCGGCGGGGCTGCGGCTGCGCCCGTGGTTGATGCTCCCATAGCAGAAACTCCCGCTCCTGTGGTTATCAACCTTAACCGGTTGTATTTTCCTGTCATCGTAATCCCCGCCTCGCCAATTTCCCCCGAGCCGACGCCTGTGCCCGCGCCCGAGACCGACGCGCCCGAATCTTACATCGTCCAGCGCGGCGACTTTCTGAAAGCGATTGCCGAGCAATTCGATCTGGATTGGGAAGCGTTGGCGGCGCTGAATGATATTCCGTATCCGTACACAATCTATCCGGGGCAGGTGTTGAGGTTGAGATAGATTTTGCTACTGGACAAATCAATCACGGCTCTCCCGTTTCCAACGGGAGGAATCCCCAGATTTGGGGTGTGTGAGTGCGTTGTACTCCCACACACCCCAAATCTGGGACATTTCCCGCCGAAGGCGGGAGAGCCTCAATCACGAATAGCACGAATGAACGAATGACACGAATTGATTCACAAAAACATTCGTGACATTCGTCTATTCGTGGCATTCGTGATCAAAATGCGGTCGTCAACTTATTATGCTCGGTAGCCAAAGGTAGATTGGGAAGAAACCAAAAAGAGCTTGTGCAAAGTACACACAAGCTCTTTTTGGATTCTCCTAAAGTTTACTCTGCCTTCGGCGCTATGACTTTCGCCTTCTTGCGGCGGCGCAACAACCGGACGATAACATAAATCACGATGGCGGGCGGAAGCCCGATCAGCAGCAGCACTGGCAGCACGAGCAGTACCAAATAGATACCGATGTTGACCAGGACTTTCACGGTACTGATCAGAGCCTGGATGGCGTTCTTGGCCACCCCCACCGGCTGCCAACCGCCGATGGACAGCGGTTGCACGGAGGCGTTGGCAATCAGATCAACGGACACCGCCGAGAGCGCGGCAGATTCCTCGTAATATTTGATCTGCCCTTTGATCACCTCGATCTGCTCGCGCACCGAGACGAGCTGGTTGTAGACTGACAGTACATCTTCGGTTTTGATGGCAGAGTCCATAATCGTTTGTAACTGTGTTTCGGCGGCTTCCAGGTTGGTCAGACGTGATTGCAGGTCGGTGTACTGGCTGGTGACATCATCGCTGGTGATGGATTCGTTGATCACCGGCTGGGTGGTTTCGGTCTTGATGCGGGTCAGGGCGTCGTTCAGCTTTTCCGCCGGGATGCGCACGGTGATCGAAGCGCGGGGGACTTCCGCCCCGCTATCGGTGTAGGTGGTGTACAGGTTGGCCGAGACGACGAACCCGCCCATTTCCTCCGCCATTTTACTGATCGTATCCATCGAGATCGAGGGGTCATTCACCACAATGGAGAGGCTGGCATTCTTGATGACGATGCGCTCGACATCGGGCAAAGGTGCGACATAGGCGCTGCCGTCGTAAGTATAGCCTCCAGTGTCGCCGCCCACCGCCACTTCCCTGGCCGCGGGCGGAGCGCCCTCCTCGGAAGCGTAGGATGGGGTCGCTTTCGCGGCGCTACAGGATGCCAGCAACAAAGCCGAAAGCGCCAAAATGATGATAATTTTCTTGGACATAGAGTGTTCCTCCTTGGAGCGAATTTGGCTTGATTGTATGCTAACCTAGCTGTCTTGCCTTGATATCAGGCTGACAAAAATATGACAACCCCCGTTACCAATCGTTGCCGGCGTCCCTTCGCGCTTTTCGCGGTGCGTTACCACCCAGCTGTCAATCGTTGGATGTGGCGTTCCGGCAGGCCAACCGCCTCCATTCGGACCTGCACGGCTGAGATGTCGTATGCCACGCGGCAATATTCCCAGGTGTTTTCTTCGGGAGTATAGATGGCATAAGCGGCGCGTGGGTCGCGGTCGCGGGGTTGCCCGACCGACCCCGGGTTGAGGATAGCACGCGGGGCTAGAGATAACGTCATCGCAGCGTCGGGAACGATCAACCGGGCGATGCGGCTCTCGTCGGGCAGGTAGTACAGCACCGGCAGGTGGGTGTGCCCAACGAAGCAATAGGGCGTCTCGAAATGCTCGAAATTGGTGGTGGCGGTGCGCGTGTCGAGCAGGTATTCCCACACCGGCTGGCGCGGGCTGCCGTGCGCCAGCGTGACGTGGTCAATCATCATCTTTTCCGGCAGCTTTTCCAGAAAAGCCAGCCCGGAGGGCGTCAGGGTTTGCTGCGTCCAGCGGATCGCCTGGCGCGCCTCAACGTTGAAAGTGTCCACGTCTATTTGCTTCAAGGCGGCCGCGTCGTGATTGCCGAGCAGGCAGATCAAATCGGGCAGCTCGCGCACACGGGCGATGCACTCGTTGGGGTCAGGCCCGTAGCCGACCAAATCTCCCAGGCACCATACCGCGTCGAACTTACCGGCGGCTTCTAGCACAGCTTCGAGAGCAGTCAGATTAGCGTGAATATCAGAGACGATAAGGATTCGCATAGGTCAACCATAAATGGGAATGTGGGGGTAACGATATTATACTGCCGTAATCTGTAAAACGTAGAACGTAGGGCTGTCAGTTATGTTTGTTGGCGTTCCCAAACCTGATAAAGCCCCAATTGCCCGTTCTCGCCATCCGCGCGGAAGCTCTCAACCACCCGGAAGCCGGTTTCGTCGGCCAGCGCGGCCAATTCCTCTTCGCTGAAGTAATGGATATAGCGCAGCCCGCTGCCGCCGCTTCGCCAGTCGAGCAGATAATCGCCGGGATCGAGATCGGCGGGCGACAGACCGATGGACTCCCACGGCTGGATGCGGGCGCGCAGGCGCGGGCTGTCGAGGAATTGCCACTCCGAGTGGATCAGCCGCCCGGAGGGGGCCAGCCTGGCGCGGGCCTGGCGCAGCACGGCGCGCCGCAGCCCGGCGGAGGGGAGGTGATGGAATACGGCAAAGGCCAATACGACCGAGTAAACCGCCGCGGAGATGTCGGTATCCCAATCGGGGGAGGCGAGATCGGCCCGAAAGAAGCGGAAATTGTCCGGCAGCGGGGTTTCACTGGCGGCGCCCAGCAGACCGGGGCTGAAATCCAATCCCGCGTAGCTGCCGCGGTGTTCCCGGCGGGCCAGCTCGCGGGCCAGCTCGCCGTTGCCGCACCCCAGGTCGAGAATGTCGCTCTCGGACGGTATCCCCTCCAATACACGGCGCACGCCGGGCTGGAGGCGCATCCGGGTGGCGGAGAACTGCTTCGCAAAGGTCTGGTAGAATTGACGGTTGAGGTCGAGAAGTCGTTTGGTTGCGTCATCGTTCATGTCGCAATCGTAAAGCGTAAAGCGTAAAACGTAAAGGGCGCTTCGGTTTGAAAATGGTCAAACGCGACGATTGGCTTTCTGCACGGCAATACACTCCCGAACAATTGGCCCTGGCCCGCCAGGCGCTGGAAATGCTGCGCGCCGGCGGGAAGGTGGATGTGGTTGTGCGGCGTTTCCCGCTGCCCGGCGGCGGCTACCTGCCGAAACATGCGCTGATCGCTGCCTACCGCCAGCTTGTCGAGAGCGGCGAGTGGCAGCCCGACGCGGCGCTGCTCGAACGTATTCGCATGAAGCCGGTGCGCACGCTGTCCGGTGTGACCACCGTCACCGTGCTGACCAAACCCTATCCCTGCCCGGCGCGCTGCATTTTCTGCCCCACGATCGAAGCCATGCCCAAGAGTTATCTGCCCGATGAGCCGGGGGCGCGGCGCGGGCTGGAACACAATTTCGACCCGTTTGCGCAGGTCAAATCCCGCCTCGAGGCGCTGGAGGCGGTCGGGCATCCCACCGACAAGGTCGAGCTGCTCATCTTGGGCGGCACGTGGGACGCCTACCGGCGCGATTACCAGGAATGGTTCATCCGGCGCTGCTTCGATGCAATGAACGGCCTTCCCCCCTATCCCCTATCCCCTATCCCTTCTGGAGAGGGGATAGGGGATAGGGGGGAGAGCGCGCTCGAAGCTGCCCATCTTCTCAACGAGGACGCTCCGCATCGCAATGTCGGCCTGGTGATCGAGACCCGCCCGCCTGAGGTCGGACCAGCCCAACTGGCCTGGCTGCGCCGGTTGGGGGTCACCAAAGTGCAGATGGGTGCGCAAAGCCTCGATGACCGCATCCTGGAATTGAACCGGCGCGGCCACACGGTTGCGGAGACACACCGCGCCGCAGCGCTGCTGCGCGCCGGCGGGTTCAAGATCGTTCTGCACTGGATGCCGAATCTCCTCGGGGCCACGCTCGACTCCGACCGGCGGGATTTCGCCCGCCTGTGGGACGATCTCTGCCCGGACGAGATCAAAATCTACCCGACCCAACTGCTCGAAACCGCCGAGCTGTACCAATACTGGCAGCGCGGCGAATATACTCCCTACGCGACCGATGAATTGATCCACCTCCTCGCCGACATCAAACCGACCATCCCGCGCTACTGCCGCGTGAACCGGGTGGTGCGCGACATCCCTTCGACCGATGTGGTGGCGGGCAACAAACGCTCCAGCCTGCGGCAAGATGTTTTCTTGGAAATGGCGCGGCGCGGAACGACCTGCCAATGCATCCGCTGCCGCGAGGTGGGCAAGCAGCGCGTGTCAATCGCCGATCTCCGGCTGGATGACCTGGTTTACCCGGCGGGCGGCAGTGAAGAACATTTTCTCTCGTTCGTCACCCCGGAAGATAAACTGGCAGGCTTTTTACGCCTGTCCCTGCCGGGGCCGGAATCGCCCGATACGGGGTTGGCAGACCTGGCGGGCGCGGCGATCATCCGCGAGGTGCATGTGTATGGGCAGTCGCTCGAAATCGGGGCGGAGGCGGGCGGCGCGGCGCAGCACGCCGGGCTGGGAACGCAGTTGCTCCAGCGGGCGCGCGATATTGCCCGCCAGCACGGTTACCAACGCCTTGCGGTAATCGCCGCGGTGGGGACGCGGCGCTATTATTTGGAACGCGGCTTCGAGCGTGGAGAGTTATACCTGGTAAGCTGAGACAGATTACCAAAGGGCAAAAGCCAATCACTGGGGAAGTGAGCGGTGTTCCCCTCTCTCATAATTGGGAGAAGGGTCAGGGGTGAGGGCGGCCAGCGGCAACAATCACCAAGCGCGTGCAGCATAGAACTATCATGAAAGACTCTCGGAGTTTCCAGAACTCCGGGAGTCTTTTTTGAAAAGAGAACCTTGTAAATTCAATAAATATGATACAATTAGTCTTGATACAACCGCTGCACTTATTTCTGGCCGTCTTCGTACGATGCTTCGACTGGGATTTGGTGAAAAAGAGTGCAGACCCAAGGGGAAAAGCGTTGTCCATCCCCATAATGTAGCTCTAACATCGAATAGTAAATTTAATCAGTAGCGGCAAAAGTGACATACAAGACAATTTGTATCTGATTATCTAAAT
>DYIZ01000144.1 GCA_020723385.1 Candidatus Aquidulcis sp.
ATGTGGCGGTATAGAAATTCACGATATCAATTAAAATATCAGCGAATGGACAGTCTATACATCCAGCATTGACGGCGCGGACGAGCAGCGCCTGACCGATACCAGCGCCAACGAATCTTATCCATCCTGGTCACCTGATGGAAAACTGATTGCTTTTTCTGCGTCCACAGGGGAGTGGAATACCCCGGAAAGCGCGAGCACCTTTGAAATTTACGTTATGAATGCGGATGGAACCGATGTGCGCCAACTGACTGACAACGATGCTTGTGATGACAATCCCAGGTGGTCGCCGGATGGATCGCTGCTTGCCTTCAGCTCGGACCGCGCCGAGGCAGAACGCTTCGATGTCTATGTGATGGAAGCGGATGGAACAAATGTCAGACAGGTAACCCATACACCAACCGGGGC
The DNA here is from genome assembly GCA_020723385.1 of Candidatus Aquidulcis sp. Taxonomy (GTDB): domain Bacteria; phylum Chloroflexota; class Anaerolineae; order Anaerolineales; family UBA4823; genus DYIZ01. The sequence goes on from DYIZ01000144.1 coordinate 409, forward strand.
AAGGGCCATAAACCCCATTTGGCGTCCGTAAACCCCCTGGTCAAAACACATAGGAAAAATCCCATGCGAACAAAACTGATCCTGACTGTACTCCTATTGGTTGTGACGGGTTGTGGAACAACTACAACCCCGGTCGCTCCAACGGCATCATCCATCCCGCCAACGGTTACCGACATCCCGTCACCAACCCAGGCGCCGGCGCCGACCTCCACGGTCACTCTGACCCCTACCCAGACGCTGGCGCCTACATCCACTTCCACTCCGCTCCCTACCCCGTTCCCAACCCTCACGGGCAGCGGCGGCGGGGTGATCGCTTTTGCTTCCCGGGAAAGCAGCGACTGGCAAATCTATATGATAAATGCCGATGGCAGTGGGAAATTACGAGTGACGGTTGGCATCAAGGGCGGCTACGAGCCAAACTGGTCGCCGGATGGTAACAGGATTATCTTTCAGTATAGCGGCCTCAAGATTGCGGATATCGCCGCTGGCGGAATATCGAGAATCCCCCTCAGTGTGGTGAGCAATAACCTGCCCAACGAATATCTGGTGAAACCGGCCTGGTCACCTGATGGGGAATGGATCGCTTTCCTGAATGAAAATGGAACGCGGGGTGATATTTATCTCATTCGTCCTGACGGGACGGGTATGGTGCGCCTGACCGATTCCAATGACATATCCAGGGACGGGAATCTCGTCTGGTCGCCGGATGGCAAACAACTCGCCTATTCGGCTTATCGTACCGGAAATATTGAGATTTATGTCATGGATGTCGAAGTCGCCCTGCAAGGTGGAGCGGCCAGCCAACAAATGACCGACAGCCTGCCGCCCGTTCGGAATCTGGTTACTTCCTGGTCGCCGGACGGCTCCAGGCTTGCCTTTTCCTCTGACCGCGATGGAAACACGGAACTCTATCTGATGAATGTGGATGGCAGCAATATCGTTCGCCTGACCAATAACCCGGCCTCCGATACGGAACCAGACTGGTCGCCTGATGGCAAGCTGATCGCATTTTCATCCAACCGTGATGGAAATGTCGAAATCTATGTTTTGGATGTCGAAATGGCTATCCAGAACGCGGATGATGCCAGTGTCAGACGCTTGACGAATCATCCGGGCGACGATATGGGGCCGGTCTGGATGCCAGCGCCGTGACCGGAATATACAGGGAGAAGGAAAAATGATGAATACCAAACCCCTCGCTTTGCTCTTGCTTGTTCCGTTCGTTCTGTCAGCGTGCAAGCCGGCCGCGACTCCGACCGCTACACGGCTCCCGCCGGCCTTGACTAACACGCCATTGCCGACCCAGACCCCTCCATCCTCCCCCACTGTCGCTCCGGGGCCAACCGGGACGCCAGCCCCCACTTCCACAGTAACCCCTCCCCCCACGCTCTCAGGCAGCGGGGGCGGAATCATCGCTTTTCTTACTTTCAACCCCGACAATTATCGCCAATCAGAAATAAAGTTCATGAATGCCGATGGCAGCGCTGTGACCCCGCTGCCAAACACCTCGGGTGCGGCAGCCGTTGCCTGGTCGCCAGATGGAAAATGGCTCGCATTCATCGTTCATCACAATGATAATGACTGGTCTATGTATGTGGTCAGCGCCGATGGATCCACTCTGACGCGCCTGACCCAGGGGAAGCTCGATCATTTTCCTCAATGGTCTCCGGATGGCAGGCAAATTGCCTTCTCGCGGAACGGGAATATCTGGGTCATGAATTTTTCCGCTGAACCAACGCCGCAGGTTAGCGATTTGCGGCAGTTGACCACCGACCCTAAAGAATATGCTTCTTCCCCGGTTTGGTCGCCGGATGGCAAGCAAATTGCCTTCGCCTCCCAGGTCGGCGATGCCCATGGGGTCTCGGCTTATAACGACCCGAACACCGCAGAAATTTTTGTAATGAATGCGGATGGTGCGAATCTTCACAAATTGACTGATAATCAGACAATTGATATTACCCCGGGCTGGTCACCCGATGGGAAACAGATCGCTTTTTCGTCCAACCGTGATGGAGCCTTCCAGGTATACGTGATGGATGCCGATGGCAGCAATGTAAGACAGTTAACCACCGGCGACGCGAACAACGTCGGCTCAGCCTGGTCGCCCGATGGCACACGGATTGCGTTTGCGTCGGACCGGGATGGCCAAAAGTATGTTTATGACATTTACCTGATGGACGCCGACGGCAGCCACCAGACGCGCCTGACCACCTCCCCATGGGATGAATCCAGCCCGGTATGGAAACCTGCGGCCAATGCATCGGCGCTATCTGCTGGCCTCGCAATCGAAGTCCCAACGGGAAATCCCCCAACCCTGGACGGCGTTCTCTCACCTGGGGAATGGTTCAGCGCCACACAACAGGAATTCACCGACGGTGGTGATCTGTATCTGATGCAGAACGGGGGCTATCTTTACCTGGGCATCCATGAAAACATCGAAGGCTTGACCACAACTTCGGTCTTCATCGAGTATGACGACAAAATCTCCGTTAAGCACTCTTCGGGATCACTCGGCACTGCCATCTTTACACACAGCAATGATGGCTGGCTATTGATTCAATCATTTCAGTGGAGTTTATACGGGGTTACCTCGAATACTGAAGCAGATCAACAGCAACGGGAGGCATTCCTGGAAGGCAATGGCTGGCTGGCCAACCTCGGCTCGATGACTGCCATACAAGAAATCGAGTATCAGATCGCCATGCCAGATGGGCCGTTTCGGGTGGCTGTAGCTTACCTGAAGCCGTCCAATTCCGACAAAGCCGCCTGGTGGCCTGCCAACCTGGCCGATGACTGCCGAAAGATCGAGTTGCTCCAGGCCAATATTCCAGTGAACCTGGATACACCTTACCTTTTGCAATTTGCCCCGGAGACGTGGGCTACAATCACACCGACATCAGAATTGGCAGCTTACGCGTTTCCTGTTTCGATTGACCTGTCCCAAAAATATCTGTTTTACTTTCACGGCAAAATTATCGAGGATCAGGGAATTCATGCGGTCAGCCCTGACTTTGGCGAATATGAGTATGATGCAATTTTGGAGAAACTTTCTGGTTATGGCTTTGTAGTCATCAGTGAACAAAGATCAATAAACGCGGATGGGATGAAATATGCCGAGAGAGTTGTGGGACAGGTCGCGGAATTACTGAAAGCCGGGGTTCCTGCCAAAAACATTACGGTCATCGGCGCGTCAAAAGGCGCTGGCATTGCGACGTCAATCTCATACCTCCTTAAATAACGAAGCAATGAACTTCGTCATCATGGGAGGTTGTAATCCTGACACCGTTGAAGGCTTCAAGCAAGCCAATATATTTCTATACGGGAATGTCTGTCAATTTATGACTCTGCCGATAACCTGGCCGGTTCATGCCAGGAGTTGTTTGCGTTTTCCGAAGGCAAGGGGCTTGCCCGGCATGATGAAATCGTGCTTCAGGTTGGCGCCGGACATGGTATCCTTTACAAACCGTTGGATGAGTGGATCATACCGGCTGTAGAATGGGCAGACTGATTCAAAAAACCTGGCCTATGGGGGAGATTCTCTCGAAAGGGAGGTTGAACGCCCAGGGTGTAAGCATCCCGGGATCACCTTGCAAGTATAAACAAGATGATAGTCATTACAGAAACAGGAAAGAAGTAGTACCTCGATTGCGCATCCTGTTATACAATAAAGGCAGTGTCACTTCAACCCTACTTAGTATCTAAGACGAGGAGAAAAAATGAAACAGATGAATCAGAAGATCCGAATGGCCGTTGTGCTGCTCGTGACGTTGAGCATCCTGCTCACCGCCTGCACGACGCCTACCACTGTCGCCACCACTGCTCCAACCGATGTTCCAAAAGAACCGGTTATCACCGACACTGAGCTGAGTGTGCTTTGCACGCCACAGGAAGAATGGTGCGCAGGCATGAAAGTGGAATTCGAGAAGAAGTACACCGGCATCACCGTCAGCTATGTCCGCATGTCGGCTGGTGAAGCCCTGGCCCGTCTGCAAGCTGAGAAGGATAACCCCTCATTCGACATCTGGTGGGGTGGCCCGATTGACAGCTTCATCGCAGCCAAGGAAGCCGGCGTTCTTCAGGCCTACGACTCCCCGAATTACGCCAACTTGATTGACCCCTCCAAGACCAAAGACCCCGATAACACCTGGGCCGGCGTCTACATGGGTTCGCTCGGCTTCGCCACCAACACCAACTGGCTCGAAGCTCACCCCGGCGTCGAGGCTCCCACATCCTGGGACGATCTGCTCAAACCCGAATTCACGGGCCAGGTGATGGTTGCTCACCCATCCACATCGGGCACCTCCTACACGGCTCTGGCTACCATCTTGCAGCTCAAGGGCGAAGAGGCTGGCTGGGAATACCTCAAGAAGTACGCCGCGCAGGTCTCGCAGTACACCAAGTCGGGCGCTGCCCCGGCGAAATTCGTTGGCCTGGGTGAAGGTGCAGTGGCGATCGTTTTCTCGCACGATACCGTGAACGAGATCGAGAACAACCAGGCCCCGCTCGTGCTGACCTTCCCCAAGGAAGGCACCGGCTATGAAATCGGCGGCATGGCCATCATCAACGGCGCTAAGCACCTGCAAGCTGCCAAACTCTGGTTCGATTGGGCCTTGACTGCTGAAGCCCAGAGCCTTGGCCCCAAATACAAAGCCTACCAGGCTCCGACCGTCACCGGCGCAGTCGCCTCGCGGCCCGAACTGATGGAAGCCAAGTTGATCAATTACGACTTCACTTGGGCCGGCACGAATAAGAAAACCTTCGTTGACAAGTTCACCAACGAAATTGCCAATGCCGACAATCTGAAGCAGTAACCGCATTTTAGAGAAAAAGGATTGCTGCCGCCCGAGGGCGGCAGCAATCCTTTTTAGCAGGAAATTTCCCCTTTCAAGCTGGAAGGCCCAATATAATAAATTCGGAGGCCGCATGACCGATATACCTTCTGGCCATAAGCCCGAAATACCCCCTGGGCGTTCGCCCGTGAGCAGGTTTGCCGGGCTGGTCCACCGCTACCGGGAGTTTGCGCTGATCAGCCGCGACCCGGTTTTGTTTATGAGCTTGCTGTTCTGCGGTCTTTTTTTGCTGGTTTTTGTATTTTTTCCCCTGGCGCGAGCAATCAGCAGTGGATTCATCAACAAAGAAGGCCTGTTCGATCTCAAGTATTTTGCCCGTTACTTTGACTCTTATTACGGGCCTGTCATGCGGCAGATTTTTTGGAACACCATCCGCATGGGCGTGTTGTCATCGGTCATCGGTACCCTGCTGGGATTCGTTTTTGCGTTTGCCATGGTGCGCTGCCAGATTCCCGGCAAACGTTGGGTGCATCTCATCGCCATGGTGCCAACGGTCTCGCCCCCCTTTGCTATCGCCCTCAGCACGATCCTGCTTTTTGGGCGTAACGGGCTGATCACCAAACAACTGCTGGGGTTGAACTATAACGTCTATGGTATGCAGGGGTTGGTGTTCGTTCAGGTAATCACCTTTTTCACCGTGTCATATCTCATCTTGCGGGCCATGCTCGAACGGTTGAATCCAGCTATGGAGGAGGCCGCTGAATCGCTGGGGGCGGGGCGTTTCCACGTCTTTCGCACGATCATCCTGCCTTTGCTCATCCCAGGGCTGGCAGGCTCGGTGCTGCTGCTGTTCGTCGAATCACTGGCTGACCTGGGCAACCCCATGTTCATCGCCGGCAACATGACCGTGCTTTCCACCCAAATTTTCCTGGCAGTGATCGGTGAATACGATTACCAAAAAGCCTCGGCCCTGGCGTTTGTGCTGTTGGTTCCCACGCTGTTCGTTTTCCTGGTACAACGCTATTATGTAAATCGCCGATCGTACATCTCTGTCACCGGTAAACCCAGCGGCTCCGCGCCGGTCGAGAAGTCGCGTCTGATCCGCTGGACATGCATCGCGATCACTTACCTGGGTTGCATCTTTATCATCCTGCTGTACGCCACTGTGGTTTACAGCTCTTTCACCTCAGCCTGGGGTGTGAATTATGCGCCCACCCTGCGTTGGTGGAACGATGCCCTTACCCGGGGGGTAGAAGCCATTTTAGACACCACCTTCTTGAGCGCCCTGGGCACTCCGGTGGCAGCTCTTATCGGCATGGTGATTGCCTTTCTTATCGTGCGAAAAAAGTTCAGCGGTAAGGAAATACTCGACTTCGGATCGAACCTCGGCGGTGCAGTACCCGGCACCATCCTGGGGATCGGATTCATCCTGGCCTTCAAAAAAGGCCGGGTGGTCATGGCCTCGATCCTCTACGCTATATTGGCGCTGTTTTTTATTTTCTTCGCCACGCCCTCCCGCCGCGAACAGGTTATTATGCTCATCTTGGGGACTGGAATCGGGCTGGCGGTGCATTTCTTAGCGCCCCAGCTAGGGTTAAAGCCTCTAATGTACACCTATAGCGGCATCTATTTGGGGCTGGCGGTCATCAGCCTGGTTCGCCGTAGAAAACTGGGTTTCTACACTTTCCTGGGCATTGCAGCTTATTCGGCGCTCTTCAACCTGGTGGATATCATTGCTGTTCCGATTGCGGTTGCCGGCCGCAACATGGAGCGCGGGTTTTGGAGCAGCGCCCTCTATCAGATGGCTGACTATATCAAAGTGCCCTTCCAGCTATCCCCCGTACTGCTCGGGATGGCGCTGTTATTTATTACCGCGCTGGTCGTCCGGTCTGAAAATTCCCGCCTCCGGCTGCCATTGGGTGTGATTGCCCTGGCGCTGCCGTGTGTATTGTTCTATCATGGTATGCCCCTGGCCCTCACCAGCACCCCTTATATCATCCTCGCGGCTTACATCGTACGCAGCCTGCCGGCCTCGGTGCGGGCTGGCGTAGCCGCCTTGCAGCAAATTGATCCTTCGATCGAAGAGGCCTCACAAATCCTGGGCGCTGACGCCCAATATACCTTCCGTAAGGTAACTCTGCCGCTCATTTTACCGGCCTTGCTGGCGGGATTGATCTTCAGCTTTACCCGCCACATGACCAGCCTGTCAGCCATCATCTTCCTGGTTACGGCCCGCTGGCGCATTGTCACCGCTTCGATCATGAGCGATTTCGAACAGGTGGGGCTGATGGGCGCATCGGCCTATTCCACCATTATCATCGTGCTGGTTTTGATCGCCATCGGCGTGATCAATCTGATCACCCGGCGTGTGCTGCGCGGCCGAGGCGATGTGGATATTTCGATGGGAGCTTAACATCATGTACTTGACCCTGGAAAAACTTACCAAAACCTTTCCGCCGCGCGGCGGCGCTGGCGAAGTCCATGCTGTCAAAGATGCCGATCTGCAGATCAGCCAGGGCGAGTTGGTGACGCTGTTAGGCCCTTCGGGCTGCGGCAAGACCACCACCCTGCGCATGATCGCCGGTTTCGAGTTCCCTACTTCCGGGCGGATTTTGCTGGACGGCAAAGAGATCAACACGTTGCCGCCCAACAAGCGCGACATGTCTATGGTTTTCCAGAGCTATGCCATTTTTCCCCACCTGAATATCTTTGAAAATATCGCTTATGGCCTGCACGTCCAGCGAATCTCCAAGTCAGAGGTCGAGCGGCGGGTGGGGGCGGTATTGGAACTGGTCGAGTTAACCGGCTATGAGAAGCGCGCCCCCAACCAGCTTTCGGGTGGGCAGCAGCAGCGCGTCGCACTGGCGCGGGCTTTGGTGATGGAGCCGAAGGTGCTGTTGATGGATGAGCCGCTCTCGAACCTGGATGCCAAGCTGCGTGAGAGCATGCGCACCGAAATCCGGCGGATTCAGCGCAGCCTGGGGATCACCAGCGTGTATGTCACTCACGACCAGATCGAAGCCATGACTCTCTCCGACCGGGTGGTGGTGATGAACAAGGGCTTGATCGAACAAGTCGGTTCCCCGGTCGAAGTCTATCGCTACCCGCAAACACGCTTCGTGGCCGACTTCATCGGACGCGCCAACTTTATTGATGCCACCGTCACCCGGGGCTTGCCCGGCCAACTGGCGGTCCAGGTTTATGGCCAGACCCTGCATCTGAGCAATGTGAAAGAAGTCTATTCTGAGGGCGCCCGGCTGATCCTGATCGCCCGCCCTGAGATGATACTGGTCAATTCGCAAGGCGAGTTGCCAGGAATTGTGCGGCGGGCTTCTTACCTGGGCAACATGGTAGATTATGACATCGAGGTGGGCGGGCAGCTCATTTCTGTGGTTGATACCGACCCGCGGCATACCGCCATCCACGCCGAAGGCGCAGCCGTTGGGGTCAGCTTGCTGGCCGACTGCGTTCACGTTCTACCCGGATAGAAGACGAGTTGGGATCATGGAAAAATTCGACATCTTGATGATTGGGCACTTTGCCAAGGATGAGCTGATCGTAGACGGGCGGGGCGAAATCTCCTCGGGAGGGGGCGTGTACTACGGAAGTATGGTGCTGCGCCAGATGGGGCTAAACGTGGCCGTAGCCACTCGTCTGCACCCGGACGATTTCCCCCGTCTCGAGGAATTACGCCGGGCGGGGGTCAAAGTCTACGCCTCCCCAGGGCCGCAGACTTCAGGCATCGCCAATTACTACCAATCGAACGATATGGAGCGGCGGATTTGCAAGCTGATCGGTTTTGCCGGGACGATGACCCTGGCCGAAATACCGGAACTGCCTGTGAGCACGATCATGATCACGGGGATCATCGCCGGCGAGGTGGACTTGCCCACCTTGAAAGCCCTGGCCCGGCGGGATCCCCTGGCTTTGGATGTCCAGGGGTTTGTACGCGTCCCGCAAGGCGACGATCTGGTTTTCAAGCCCTGGCCCGAGATGGCTGAAGGGCTGAGCCACATCACTTATCTGAAAGTTGACCGCGCCGAGGCCGAGCACTTGACCGGCGAAACCGATCTGCACGCCGCGGCGCGCAAGCTCAGTTCATTCGGGCCAAAAGAGATCGTTCTGACTCAATCCTCAGGGCCGCTGGTTTATGCCGATGGGCAGTTCTTCCAGGCGCCCTTCACACCGCGCTCGCTGGCCGGGCGCACCGGGCGCGGCGATACCTGCTTTTCGGCTTACATCGGGCGCCGCCTGAGCGCTGGCCCTGCCGAGGCCACCTACTGGGCAGCCGCCGTAACGACCCTCAAGCAGGAAAAACCCGGCCCCTGGCAAGGGCCTGTGGAAGAAGCCGAAACTTTGATGCGCGCCCGCAGATGCATGGGAGGGGGATAAGTGTTTACATCCCCAGGTGTGCCCTAACCATTGTAATCATCCCGCTTCCAAACCATACCAACAAGCCGCAAATGATGACGGCGAGCAGTACGCCGCCCGCAATCCAGAACAGTTTTTTGTAGTTCATCAGTTTCTCCTTTTTTGTTTGATGGGTAGGTGCAACCCTTCAAGACCAGACAGGATGCTGTTTATACCTGCCTGTTTTGCCTGAGAGGGCCGCTTGTTATGCCTGGGCGGGTCGCCCTTACTATTCATACGCCAGAATTTGGCGGACAGTGAGTTGGGTGGCGCTCCAGGCCGGGTAAAGACTGGCCAGGGCAGCGAAACCGGTGGAAATTGCCAGCCAGAGGATGATGCCCGGAACGGATAGGGCCAACCGCAGCGGGGCTTCGAAAAAGGTCATGCCGAAAGTGTAGCTGACGAAGGAACTGACCGGTCACGAGATGACGAGCGCCAGCGCCCAGCTCTACGTGCCGATAATAGCGCCCTCCGCAACGATAATTTTCAGGATACTGCCAGAGGAGGCGCCAATGGCGCGCAGCACGCCAATCTCGCGCGTGCGTTCCAGGATATTGATGCTCATCGTGGAGGCCAGCCCCAATCCGCCGACCAGCAACACCAGGACCGACATCAGCACCAGGAAGGTGGACAGGACGAGCAGGTGGTCCTCGATGACTTTGCGATAATCGGCCATGCGGACAGAGCCGTACACATCCAGACCGCTTCCGGCAAATTGGCTTTCGAGACGGCGCGAAACCTGCACCACCGTCTCCGCGTCACGCGGGTTGGCGACTACCACCAACGTTGAAGCGAGACCGTCCCACCCCATAGCGGCATTCAAAGATTCTTTGGTCATATAAACGGTGGGTGGGAACATCATCTCCTGTACTACGCCAACCAACTTCCAGGTGGTCTCTTTTCCGGCGATTCGCAGAGTTATCGGGCCGCCTATTTTTAGGTCGGGTTGCGCGGCAAGCAGGGCATGATTGGCTACCAAAACGTTGCCATCGTCCACTGCCAGCCAACGACCCTCCAACAGCGGCAGCGTCGTCATCAGGACGGTGCGTTCAGGCGGGGCCAGCAGCCTGAATTTGTTGGATTCGGTTCCATTATCCAAAACGCGAACAACCTGGGCGCTGCCCCAACTTTCCACGCGCGCAACGCCAGCCACCGCTTTAGCCTGCTGTTCCAATTCCTGTTCGGGATATGGGAAGCTGAAGACCGTCTGGATGTCATACTTCTGGGCGGCGAATTCGGCGTCTACTGTGGAACTTGCCGATGCCGAGACGTTCATCGCCACGATGAAGCCCGCTCCCCCAACCGCCAGTGTTCCCAGTGTCAGGAGCAGGCGTCCACGCTGACGAAATGTATTGCGCAGTGAGAGCACAAACGGACGATTGGCGATTTTTCTCATGAGACGCGTGAACGATGACACGCCTGCGGATTTTTGCGAGATACCGTAATCGCTCATCGCTTCGCGTACGCTGATTCGGCTGCCACGCAAAATGGGGTAGGATGCCGCCAAAACCGGCGCCAGCAGCCCGACAAGCACCTGTAAAGCCAGGTAGGGCCAGGGGATGGCGTCGCTAAAAATCTGGAAGTTGAGCAGTTTGGACGCGAAAGCGGCGTAGGCGCGCCCGGCCAGGATGGCGAGCGGCAGCCCAACCAACAAACCGGTCAGCCCCAGAATCAACACCATGCCATAATAAATCCCCGTCACCTGGCGGGCGTTCGCCCCAATGGCTTTCATTACCCCAATCTGACGAATTTGCTGCGCCAACAGGGCTGTAATCATGTTGACCACCAGCACCGCGCTCAAGAGCAAGGCAATGACCCCAAAGACTTCGAGCAGGAACAGCAGGGTCGCCATTTGGGTGGCATGGGGATGTTTGCCCGGTTTGGGGACTTCGATGCGCGAGACCGGGTATCCCTGGGTTTCCATCCAGATGCGCAAGTCAGTTGCTGTGGAGCGGACGGCGGTCTGGTTGAGGGATTTATCCACAAAGGTGACTTTGAGTTCGTTCAAGGTTGGGTCGCCGCCGAGCAGCGCCAGCGTCTCGCGCGTGATAAAACCGTAGGCGAAGTTTTCCATCCAGGCGGGGGCCAGGCCGGGAGCGTGGACGCTGCCAACGAGACGGAGCGGCGCTGGCGTGGCATTGGGGATTTTCACCCCGAGAGTCTGCCCAATTTCGGCGTTGGCTACTTTCAGCGCGTCGCGTTCGAGCAGGATCTCACCTGTTTTGGCGGGATACTGCCCCGCTTCAGGAGAAAACCGGTCGAGGCGGAGATTCCCAAAATCTTCTATCACAAAAAGCCAGATGGTTTTCCACTCGTTTTCGCCCGTCTGAACTCGCCCGATGATGAGGCGGCGGGATTCGACTTCATCCACCTGTGGCAGGTTTTTGACTTGTTGGAGAAAATCATCATCGAGGTCGGTGGTGTAGAGGGTGGCGGCGGCAGGATTGGTGCGCAGGTAGTTCACATCCATTTCGCGAACGAGAATGGCATAAGAATTGGCGACCAGGCCGAGGCCAAAGATGCCAATCGCAATCGAAAGGATGACCAGAAAGGCGCGGGCTTTGTTGAGCCACAGGTCGCGCAAGACTTTGCGCCAAGCGGAAGGAAGTTTTTTGAGCATGATTTTACTCTTTCTATAGGACAAAGACCCTAAAGGTTTCCCTTGCTGGAAAAATCAACTATTTCGGCAGCTTGATTTGCCAGCAGAGTATCAAATCTGACCGAAAACCTTTGGGGTCTGGGTTTTGATTTAGACAATCTGTCCATCGGCCAGGCGGATAGAGCGGGTGACATATTGGCTGATTTCGCGTTCGTGCGTCACCATCAAGACAGTTTTGCCTGATTGCGAGAACTGCTGAAACAGTTCCAACACCGATTTGGCGTTGGCGGTGTCAAGGTTGCCGGTTGGTTCATCGGCTACCAACACGGGTGGGTCGTTGGACAAAGCGCGGGCGATGGCGGCGCGTTGCTGCTGGCCGCCGGAAAGGGCGGAAGGGAGCTTGTCGGCCTGGTCAGCTACGCCTACGAGTTCGAGCAGTTCGCTGGCGCGTCCTTCGCGACGATTGGATGGGATTGCGCCGCAGAAATCCATCGCCAGCAGGAGATTTTCCTGTACGGTGAGCGTAGGCAAAAGCTGGAAAAATTGGAAGACCACCCCGATATTGCGTCCACGCCAGACGGCAACCTGATCCTCGCTGAATTTATGGATCGGCGCGCCGTTGACGATGACCTCGCCAGCCGTTGGGCGGTCGATACCTGCCAGCAGGTTCAGCAAGGTTGATTTGCCGCTGCCCGATTTACCAATCACGGCCACAAACTCGCCGGGTTGAACGTCCAGGTCAATGCCGCGCAGGGCAACGAAACTCCCGGCTGGGGTTTTGTACTCTTTGCCTACCCCGCGCAGTTCGATGGGGCGGGCAATTTCAACGGGCGCAGAAATCTTGGCTTGATGAAGTTGTAGCATACTCATAGCTTGTTCTCCTTGTAAAATGTAGTATAATTTGTAAGATAACGAACAGTTTGTTTTGTTTGCAAGTATAAAAAAAGACAGGTTAACCGTCAATAATCAATCACTCGAAAAAGTTCGTTACCGAACAAAAAATGAAAACTGTACGGAAAAGCCCTGGCTCTGCTCTCTCCCTAAAGCGGGAGAGGAATAACGGAGAATAACCCATGTCCTCAGTGAAACCAGACCGCCGCATCAACCGCACCCGCGAGACACTGTTCCATGCCCTGTCTGCGCTGATGCTCGAAAAACGTTATGATGACATCACTGTGCAAGACATCATTGACCGCGCCAACGTGGGGCGCTCGACGTTTTACGCCCATTATCAGGACAAGGAAGACCTGGCGGTGAGCACAATGATTACCATACTTGACTCACTGACCGATACGATGGAACAAAGTAACACCGACCCGCGGCAATTTCTACCCGGGCGGGGATTGTTTGAACATATCCGTGAACACCATCAAATGTTCAAAACGTTGACTAGCGGACGCGGGTTGGATTTGTTTTTCCAAAAGGGGCAAGAATATTGGAGTGAGCGCTTGGCGACCCGCTTACAAGCCATGCTTCCCCAAAACCAGGAACCCAAGGTACCCATCCCGATCCTGGCACACTACGTTTCAGGTACCTTTGTGACCCTGCTCAAGTGGTGGATTGACAACAAAATGCCCTATACTTCCGACCGCATGGCAGAGATTGTGGAGCAATTGGTGACGCCAAGTGTGCAGGCGGGGTTGTTTGGAATGTCGGGGTAATCTGCCTGATGTAGTACAATTCCGTCCATGGATGAACCGCGCCCTCTCTCCCTCTTCGACCGTGTTACCGGCCTGCTTGGTTGGACTCCCCACAGTATCTACATCATCAGCGCATTTGTCCTGGTTTGCAGCCTGATCGCCTATATCTGGTGGCCGCTGGCTGTCGAGTATGTCCGTTATGTAGATTGGGCCGGTGATTGGTGGTTGTATTTCGACTGGCTGCTGGTCGGCATCTTTTTGGTGATGTCGTTCCTCATCATGGCCAAAGCCGATCTGCGCGCCGACGCCATGATCGTATTTGTGGGGCTTTGCGGAGGGTTGGTCATCGAGAGCTGGGGGACTCAGACCTACCTGTGGTATTACTTCACCGCCGAGCGCCCGCCGTTATGGATCATCCCCGCCTGGCCAATCGCCAGCCTTTCGATTGACCGCATCACCCGGATGTTGGAAGCGGTCAGCCGTCAGCGGTCAGCGGTTAGCGGTCAGCGGTCAGCAGTCAGCGGTCAGCAACCAGCGGTCAGCGGTCGTTTCTTCAAGATCATTTATTGGCCGATATTCGTCGGTTTTTACATCATCATGCTGATCTTCGTCGCGCCTACCTTCTATAAATCGTTCACGGTGATGTCGCTGCTGCTGTGCGCGCTGCTGATCTTGACCCCCACCGATCACCGCAAAGCCGTGCTGGTCTTCATCGCCGGGGCGGGACTGGGGTATTTCCTCGAATTGTGGGGGACGACACGGGAATGCTGGACGTACTACACCCGCCAGACGCCGCCGTTCTTCGCCGTTTTGGCGCACGGCATGGCGGCGGTCGCTTTCTGGCGGGCGCAGCTTGTATTGGAGAAGGTGGTGGGGAGGTTGAAGGTGAGAATGTTGAAAGTTAATCAAGGGAATAAGGGATAGGGCCGACTTCCCCTATCCCCTATTCCCTGTCCCTTGTCCCTTACCTTTTCACAACCGGCAGGTACACATCGTACTCGATCCCCCATCGCCCAAAATAGGCCGATGGCTTGTTGCCCGCGTTGAGGAAACTGCCGCCGATGTAGGCGTAACGGCCATCGTAAGCCACTGCCCGCACCGTGGCGTCTGCGCCGCTGCCATACCCTGACCAACTCCCCGGATACCCCGTGAAGAAATTGCCAAAACGATTCAATCCCAAAATGCCGGATGAGGTAAAATCGCCCCCGGCGAGAAGACTGCTTGGGATGTTGTATTTTTTCAGCGCGTACACGGTATCATCCAGCCCATCCCCATCCAGTTGATGCCAATCGTTGGTGTAGAAAACGGAAATATGGTCGCCATTCGGGCCGCCCAGGTTGGTGAATGCGCCGCCGATGTACAGGTAAAACCCGCTCGGCTCGATCGCATACACCGCGCCGTTGATGACATCCGCGTTCAGGCTGCTCCAGGTTGCGCCATTCCACTTTGCCAGATAGGTTTCCGGAGTGGTAAAAGCGCCGCCGATATAGACAGTATTCGAGGATGGGTTGGCAATAGCGTAAACCGTTCCATTTGTGCCGTTACCCAGCACGCCCCAGCCAGAGCCATCCCAGGGTGCAATATTATTGGCCTGGTTAAGTGAGCTGCCCGCATAGTCGAACCTGCCGCCGACGAGGATGCCATATTCGGCAGATGGGCAAATCGAGCGCACGTAAGTGGTGCAAAGCATACCGGTGCAGCCGAACACGCCGTCCCCTAAAGGCGACCAGCTATGGGAATTCAGGTCCCATCTGGCAATATTTTTGGCTGATATACCTCCCGCCGAGGTAAAGTTGCCCCCCGCGTAGACGTAGCCGCCGCTGATCGAGATCGCGTATACCGCCGGTACACAAATCAGACCGGAGCAGCCACTCAACCCGCTGCCCAGCGATGACCAGGTGTGGGTGGACTTGTTCCAGACGGCGATCCCGTGGGCAGGGAGGCCGCCCGCCGAATTGAAGCTGCCGCCAAGATAAATGTCGTTTCCATCAACCGCCAGCGCATAGACCGGGAAGTTCACGCTGTTTCCCAGGGCATACCACTCGTCATCGGTTGCACTATAGCGGGCAACGTGATTGGCCTGGCGGCCTCCAGCAATCTCCGGGTGGCCGCCGAGGTAGATGCTGTTATCGGCGCTGCTGTAAGCCAGGGCATAGACGTTGCTGTCCACACCGCCGCTGAGAGCGATAAGCGAAGCCCCTACCGTGCTCCAGCTTGCTCCATTCCACCGGGCGACCCGGCTGACGGAAGTTGTGCCATCGGCCAGATACGAAAACCGCCCGCCCACGTAGACCCCATCCGAGCCAATGGCGATGGCATAAGCATCGGGGTCATCTACCCCGCCGGCCATGGTGGACCACTCACTGCCATTCCACATTGCCACGTGACCTGCATTTTGAGCGCCATTGGTCGAGTCGGTCACCGTATCGAACTCACCGGCGATGTAGACATTGCTGCCGCTGACTGCCACGGCATCTACGGTGTCATAGCTTCCCCCGACGCCGCTGCCCAGCGTTGACCAGGCGCTCCCATTCCAACGGGCAATACTGTGCGCCCCATAGCCGCCAGCATAAAGGAACTGCCCGCCGACGTAGACATCATCGCCATTGATGGCGATAGCATTCACTTTGGAAGATAACTCCGGGGTGGAAGAATCGTAGACCCCCACGCCCAACGCATGCCAGGCGCTGCCATCCCAGCGGGCGATATTACGGGCGTTCACCCCGCCGATGGTCTCGAATTGACCGCCCACGTAAACGTCCCCATTGGCGGCAACCGCAATCGCCGCGGCCTCGGGTGAGATGGTGGTCATGGTCATGGCACTGCCCATGGCTGACCAGGAATTGGTATTGGCGTCCCAATGGGCAATGTATTTAATAGTGCTGCCCCCGGCCTGGGTGAAGTTGCCGCCCACATAAACATCGTTGCCGCTGGCGGCGATAGCCAGCACCCGGCTGTTGACGCCGCCGCCCAGCGCCGACCAGGTATGCGCGGCGCTGTCCCAGCAGGCGACGTTCTGGGCAGCCACACCGCCCGCATGGTCGAAATCGCCGCCCATGTAGACTTTACTGCCGCTCACCGCAATGGCATAAACGCTGTCATCCGTGCCGAGCATGAATTCGTCATCCCACCATTCGTCGCCGGCCGCGTCTGGGCCTTCGGGGGAGAGCGGGGGCTGCTCCAACCGGGTGAAGCGCGGCATCCCGCGGGCGTCGGTCGTCATCTGCCAGCCGGAAGCGTCCACACTGCCGTTGAAACCTGCTTCCAGATTCAGAGTCCCATCCGGGTTGAGCAGGTTTTCGAGCGAAGCTTCATGGGAAACCTGATCGGTGGTTGCAGCTTGCCGCTCGGGGCGGGCCATCGCCGGGCTGGCTGCCAACATGGCAAGTAGAATAATTCCCGCCTGGGCAAAACGAAAAATCGCATTCATAGTATCCTCCTTAACTAAAATCCAATCATTGTTACCGCCCTGAATCCCCCCCTACATGCCAAAACAATCGTTATCAAATTATAGCAAGCTATCTGGCGCTGACAACCACCCTTTTGTCCCACCTATTCTTCGCGCTGCGCCGCTTCGATCACCTGCGCGGCCAATTGGTTCAACGCCTCGCTGTCGTCGGTATGGCTGGCTTTCCAATACTGGTTGAGCAATTCCAGCGGGGTCATGCTGCCAACCAACTGACCTTCTGGCAGCCGGATGCGGGCCTCGATTTGCGGGCGCTTGACCAGGTGGAACTCGAAAGCCAGGGCGGTGTGCTCGCGCAGGGCGGCCTCGTCAATCGAGGTTTCCAATTCGCGGGGGTATTCCAACACGAGCCGGACGATGGCTCCCTCGAGAGCTTCCGCCGGGGGCAGCGCAGCCCGCAGGCGGTCGGTGATTCCATCGGCTGAGTCCAGCCGGACGAAGCGATCCACGAAGGGCCGCACCCCGCTCAATTCGCGCCAGTCCACCTCGGTTTGGCCGCGATCCACGCGGGCCACGATGAAATATTTTTTATCAGCCGCCTCGCCGAAATCCACGCGTTCGATAGAGCCAGGGTAGATCACCGGCGGATGGGCATTCTCATTCAGGTTTTGCGGCTTGTGGATATGTCCCAGGGCGACGTAATCCAGCCGGGGGTCCTTGACCAGCGAGCCGGGCAGGACGAGATCGCCGCCCAGCATGACGGTGCGCTCCCCGCCGTAAACCGCGCCCTGCACCGAGGCATGAGCGGTGAGCAGGATGGGCAGGCCGGGGTTGGCGGCTTCGAGCCAGGCGTGAACCAGCTCGGTTAGGCGCTGCTCGATTTGCTCGAACACCTGGCTTGGGTCGGCGGCGCTCAGACCGAGGTGCGCCATCAGCCCCGAGCGCGCCACCCACGGCAGGGCGATGACCTGCAGCGGCAGGCCCTCCAGGTCGTCCGGGCCGAGGCAGCAGGGTTTGTCGAGCACGCGCACGTGCGGCACTTCGAGGGTGCTGAACTCCTCAATGGCGTGCGCCCGCCCGATGGCCGGCGACAGATCATGGTTGCCCACCAGCAGCAGGGTGGGGATGCCCGCTTTGGAGAGGCGCATGATGCGGCGCCCCCATTCCCGCTGGAAGGTGGGGGCCGGGCTGCGGTCGCGGTAGGCATCCCCGGCGAAGATAACCAAATCCATCCGTTCTTCAATCGCCGTATCCACGATGGTATCGAGCGACTTGAGAAAGTCAATCACCCGCAGCGGCAGGCCGGTCTGCGGATCGTGGCGGCCATAGTTGGCCATGTCTATGTGGGCGTCGGCGAAATGGAGGAGTTTGATCATGACGAGGTTATCTCTATACCGAGAAGAGAATCAGGGTAAGTTTTTTTCGAAATCATACGCACGTTGGTCAACCTTACTAATCATCATAGAAAGAACTTGATCGAATTCACTTTCAGAAAGGCCGTTTTGGATGATTAAAAAGTGAGCAAGAACGCGTTTGTAACCTAACGCAAACCAGCAATCTTGATATTCTGTGTCTTGAGAACACCTGTATCCATAATAATTCGCATGGGTATTGCTTAGATGAATATTTTGCTACCGGACAAAAATAGTGGTTGACTCATAGTATGCTTAAAGCTCCACCAC
>DYIZ01000145.1 GCA_020723385.1 Candidatus Aquidulcis sp.
CCCAGATTTGGGGTGTGTGGGAGTGCTACGCACTCCCACACACCCCAAATCTGGGGATTCCTCCCGTTGGAAAGGGAAGATCCATAATCGTCCAACACAAAAGGAGGGGCTTAAAATTCGGTTCCCCCGAAAAGCCTACAGGCTGCCCAACAACCCCAATTTGCTCGCCTGCCTCACCGCTGCGCTGCGCCCATGAACATCGAGTTTGCCGTAGATATTCTTGATGTGCGTGCGCACGGTGTTGGCAGATACGACCAACAAATCGGCGATCTCCGGCGTGGAGAGGGGACCGTTCAATAGTTGCAGTATTTCCAGTTCGCGCTCGCTCAACGGTTCGATCACCGTCTCGGTGACGAGGTCAGGCCCAGGTTTGAGTTTGCGCCTGGATTCGAAGGCCGCTAACAGCCGTTGAACGAATCCTGGAGAGATGGATTTCGCCTTCGCCAGCCGAAGCAACTTTTCCATTGCAAGGCCTTCGCGCACAAAGGTCGCCACCCGATTTTCGGGTTCGGCCAATTCCAGCGCTTGCCGCAGCGCAGTCAGAGCTTGTTTTTCATCCCGCATAGCCTGGAATGCCAGAGCGCGTAACCCATAAATTCGTACGATATCGTAGGATGGCTGTCCATTCAAATCTGATAGCGCCTGTTCCAGGTTTTCGAGCGCCTCGCCGGGCCGGTTGTCTCTCAACAACAGCCTGGCCGTCAGCAGCGCAGGATACTGCGCTTGACTTTCCTGAACGCGCCGCATTTGTCCGATAATCTCGCTGGCGTCTGGCGTCTCGCTGTCCAGCAGGGAATCCAGGGCAAAGATTGTGGTCATCTGCCAAAGCCAGGGCGAGATTTTCTGTGCGGCGTTGTGGGCGCGTTGGAACACCTGGCGCGCTTGCTCCCAATCGTTGCCGAACATCAGGGCGCGCCCGAGGTAATCCAGGCAGATCACATCGCCGTCAACCTGTCCCCAGCGTTCGCTCATCATCAGCCCTTTACGGGCAAATTGAACGGCTTTATCATTCTCGCCCCATTCCGCAAGCACACGCGCCAATAACGGGTAGACGCCAGCCGTCGCTGATAATGCGCGCTGATAGCGCCTTTGATAATCCTCCGCGATTTCCAGCGCCTCGAGACAGACTCGATGCACTTCACGCAGCCTCCCCGCGCCCAGGTGCGCCGAAGCCAGGGCTGACGCGGCGATCATAGCCACGTGCGGCTTCTTGGCCTGGAGCGCCAGCGCCAGGGCTTGTTCGAGGATAGGCATTGCGCAGGGATCGTGCCGTTCGACGGACAGCACATCTCCCCAAATTGCCAGATTCATTGCACGAACCACAATTTCATCAACGGGCAGGCGCTCGTCTGCCTGCCTGGCATACGCGATGGTATTGGCCTTATCTCCCTGGTTGCTAAACACATAGGCCCGCGCCGCAGCAATATGGCCTTTAAGCCGCTGGCATTCAACGCTATCGGGAGTGTTCCCCACGCTCATTTCGACAGCATCCAATATTTGGTGGGATTTCTCGACCTGTTCGGCGCCCAAGATCCAGGCGCGGGCAATTCCCAGCCACGGCAGAGCGATCATTTCATCCGGCGGTATCAATTCGAATTTTTGCAGGGTGGGAAGCGCCTCATCGTTCTCGATCAGCACCAATACATTGGCAGAGATAATCTGCGCCACCCGTTGCGTGTCGCCAGACAACAAGGCATGGTGCAGCGCTTCGGACAGCATCCCTTGCGCCTCGTACCAGCAACACGCCCGTTTATGAAGCTCTGCGGAAAGCCTCGGATGGCTTTGTTCCAACATCAGTTTGAGCAAATCCGAAAATAAATGATGATAGCGGTACCAGCCGCGATCATCATCGAGGGGTAAAAGGAACAGATTGTCCCGCTCGAGAGTATCTATCAGCCGCCGCGCCGCGCCGCCTGTTTCAGCAACGACATCGCACAAAGGCGCAGAGAGTTGTTCCAACACCGAGGTTTTGAGTAAAAATTCCCGCACCTCCGGCGGTTGGCGGTTGAGCACTTGTTCGAGCAGGTAATCAACCACAAAGCGGTGACTTCCTGCAAAGGTTGCTACAAAAGCCGAGGCGTCCGCACGCCCGCGCAGCGAGATCGCGGCCATTTGCAAGCCAGCGATCCAGCCCTCTGTACGCTCAGTCAGCGCGGCCAGATCAGGCTCGGCCAGTTGCACCTCGGCGGACTTTTTCAAGAATGCCCCGGCCTCCAGCATTGAAAAGCGCAGGTTTTCCATGCGCAGCTCAGCCAGATGACCGGACACGCGCTGGCGCGCCAATTTTAGCGGCGGATCGGAGCGGGTCAGGAGCATCAAGTGGAGGCGCGCTGGGATGTGGTCGAGAATGTATTCCAGCGAGGTGTGAATTTCTGGGTTTTGAATCAGATGATAATCATCCAGGATGATAATCACATCCCGTTTGAGCGATGCAGCTCCCTGGATGAGTCCCGCCAAAAGGCTCTCGACCGGCGGGGATTCGTTTTCTCCGGGCTGCCGCGCCTCGACGGGGATAGAGATGCCCCCTTCTTCCAGGCAAGCCTCAAGGTAGTCGAAGAAACGCCCCAGATCATTGTCGCCAGCGTCGAGCGACAGCCAGCCGATAGCATCCCCATGCTTATAGGCCGCCTGCGCCCAGGCGCTGACCAGGGTCGTCTTACCCGACCCCGCTGGGGCCGAAACCAGCATCAGGCGGCAGCTACGCACTGCATCGAGTTTTTCCAGCAAATGGGGACGTGCAACAAACCCGGCCGGCGTCGGTGGGAGGTGAAATTTGGTAGGAATGAGAACGGCCAGGACGGGTATTATACCCGTCATGGCCGCGCCTGTTCGGAATAATCGAGCAGCTACCAGGTGATCAGCAAATTAGCCCGGGAGGGACGCCAGGCGTTCCACCGGATTCACCGATACCAGTTGCAAACCCAAGTCACGGATTTTCAACAGGATGCCGAACAATTCGGCTTGATCGCGTACCATGCCTTTGAGAATGGTATTATGCGGTTCGTGGGTGAGTGTGAATGGGGCAAAATAGGCCGACCATTTCTCGTCCAGCACTTCTTGTACCCGGATTTCGTAGCTGGTTGTTCCGGACATCTCACACCTCCTCAAGCGCAGAATCCCCATATTTACCGAGCCAGATGTTTAAGTTCGCTTCTAAATTCTCGGCGGTATGGTGCATAAAACTTTTACCGGACCTCAAAACCCAATGCCAGGTATCGAAAAATTCCAGGCCGTGATACCAGTGCAACACGGCTGGGTCTACCCCGATGCGCTGGCAGTATCGTTCTTCGATGCCGCGTCCCTGCAATTTGGGCGCGTTGAAGAAGGACAGCAGAAACTCGAAGATAGGATCGCTGAAGGCCGCGTTCTGGAAATCAATGACAGCCGCCAGCTTTCTATCCTGCACGAGGAAATTATCCAGCCACAAATCCCCGTTGCTGAATCGCAGTGGGGGGAATACAGGTTCTGTGGTCTTTAGTTTTCGATATATCGCTTCGGCCAGAGGGCGCGGATTGTCATTGAAGTATGCGTAGGCGGCTTCCAGCACGTCGTCGGCGGTTTCCCGTTCGATGCTTTGAGCGACCTCGCCCAAATCGGCCTCGGTGACGGCTTGCAGCGCGCACACGGCATCGAGGTACAGCGCCTCGGCCCAGGGTTCACCGGCCAGCAGGGGGTTCAGCAGCGATTCGCCCTCGATGAACTCGCTGAAAAAGCAGGGAGCGCCCAGCGCCTCGCCCTGTAAGTCCAGCCCGTAAGCGTGCGGCGTAGGGATGGCGATCGCCTCCATCGCCTTGAGCGCCCGGTATTCGTATTCAAGACCTCGGGCGTCTAATTGCAGCACATAGGCTTTTGCGATCCCGTTGACGGTGACATCCAGCCGCCAGGGAGCGGCGCGGCTGCTTTGGGTGAGTTGGCTGGCCTGGATGAATTTCACCGGGCTGGACAGGAAACGGCCCAGGTAGTTTTCGCATTGAGCGGCATGTTCGTTGGGGTTGAAGGTCATTTCAGGGAACCTAAAGACGACTTGGGCAAGCTCTCACTTTTTCGATAAGGCTGCGAATGATCTCAGCCGGCAAGTACTCATCCAGTGCGGTTACAGCCCGTAAATCTCGCTGTACTTTTGCTTCAGATAAGTCATGTAGGGGGCCGGGTCAATCTTGGAGCCGGTGACCATCAGCACAAGTTCTTGTGGCTCGAACTTGCTGCCATGCCGGTGGATCTTCTCACGATGCCAGGCGAGCAGAGCGCCGAATTCGCCGCGCCGGATCTGCTCAGACAGGTCGGGAATATCCTGGCTGGCCTTTTCCCACAATTGGGCCGAGATCAGATTGCCCAGGGCGTAGGTAGAGAAATAACCAATATTCCCATACGACCAATGAACATCCTGCAAAACCCCCAGGGCATTGTTGGGCGGGGTCAACCCGAGGTATTCTTGCATTTTGGTGTTCCAATAATCGGGCAAATCTTTCACGGACAACTTGCCCTCGATAAGGGCGATCTCGATTTCCAGGCGCAGCATAATGTGCAGGTTGTAAGTCGCTTCGTCAGCTTCGACGCGGATGAGCGACGGCTGAACTTTGTTGATGCCTTTGTAAAAGTTATCCAGCGAGACGGAGGCAAGCTGCGGGAAGTATTGCTGCAAACGGGGGTAGAAAAATTGCCAGAACGGGAGAGAGCGGCCCACCAGATTTTCCCAGGTGCGGCTTTGGGATTCATGAATCCCAAACGAAGATGCGCCATCCAACCCGGTACGATCCAATTCCGGGGCGTGTCCCAGGTCATAGAGCGCGTGGCCGCATTCGTGCATGGTGCCAAAGAGCATTGAGTTCAAGAAATCAGGGGCGATGCGGGTCGTGATGCGCACGTCTTTCAGTCCGAATCCGATCGTGAAGGGATGGGGGGCTTTATCTTGCCGCCCGCGTTTCCAGTCGAAGCCGAAACGGGTGATCACTTCGACCCCAAAATCCCACTGCTTTTGCTCGTCGAAAGGCTGGTGCAAGAAAGAATCATCCACCTGGGGTCTCGAACGAATGGCCTGGATCAACGCTACCTGCTGAGGGCGCAGCGTATCGAAGATGGTTTTCACGTCCGCAGTTTTCATGCCCGACTCGAAGCCGTCCAGCAGGGCGTCGTAGGGGTGATCCATTTCGGGGAAAAAGGAGGCAAATTGCTGATTGAGCGCCACGATTTTTTCCAGATGCGGGCTGAAAAGAGAAAAATCGTTCTTTTGGCGCGCCTCGACCCAGGCCATATTGGCGACGGTCGTCACCCGGGCAAATTCTTCGATAAGGTGGGTTGGGATACGCAAGGCTTTGTCGTAGCCCTTGGCGGTATTTTTAACCAAACGGGCATCATCCGAGTCGGGGTCGAGCGTGGCCGCGAGGGGTTTTAACTCCTCGAGAAGTTTCCCCATCTCGGGGGATGTCTGCCGTTCATGCACCAGACGCCCAATCAGCGCCTGCTGATGCCCCCGGTCTTCAGCGCCCTCCGGGGGCATATTGACCTGTTGGTCCCATCCCAACAAACCGCCAATGCGGCCCAGGTCAACAATGTCGGCTAACATGGTTTTGAGTTGTGTCAGTTTTTGTTCCATCAATTTCTTCTCCTGGATATTTATTTTTTCCCAACGATTGGCGCTCGCCGTAGGCCAAGCGGGGTGTGTTGGTTGAATGCGCATGCCGGGTCGTGTTGCTTATGCTCTATATGGGCAATTTTACATCCAATAGCGTTCGACGCATGATGATCACCGTTTGAGTTTTATTCCCGAACGTGCGTGGTTCTGTCCTGCGGACAAATTCAAAACCTATCCCTTTCCAAAACTTGTAGGCGCGCTCATTTTCATCCACAACCCCGAGCATTATTGCCTTAGCCCCGCTGCCCCGCAAATAGTCAACGAAACCCTGCACTACTTTTTGTCCAAGGCCCTGAGAACGGCTCTCAGGCTCAAATAATAGCAATCCAATCCACCAGATTGTTTCATCGGGATACCAGCGCAATGTTTCCAGTAAACCAACCAGTCCGTTCTGCCGGTTGACGATACCAAATACAAACTTGTCATCGGGTGATTTTCCAGGCGGTACCTCCTGGAATTCTTCTTCTGCCGCATTCGGACCGGCTGGATGGCCATCAACGAGAAGCATGTAATCCAGACACTTGTCCCATAATTCTTGAATCGCCCGGCTGTCTTCGGGCAACAACTGATGCACCGAATAGTCCTGAACGCCGATGTCGAACGCAATTTCTGTCTTCATGGTGACCTCTGGTCAAGCCTGCTCCGGCGCTTCACCGCCAGCGCGTTTGAATAGTGTTCGAACATTGCCCGCAAACATATCCATGCCTCCCATCAGCCATTTATCGAAAGGCTCAGGCAGGATGATCTGCTTGGCTTCTTGAAATGATCCGCCCTTTTGCACCACTTGACTGACCAGGTTTTCCAAAACATCCATGTATCGAACCTGCAAGGCCAGATCATCTTTGCTGCCCACCGGGCCATGACCAGGCACGAGGGTCTGGAAGTCAGACTCTGCGAAGAAACGGATCTGCCGGCGAAGGCCATCGAGGTCGCAGGCGCTCATGTAAGGCTGCATATCGAAGAGGCCGATATCCCCAATAAAGGCGATCCCATCCTGTGGAAGCAGGAGGGCAGAATCTTCCTCCGAGTGTCCCCGGCCCAGGGAGCGCAGCTCAACCGTCCGTTCACTCCCCTGGAAAGTGATCGTTCCTTCGAATGTCTTGTCTGGGGTACGCGGCTGGAATTCGGCTCTTTCCGCCATGATATAACGGTAGAACGAGATATTGTGTTCATGGCCGGCTCGCACACGTTCGTCCTGTTCTGTCTGCAACTGCTGCTCTGCTCCATGAAGCATCTCTTCCCAGAGAGAAGGGTTTTGAAAATCTTCCAATATCATCGGCGCCCATTTCAGCCAGAGCTGATGGGCTGTTTGGCTGGCCAAGAGCGTTGTGCTGGCGTCGAAGGCGCACGCCCCAATCCAGTGATCCATGTGACCGTGGGTAAGAATGGCCGTTTCGACCGGGCGCTCGAACAAGGCCTCCGCAGTCTGGCGCAGATCCGTGCTCGCTGCCCGAGTATGGAACGTATCAACAACGAGGGTGCGGCCGCCCAGGTCAATGATCCCGGCGTTTGAAAAAGCCGCCCCACCCGGCTGGTGGATACAAGCATACACTCCCTTGGCCAGAGACTTCAGCGTGAAATGCTTGGATTCGAGTTCGAGATGGTTAAGCTCTACCATGTTTTTCCTTCCTTCGTTTCAATGGACAGTTTCGTTCAGGAATTTCAAAACTACCTGGCTCACTGCTTCCGGCGTCAGCATCCACCCATAGGGATGATCCCAACCGGGGATGGTAACGATCTGCCCCTGGGCGGCCAGTTCTTTCAACCCTTGCATGGCGGCCTTTTCGCGCTCGTTTTCCAGCACATTTTCTCCCGGCAGCATCAAAAGCGGGCATTTCACGCGTTTGTAGTACTCCTCAAAACGATATTGGAAATAGTATTGCAGGTAGTCTGCCAGGAAGCGCCGTTTGAAGCTCTTGCGATATTCGCCTTCGGCAACCTGGTAAATGCCGTAGCGTTCCAGCGCTTCGAAATATTCGTTCCAGTAGCCGTACGGTTCCAGGATGCCCCGGGCGCGGGCCAGGGCGGCATCCATAGAGGGGAAGAGCAGTTCCTCGGCTTTGCGCATCTTTTCGATTTCTTCGGCAGCGTGGGCTTCAAACTCTGCCTCCGACCCTTCCCATGCGCTATACGGGCCATATTCACTGGACAGTGCGCCATCACAAACCAACGAGAGCACCTTGTCGGGGTGATTGGCCGCCAGGCTGAGACCCACTTCAGCTCCCAGCGAGCTGCCCACGACATGCGCCCGTTCGATATTGAGATGCTGCATGATCCCAAAGATATCGCCGGCCATCTCATCAATGTGGTAGCCGGTCTCCGGCCTATCGGATTTGCCGTGCCCGCGGAGATCAACCAGGATCAGACGGTAGCGATCCTGGAAATAGGGAACGACGCGCTGCCACATCATCAAGTTCGCGCCGCTAAAATGCAGGAAGATGACCGTATCCCCTTTGGGTTGGCCGTATTCTCGAATTTGTAATTCGAGCTGATTTACTTTTACACGTGTCTCTTTCATAATTGCCTCCAGAAATCTGTCGCGATTGAAAATCGAAATCGGGGTCTTTCCTTTTCAGACAAAAGACGATAATAGCTAACACTCCCCTCTGCAATTATCTGATGTTCTTAAACCACCTTACACTCTCATCATATTCTTCTTGAGTTTTACACAAACCCATTTGACGTGCGAGTTCAATTGCAAATTCCACATAGGCTTGTCCCTGGGCTGTAATGATATTTCCATCTATCACAACGTACTCGTCAGACAATATCGATTCCGAGTAATATTTAAACGCATCATCGTTCGGCTTCACGCCAGATGTGTTACCCGTACATTTTTTTCCTTTCAGCACTCCAAGACCAGCCAGCAAGCTAGCGCCTCCACAAATCCCGCCTATTTTTTTGTTTTTACGAACCAAATCTTCAACAAAGCGCTTCAATTCCCGGTTGTCAACTAATGGGGTAGGATCGCCTCCAGGAATGATCAACAAATCGATCGAATCAGGGTCAATATCTTTGATGATCTTATCAACGCAGAATCTTTGACATTCTTCGCTTTTATATTCCCTATCCTCCAGGGCGATAGAAATGATGTCGTGCTCATGGTGAAAAATCAGGCCAGCTAAAACGATTTCAAATTCTCCAAAACCATCATAGTAAAACAACGCGATCTTCATAGGTGTCATTCTTTCTGAGGTTTCGCCTCATTTCATTTTTCGTCTTCCCAAAAATAAACCGGGTAATCGGGTTCAGCGGTGAAGCCCAGCTTGCTTGCCAGGGCTGTGGAAGGTTCGTTTTCCCAAAAGCATTCCCAATTAGGCTGCATGCCGCGCCGCAGGCACTCCTCGATCAGCGCGGAGGCGGTTAGCACTGCAAAACCCCTGCGTTGGTATTTCTCGTCGGTATGAACGTCAATTTCTACCTGCGCGTGGCTGGCAAACACGCTTGTGCAGGCGCTGGCGAGATGGTCTCCGTCCAGCAAAGCAAAGCCCAACCCGTTCGCCAGGAAATCGTCTAGGCTGGCCCAACTGGCCAACACACCCATATCCTCGGCCAGCACTGCATCCACCGGCAGCAGGCAGAAGCCCGAGGGGATACGCGCCCGCCAGTTGCCTTGAGCGGCAAACCGGACGGTGTCAAAGCTGAATGGGCGGCGGTAGATTTCGACTACCTCCCGTCCCGGCAGCAGCACGGGGATGTGTTCCTTCCAGGCCGGAGTCGAAGTCAGCAAGATGAATCCGGTCTCGCCGGTAGCTTGCGAGGCGGGAACAAAGATCTCGGTCAGCGTCCGGCTGACTTCAGAGAAATCCCCCGCATGAGCGGGGTCGCCAGCCAGACAGTAATAGCCCACTGGCGACCAGAGCAGCGCTGTTTGCGGGTTCTCGCGCTGATCTACGAAAACCCGCCCCGGGTTGACACCCTCACAGACGGCGTAGGGCAACACTTTTTGCTGGATGCCAGTCAGCAGGGGGATGGCGCTGGCAAATTCGTGGGTGTCAAGCTCGATCATACATTTTCCATTGTAGGTGAACATTCCCCTGCTAATTCCAGCGGCAGAGTGATGGTGAGCGTACATTGATCGTTGCCGCGCAGCAGCGTTTCGACGTGCTCGATCTTCACCGGCTGGCCCAGGATTCCCTCCCACAGCCGCCGGTACCAGCCCGCCCCACAATAGCAGAACGTCGGCGACAGCGCGGCTGGTATTTCATCGAGATACGGATGGACGAAGGCGCAGTGACAGTAGGCTTTGCGCCGCTCGGCGGGCGTGGCGGCGTTCTCATAGCCTTCGGGGTTATAGGGGTTCTTGCGCATATAAATTACGTTACCGCGCCGCATCGGCTTTTCGTACCAAAAATCGTCGCGGTACATCTCCCTCAGAATGTCGTCGAACTCGCCGCTCTCGTAGATGGCGCGCAGATGTTCGATGCGTTCCTGCGGGAAGACGTGGGCGCAGTGCGAGACCACCTGACATTTCTTCTCGCTGTCGTCGGTCAGCGTGTCCAGTCTTTCGATAGCGCCTTTGATCCAGGCAGAATAATCATCGAAGGAAGATTCGGGGGTGATGGATTCGATGCCTTGCATCAGATTCAGGCGAGCGTCCACCCCAAGGATTTTCTCAGCCCCCTCGGCCAAAAGGCGATCCCACTCGTGCAGGATGATCTGCACCTCAGTGAGGTTACCTTCCGGGTGAAGGGGATCCATCATCCGGTAGATTTCGCGCCGAAACAGGGAGGTCGTCCAGGCGTGCTTGCCAAGATAGTCATAGATCTTCAGCGCGGTCTCGCGGATTGTCTGGTGAGGGCCGTGATGGCGCATGGTCAGCGCAGAGGCGGCCCCGAGCGTGCGGGTGTGGATTCCGGGCGTTTCCACGGGCCGCGCTACGGGGTAAGCAGCTTCGACGATGAATCCGTCTTTCACCGCGCCGCCATGAAAGATCACCATGGGATCGCCGCAAACCGCATCCCCGCAGGCAGCCTTCAGGCGCTCGAAAAGCGGGAGAATCTGGTCACGGGAATCCACGCGGGCCTTGAGCGCGGCGATTTGGAAAGGTTCGATTTTTTTGTAGAGAATGGGATTGTCGGTCATTGTGGTTTTCTCCATGTGAGTCGAATACCTGCATACAATAGCCGATGTGGGGAGCGCAGTCATCACCCAATCTCGGTGATTGTGGCTGAGCAATGTTACAGCGCCAACACCAGCTTCTGTATCGCCGCCGAAACTTTGCCGGCGCACGAACTCTGGTTGCCCAGGATGACCACGTCCACATCTTGCCACGGGTAATGCCACAGGCGGCAGCTCACGCCGTCTTCCTCGCCGGTGTGCCCCCAGCGTACGGTCTGGCCGGTTCCATCCAGCATGATATAACAGCCGAAGCCATAGCGCCACTGGAAGCCGATGTAATCTTCATCGCTTTCGATTACTTGTGGAGAGTAAAGCGAGCGCGACAGTTCGGGCGCGACCAATTTCCCCTGGCGCAGAGCTTGCGCAAAGCGCGCCAAGTCGTCGAGCGTGCTGGTCGCCCCGCCGTCGGCAGCCGGACCGGCGGTGGTAGCGTAGTAGTTCTTCTTCCAGCCGGTGATGCGCTCGTTTTCGTCTTCCACGGGCAGGTAGCCCTCCGCCACGTTGGAAGCCACGTCGTCCAGATCAAGGAAATCGCTCTCGGCCATGTCAGCCGGGGCGAAGATGTGCTGGCGAACGTAGTCGAAATAGGTTTGTCCGCTGATTTTTTCGATCAGCAGGCCGAGGAGCATGAAGCCAGCCCCGTTGTAATGGAATTTTATGCCCGGTGGGTCGTAGGGTTCCAGTTGGGCGAAGATGGGCAGGTAATCGGCGTCTCGGCGGAGCAGGTAGAGCGGGCGCTCACGGCAAAATTGGGCCCACTCGGCCTCGAAATTCTCGGATTCTTCGTTGCTCCAGTCGGCGATGCCGGAGGTCATGGTCAGTAACTGGTAAACGGTGACCTGCGCGGGGATTTTCGTTCCCTCCAGGCCGAGGAAATCTGGCACGCGCGTCTCCAGGGTCAACTTCCCGGCCTCGATCAACTGCAAAATCGCCGCGGCGGTGAACAGTTTACCCACCGATGCGATGCGGAAACGCGTCTCCGGGCGGTTCTTCACCTCCCAGGTGCGATTGGCGAACCCGTAGGCGCGGCGGAACAGATCCGCCTCCCCATGCCGGACGAGCACCGCGCCCGAAAATTGCTGCTGGCGGGCCAATGCGGCCAGTTTACGGCTCAGTTTGTCGGCAAAGGAAGCGGTCATGGTTTCTCCCGGATGAATTTTTTGGCCTCGCTGTACCCCATCCCGATCGGCTGGCCGATAGCATAGTAACGGTTGTCGAGGGCATACAGGATGGGGTCGAGGCGGGTCAGGTCGGCGATTTGCTTTTTGCCGTCTTTTTCGACCAGGCAGGCTTCGTCCACATAGGCGCAGTGCACCTCGGCCAGGAACATCTGGCGATGTTGCACGGAAAACTCCTGAAGGACGCGGCATTCCAGGCTCACCGGGCAGGCGCGGATCATTGGAGCGGTGCCCAGTTCCCCATAAAAATTCTCAAACAGAGCGCCCTTATCGGCCTCGCGGCCCGAAACCACGCCGCAATAGTCGCTGGCGGCGAGCATGGCGGTAGTGGGGAAGTTCAGGCTGAAGGTGCCATTTTCGAGGATGCCTACGTTGGTGTAATGATCGCGGTGCGATGAGACGCACACCAGCGCCGGATTGATGCCCATCAGCCCGAGATCGCCGATCGTGGCATAGTTGGGCTTCCCGTTCACGTTGGCCCCCAACAGGGTGATGGGAATGGGATACACGTAGGGAATCTTGCCGAAGGGGATTTTCATGTTCATTGCTCCAAGACCTCACAGGTTTTCAAAACCTGTGAGGCCGGCGGTTTGCGGAATATCGTGGGCAAACAAGTATTCGGCAAATTCCAGGTAGTCGAATCCCTCCACCGCGGGGATCAGCCCGCTCAGCACCATGCCGTGCTGCGCCAGTCCCCACATCCCGGTGAACAGCATGAGCATGAACTTCATTCCCGCCAGCCGCCGGCGCTGCAAGGCAGTGACCTGACCGAAGTAGCATTCCAACATCACCTCTTCAAGTTCCGGCGGGATGGGGCCGTTGCTGTCGTGGGTGTACACCACGGTGGCCAGGTCGTAGTAAATGTCGCCCAGGCCGGAAAACTCCCAATCGAGCACTTTGATGCTGCGCTCTGGCTCGATGAACAGGTAATTGACGCAAACCAGATCGTTGTGGCAGAAATGAAGCCAGCCGGATGGGTCGCTTGTCTGGTCAGCTTCTACGGCGCGCATGGTTTCCAGAAACCCATCGAAGCCGGGCGGCAAGGGCACATTGAATTTGCGGGCCGTCTCCAGATACGATTCCACCCTCCGGAACGGAGAAAAGGTCGCCCCGCTGGGCGGCAGGGCGTGGATGCGCCGGACGGTTTCGGTCAGCAGGCGGACGTTTTCGGGGGTGCGGTATTCGCTCACATCCCAATGGCGTCCGTCAATCCAGCGGGTGAGCAGGTGGCCCTCCGGCGGGAGGAAAGCCACCACCTGCGGGCCGATCCCGGCGGCCGCGGCGGCGTGCAGGGCGGCCGCCTCGTGGGCGCGGTTGATCCCCAGGCGCTCAGTGTTCTGGCCGCTGACGCGTAAACCAAAGCGCTCGCCATCAACGGTCAGGCGATAATTAGCGTTCGTCAGCCCGGCGACGCGTTCGGCCTGTATGTTCTGCGCGCTTTGCCAGGCAGGGATCAGGCTGCGCAGGTGGGCAATGATTGTTTCAACGGTATCCATGGTCACTAATGTTCGGCGTCGGCAAACTCCTCGCCGAAGTCCACCTGGCTGGCGATCAGCCAGCGCCCGGCGGATTGGACGAGATTGAAATAGCTGGTGTGGATGCCAAGCGAGCCGGGCAGTTTCATGCACCAGTTCACTTTGGCCGAGGCGATCTCACGATGGGTGTTTACCTGGCTGATCTCGATCAACTCGAAACCCACAAAAG
The DNA here is from genome assembly GCA_020723385.1 of Candidatus Aquidulcis sp. Taxonomy (GTDB): domain Bacteria; phylum Chloroflexota; class Anaerolineae; order Anaerolineales; family UBA4823; genus DYIZ01. The sequence goes on from DYIZ01000145.1 coordinate 13,636, forward strand.
GCGGGGTGTTCTTGAGAAATGACGGCGATCGAGATTCGCCGTGGACGAGCAGGTTGGCGGCGGGGTGCCACAAAGCCAGGAGGTCCTCGCGGTGCTGGTTCAACCCGTCAAACAAAGCGCTCAACACGTTTATTACTTCGCTTTCGGCGGTATGGTTCATGGGGTCAATCCCCGGGTTTCGTCCCAATGGCAATCAAAGATGTTGCGCCGTGAAAGCCGATTTCGTGGACACGCTGGCGCAGCTCTGCGCCGCGGGCCTGCAAATCGGGATGGCCTTCGGCGCGTTGGATGTAGCGGTCGAAAGCGGGATTCAACTCGGCGAGGATCTCGGGGGCCAGGGGATTCTCACTCGTGTCCGACAGATCGTGCAGGGCCAGGGCTTGCAGCCCCAATCCAGCGACCAGCGCGACGATTTCCTCCCGGCGGTAAGTCTCGTTATGGACGACTCCCGCTGTCCGGTCTACCGCCGCCCACCAATGATGCAGGTGGACGTGGGTCATCTGGGTTTCGGTTTGCCCATCGCGGTACATCTCGGCGACGATGAAATGCCCGCCGGGACGCAGGACGCGGGCCATCTGGCGCAGCACGGCCTGCGGATCGTCGAAGTGGTGGAGCGAGTTTGAGATGCAGACGGTATCGAACGAGGCGTCGGGGAATTCCATGCTCAGGGCGTCCATCTTCTCGAAGCGGATGTTGGGCCTGTCCTTGAATGCTTCAGCAAACGCTTCCGCGCCGCGTGGGTGGGTGTCTATCCCGATGATTTCGGTGTAACCCTTCAGCCCCTCCAGCAAAAAGTGGATGAAGCCGCCGTTCCCGGTGGCGACATCGAGCACGCGCCCGCCGGGGATATGCTTAATAATATCTGTTTGAGCAACCATTATTACCTTCCTTTCGTGTCAAAATAAACCATCCCGGCTCTCCTGTCAAGAATGGGATGCCCACTTTCTCGAAAGCAATCATCGGTGCGACTTGATGGGACAAGCATACCTGAAATGTGATATTGTGACATCCCTAAAACTAGGTGATATTTAGCCCAATCGAAATCTTACAGCGATCACACAGGTAACACAAAAATCGCCGGAATTTCCGGCGATTTTTTGCGATCAATGGGTGTCATACGATTACTTATTCGATTTGTGAAGATACTTTAGATAGTATCACGGACTACCTACGAGGTACATTAAGCCCCCGCTTCGCCCGCTTTACTGCTGCTCTCCCAGCAAGCTCGTCATCGCCTGCTGCGCCTGGCTGAGGGGCATCCCCAGCGAATAGGTCCATTCTGTGAGCAGCGAATTCATGGCGCGTTCCAGGATGGATTTCTCCTGATCGTTCAATTTGGCGCTGCGCTTGAAGTGCGTCAGATCACGCACTACCCGGCAGATTGAGGCCAACTGGCCATCTTTCATCTGCGCCATCAACTGATCTTTGCGCAGCACCCGGTCTTCTTGCAGTTTCTCGCTCGGGCTGGTCAGGATCGAGAACAGCCGATTGAACTCATCGGGCGCAGTGGGTACTCGCAGGCTTTGCTGCTGCAGATCATCAATCGGGATCCAGATCGTCAGGTCAGTCGTACGAACAACATAGCAGTTCGTCGTTTGGCCGCGAATGGTTTTCTCTTCGATGTGCACAACTTCGCCCAAGCCATAGGTCCAGTGAATGACTTTGTCACCAATTTGAAAGCCCATCCTACACCTCTTTTCCAAAATAAAAATGCGGGTGCTCCAGGATAGTGATCCAAGGAGCACTTTCCTGGAGCACCCGCAAGATTGGTTTAGCGCCGACCACCGTAGGAGCTGCGTCGCGGCTGCTCTTCGCGAGGCTTGGCGACGTTCACTTTGATGGCGCGATCGTCGAGCATTTTCTCGTTCAGCATCTTGATCGCGTTTTGAGCATCTTCATCACTGTTCATCGTTACGAAAGCAAATCCCTTCATGCGCCCTGTGTCACGATCCTTGATAATATCCACAGAGACCACCGTTCCAGCTTTGGTGAACAGAGTTCGTACACCTTCCTCGGTCGTATCATAGGACAGGTTTCCAACGTACAATTTTGTTTCCATTTTCATTTCCTTTGTATTTGTACGACCATCAACTGTTTCACAGCCAAACGATAGTCGTTGAAAGTTTTTCCAGGATCAACAGGGAGAAAAAAAGCCGCCATTTTTATCGAATGGCGGCTTAATAAGTCGAATGCAAATCCGGAATTCGTCCAGAGTATTATACCAGATCACACCCCCAAAACCGCCCACCGGGGATGAATGTTTGCTCATCCAGGCATCGTACGAATACCCGGCGAAGACCGTTTCGCATCGAAAACTAGCTTATCCAGGCCATTATTCCTTGCGCCACGCCAACGAGCAAGGCGGAAATCAGCATGGTGACCGGCACAGTCAGGAACCAGGTCAGCAGCATTTCGCCGCCCACCTGCCAACGAACCTTGTTCACCCGCTCAGCTGCTCCGGATCCCAGTAAAGCCATACTGATCACCTGAGATGTGCTCACTGGCGCACCCAGGATGGCTGAAACCAAAATAACGATTGCCGAGGCGCTCTGAGAGGCTAAGGCATTGATGGGCCGGATGACGTAGATTTTTCTCCCCAGGGTGCGAATTAAACGCCAATCGCCCCGCGATGCGCCCAGGGCAATTGCCACTGCGCACAAGGCGATAACCTGTATCGGCACCTCGAAAGAGGTGAGTTTGCCAGACAGCAAAAGGCCCAGGGTTATCATTCCCATAGATTTTTGAGCATCATTCGCGCTGTGCGATAAGGCCAAACCCAGCATCGTCACAATCTGCAAGCGTTGAAAAAAACGGTTCGCCCGTGGGGTAGCATCCCGGGCTGCGAATAAGATGATCTGCATCGCTGCAAAACCCGCCCCCAGCCCGATGCCCGGGGCCAGGAAAAGTGGTAAAACCACTTTCAACAGGCCACCCGTAACAATGGCCTTCGGCCCGCTGACCATCAGCGCAGCCCCCAGGATGCCTCCCACCAGAGCATGAGAAGACGAGGATGGAATCCCTCGCAGCCAGGCCACGACCGTCCACACCAAAGCGGCAGCCATAGCAATCGTGATCGTGGTCAGCGTAATCATTTGAGGGTTGACCAGACCGGTCGTCAGTGACCTGGCGACGGCTACTCCAAATAAGAAGGGCGCAGCCAGTTCTGCGAAACCGCACAGGGTTCGGGCCAGGCGCGGCGACATTGACCGGGAAGCGATCACCCCAGCCATGATGCTGGAAGAATCCCGAAAACCGTTGATAAAGGCAAATACCAGCGCAAAAGCGATCAAAAGCCAGAGCATTTGTATCACTCAACAAAGAACATCCAAAATGATACCGGCTCTCCTTTAAGTTCTTCAGGAGAGCCGGAATGATTTGATTATTATAACACTCGTGGACTGAGGATCGGGATTACCGCCTCACTAGCTTTTGATCAGCGCGCCGACCCAGTGCCCGTTAGGCGCCTAACCCATGCGATCTGTGCAGAAAAAGCACAAATTCCAAGAAAAGATTTTGGTTGTTCCACTTTATGCGGGTTAGGTTTTTTATCTCGAAAATCTTGCTGCTGATTCCGTTTCGCTAAGTTATAATTTATCCATCCCCCCTACTTCGGCAAAAAAGGAGTCAATATGTTACATAAACCAGCAACCCCCGTAGGAAAAGACCCTGCCGGGCCGTATAAGATGCGTCTTGGCATCTGGATGTTTATTTTTTACTCTCTGTTTTATGCCAGTTTTGTAGCCATCAACTTGCTCAATCCCCTGGCGATGGGTGCGATCATCTTTCTGGGACTAAACCTGGCAACCGTTTATGGCTTTGCCCTCATCATCGTGGCTCTAATCGAAGCCCTGGTCTACAATGCGCTGTGCCACAAAAAAGAAACAGAATTTGTCCAGGCTGAAAAACAGAAGAGCGGCAAGGGCAATTCCAAGAAGGGAAAGGCGTAATCCCATGGCAATCGTCGTCTTCCTGATTTTTGTAGTCTTTGTCATCGGGCTTTCGCTATATTTGGGGAATAAGGCCAAAACATCCGCCGGATACTATGCGGCTGGCGGCAAGATTCACTGGGGAGTGAATGGTATCGCTTTCGCTGGGGATTATCTCTCGGCGGCATCCTTTCTCGGTATCTGCGGCATGATCGCCACCGTTGGATACGATGGGTTCCTGTATTCCATTGGTTACCTGGCAGGATGGATCGTGGCCCTGTTTGTGGTCGCCGAACCGCTCAAACGGTTGGGCAAGTACACCTTCACCGATGCCGTGGATGCCAATTACAACTCGCGCGGCATAAAACTGGCCGCTGCCATCAGCACCCTGGTTGTCTCCATCTGCTACCTCATTCCTCAGATGGTTGGCGCAGGCGTACTGGTCGAGCCATTGCTCGGCATCCCCCACGCCTGGGGTGTGATTATGGTGGGCGCCATCGTTATCACGATTGTCGCCACCGCGGGCATGGCTTCCACCACTTACGTGCAATTCCTGAAAGGCGCTCTGCTGATCGTTTTTTCCACCGTTTTGGTAGGCGCGGTCGTTATCCGTGGTTTGTCCACCCGGCCCGACCAGGGCGGCAAGGTGGAATTCTATGAATATTCGCATCTGGCGGCAGTTAAAAACGGCGATCAAATCCAGGTCACTGAAGCAGGCTGGGATGTGTTGGAAAGAGCCGATGTCAAAGGGGGGCTGGTTTTTGTCAAACTTGGCCATGAGGGCCGGGAAACCTGGTGGTACGCCTCTGAAACCGAAGGGGTGCTCACCCTGAAAGAATCCCAATCGGTGGTGGTCAAAGCCGATGGTAAATGGATTAATGGCGCTCCTGCTTCCGCCGATAATCAGCTACGCCAGGTGGGTAACCTCGAGCAGATTGAGGGCCAGACAGACACTGAGACAGGCAGCCTATCGGTTTTTGGGTTCTTGTCGGCCATAACCGATAAAGACACCGTCGTCCAGACCTGGAAAACGGCTAGTTTCGTAGATGGCGCGGGTGAAAAAGTCACTGTCTACTATCCCAAGGAAGTTGCTGGCGACCGCGTCATGCGTCCCGGCCTGAAATTCAAGGTGGAAGGCACCCTGCTGGAACGCCTCGACTTTCTCTCGTTGATGCTTGCCCTGTTCCTGGGTACAGCGGCGCTGCCGCACATTCTGATACGTTACTATACTGTGCCAAGCCCGGCCAGCGCGCGCAAATCCACCATTGTGGCGATTGCCG
>DYIZ01000146.1:0-5360 GCA_020723385.1 Candidatus Aquidulcis sp.
CGAGCGATGTCATACGGCGTGATTTCGCTCGACGGTAAGTATCAGAGCGAACTCGTAACGGGACTTGAGACGGCGCTCGATGCTTTTACTCAGGATGGCAAATATCTTGCTCTCTCCAACCATACCGGGTTATATATCTATGATTTGGATATGAACACAGTTGTTCTTATTTCACAGGAAGAGTATTGTTATTGGCTGGATTGGTCTCCTGATGAAAATCAGATCGTAATCTCTTGTGCCGAAGGACTGAAGATTATTTCCCTTGAAAGCAATCGAACTATGTTATTGACCACTGGATTGGGCCTGTCCGGCAGTGCCGGAGAAAACCCTGTTTGGTCTCCAAATGGTCAGTGGGTCGCGTTTAGTTTTTGGGGAAATAATCGAGATGATTCCCGAAATGGGGTATATGTGATGACTGTTGATTGTCTAGAAGAACCAGCTACTTGCGCTGATGCCATAAAGGGTCCTTTCATTGGGCCTGCGATGAACTTTGATATGGCATCCACGATAGCGTGGTCCCCGGACAGCCAACAATTGGCGGTTGTAAATTATAAGGATGATTCCATTCAGATCATTAACTTACAAAGGGGGGTGGTAAGTACATTGGTTGAGGGTTATGGCTATGGTATGCAAGGGTTATCCGGTGTTGCTTGGTCACCAGATGGGAAATGGATCGTATTTGGGGTTTCAGTTTTGAATGGTGAGCTTCTCTTTGGCTTGTATTTAATCCCTTCTGAGGGAGGTACACCGTATCTGTTGAGGAGTAATCTAGGTGATGTTGTTGATTGTTTTACAATTCCCACACCCTTTGTGCCAGGCGACGCCTACATCATCACCGACGCCAGGGCCAACCTCAATCTGCGCGAGCAGCCATCCCTCGACGGCGCAGTGCTGAAGAAGCTCCAGCCCGGCGATACCATCACCATTCTCGAAGGCCCGGTCAAGGCCGATGGTTACACCTGGTGGAAAATGCGTGCCGACGACGGAATCGAAGGCTGGGCGGTGGACATCCCCGAATGGTATGCGCCGGTGAACCAATGATCCACTGATCCACTGAAAACACTGAGAGCACTGATGTCCGCCATTCAGTGCTCTCCGTGTTTTCATCCCTCTCAGTGATTCCGCAATTCCTGTCCGCCTTCAGCCAACCTGCCCCCGCCGCGCTGAAAGCCGACCGCTGATCGCTGAAAGCTGACCGCCGACCGCTACCCTACAACCCCTGGTACCGCGACGAATCCAACTGCTTGCGCAGCTTTTCTTCTTCCGACTCCTCGGGCAGCGTCCCCTCCGCCTTGTCCCGTTCGATCTCGGCGGCTTCGGCGGCGCGCAGGTCATCCAGCGAGCGTGAGCGGTGGATGCCCCATTTACCGCAGTATGGGCAGCGGTCGAGCTTGCCGGCCAGCATGTTCATGCCCAGAACGCGCAGCGGGAAAGGCCGCTGGCAGCGCGGGCAGATCGCTCCACCGGCAAATCCGTATTTACGCGGCGTACCCGGCGGCAGGGCTTTGAGCTTGCGCCCGGTGATGAACGACGCCGCGAAGCTGATCACCATAATCCCGAAAACCAGGCCAAGCATCGGAATCATGATCTTCTTCATGGCATCCTGGCTGTCGGCGGCGCTGACGAAGTTGGCGCGGATCTCGTTGGAGCGCAGCTCGCGCCCATCGGATGTATAGCCGACCGCCGCCATCGTGTGAATCCCTTGCGGGTACGAATCGGTGGTGAAAGCCACCCGGAACGGGGCCTCGCTGTCATCGGCGATCATCGTCTCGTCAATATAGAATTCCACCCGCGCCAGGTCGTCCGGGCCGGTGGCTTTCATCGAGAAGTTGCCCTGGATGTCGCCGCTGCCCGATGAATAGCCAAAATCCCGCGAAAGGCGCAGCGATAGCGTCTCTTCGCCCTGCGCCAGGGCCGCGAGAGGGAAAATCAATGCAATCAAAAAGGTCAGAACCAGAGTGAAGGGTTTACGTTTCATAGTTTTTATCCGCGAATTGTAAATGAGCCTTGTTATGAAAATAATCCATTGTTCCTGATTACCTGTTTACCTGATTACCTTATTCCCACTCACTTCCACCGCGTGAGAATGGCCTCGCGCTGGAACAATCGCTCGGCGGCGTAGAACAGCCCGGCGTCAACAAAGATCAGCCCCAAAGCGATGATCAGGACGAACTGGCGGCTGACGGTGATCAACCCCGCCAACTGCCCGAAGAATACCGCCATCAACGGCAGGATGACGACCATCGAGACCTGTTCGGCCACGCGGGGATCGTTGACCCGTGACGAAACCATCACACTGACGCACACCGCCGACATCGCCATCAGCGGTCCCACGATCAGCACGGCGATCAGCCAGCGGGCGTCGAGCAGCGCCGTGAGCAGCATCTTGTCCCGCACGATGATCCATGCCCCGGCGGCGAACACACCAAAAGCGATATCGGTGGCGACGATGGCCGGGATCACCGCCGACAGGCTTTTGCCCACCAGCAGCTCGAGGGTGGTAATGGGCGTCGCCAGCAGCGGCTCCAGGCTGCGCGTCGTCTTCTCGCCGACGATGGAGTACGCCGCGATCGTCACCGGGATGACCAGCGGCATGATCATGAACATCAGCATGAACTGGCTCACCAGGTAGACCTGCATACATTCCATCGGATTCAGGTCGGCGGGGCAGAAGGAGGAGAACTGATCGGGCAATTCCGAGAGATTGGTATCCAGCTCGCTGCCAGAACTCATCCCGCCGGTGACGGCCAAGATAACTAGCGGGATGGCGGTGAGAATCAGGGGCATAAAGGCCACGGTGAACAGCACCATGCGGTTCTTGAACACCTCGGCCCACTCTTTGCGGATGATGGTGCGGATTTTGTTCATAGTTTTACGCATTCTTTACCAGTTGGAGATACACTTCTTCCAGTGAGTGACGCAGCTCGCCGACGAACTGCACGTCAGCGCCGGCGCCAACCAGCGCCCGAATGATGTCGGGGTTGCGGGTTTCCGGGTCGTCCACGTTGACCAGCAGCTTGTTGTCAATCGCTTTCACCTCGCGCACGAAGGGCAGGGCGCGCACCGCGGAGGCCAGGGCCTCACCGGTCTGCCGCAGGTGAAAGACCACTTTCCGGCCAAAAACCGAGGCCCGCAGGTTGGATGGGGTATCCACTACGAGCAGGCGGCTCTTGAACACCCCGATGCGGTCGCACAACCGGTCGGCTTCGTCGAGATTATGGGTACACAGGAAGATCGTGCGCCCCTCGGTGCGCAGCTCGGCGATGAAATCCCGCACGAGGTGCGCCGATTCGGGGTCGAGCGCCGAGGTCGGTTCGTCGAGGAACAGCAGGCGCGGCTCGTGGAGCAGGGCGCGCGCAATCGCCAGTTTTTGCTTCATCCCTTTCGAGAACGCCCCCGCCTCGTCGAAGCGCCGCTCCCACAGGCCGAGCATCCGCAGGTATTTCTCCACCTGCCCCGCCACGTCTTTGACTTCGTACAGCTCGGCGTAGATGCGCAGGTTGTACTCGGCGCTCAGGTTGTCGTACATCCCCGGCGTTTCGGTGAGGATGCCCACCGAGCGGCGGATGTCGGTATCCTGCTTGCCAACGGTGAACCCGTTGACGACGGCCGTTCCGCTGGTGGGGCCGATCAGGCTGGTGAGCATGCGCACCGTCGTCGTTTTTCCGGCCCCATTCGGCCCCAGAAAGCCGAACACCTCGCCTTCGCGCACATCCAGCGACAGGCGGTCAACGGCCTGGAGGTCTTTGAATTTTTTCGATAGATTTTCAGTGTGGATCATGGGTTTAACCGAATTTGGTGCTCTCGATATTCTCATCGGTCTCCTCGACTGGCTGGACAATATCAGCCGCGGGGGTCGGTGGTAAAGGAGGCGATTCAGGCTCCGCTGGCGGCTCCGGCTCCCGCAGGGCAAAGATGAACCCGATGGTGATCAGCGACAAAATGCCGATGGCCGCCTCGGTGACATAATAGTTACCCAATGTTTGTTGAACGAGCACGGCGGTTGTGTCCAGCACCGCGTGCCAGAGCACAGCCAGCCCCACCCACCACCACTGCCGGTGGGTGAAGGCTCGCATCACGAGCACCGCCAGCCCGATGTGTACCGGGATCGTGAAAAGCCGCTCCAGCGCGCCGAAGAGGGAGAGATACCACGGTGTTGACCAGTATGCGGCAATCTGCTGCTGGCCCAGCTCGAGCTGATCGGCAGGCAGCACGGTGGTTAGATCCGTTCCTTGCATGACAATCATACCAGCGTATGTGGCCAACACCAGCACCCCCAGGATGATCGCCTCCGCGCCGCCGTGCCCGGCTCCAAACAGGAGACCCTTGCGGTACGAGCGGGCATCCTTCGCCCAGAAGCGCAGCACCAGGTAGCGCGCCCCTTCCTCGAAAACCCCGGCGCTCAACCCGGCCAGGACAGCGTACAGAACGGTTTCGATTTCCGGCAAGAACAGAGTCCGCTGTAGATAGCCGAAGAAAACGTAGTTGAAGGGAATATGCCCGACTTGGGACAGGATGAACGTTGCCCCGCCGATGAACCACAGCTTCCAGCCCAGCCGGAATCTACGGGTGAAGTAGAATCCCAGCGCCACCGGCATCGCGATCATCAAAAAGCCGTTGAGAAAATGGGTGATATAAAGAATGTTCACGGAATCAGCCTCCTCAGAAATGCCCTGACGAATTGACGCAGGGGCGATTATACTCTAACTGATGAGTCGCCACGCAGATATACTTTCGTGCCAGGGCATGACGCAAAACAGTCGGTGATCTGTAGTATAGCCCCTTGTGGGCGGCGCAAACGGGCACAAGGCCCTATGCTACCGATACTTTTGTTGTACACCCTTCTTACAATAAATTTTTCGGAATATTTCCGGGCTGCGAAGCAGCCATACGAACTTTGAAGCCTTCCCCCTCGGGTTACGTCTAATGTTCCAGATATGCCCGACCAAGACGTATTTACAATGCCCCTCATAGATCGAAGAACGCCTCACGGTTGTGCAGATGACCCCCGGATGATGGAGAGCCTGGTGCGGGATTATTTCGACCCCGTTTCCAGCCTGGCGGTATCTATCCTCAACGACGCCGATGAAGCCGACGACGCCGCGCAGGAGGCGTTCATCGCCGCCAGCCGCGCGCTGGATAGCTACCGCGGCGAGGCCAGCCTCAAAACCTGGCTGCTGACCATCACCGTCAACGTCTGCCGCGACCATCTGCGCAGACGCCGGACGCGGCAGTTGCTCAGATCGGCGCTCGAGGCCATTCACCTCCTGAGGGATGGGCAGCCATCTCCCGAGGAGACCGCTATCCAATCCGACGAGTACCGCCGGTTGCGGCAGGCAGTGGACGGCCTTGACGAGAAA
>DYIZ01000146.1:5370-18728 GCA_020723385.1 Candidatus Aquidulcis sp.
CGTTATGGCCACGAGCTGACCGTTCCCGAGATCGCCGAGATTCTCGGGACGAGCAAGGGCACAGTGCATTCTCGGCTGCACTACGCCCGCCGCAAGCTCCAGGGGCAGTTGGGCCTATCAACGATCACCCGTAAGGAGACGGCATAACATTGAAGCCCCCAGGGGTTTTCAATACCCCTGGGGTCTGCTCGAAAGAGGCAGCCGATGGAACTGACACACCGTAAAGCTCGAACTTACCTGCAAGCTGCGTCCGACAGCCGGTTGAGCGACTCCCAACGGATCGCCCTCGACCGGCATCTGGCTGACTGCCCGGCGTGCCGGGACTACGCGGCCAGCCTGTCGGGACTGGAATCGCTGCTGGCCCAGGGCTTGCATGCCCGCCAGCCGCAGCCGCGCGCCTCCGAACGGGTCAAAACCAGGATCATTCACGCAATCGAGGCCCAAAGGAAGCCGAGTATGAACACCAAACCCGTACATTTTCTGCGCCCCCTCGTTTTGGGGATCATCGTTATCGTTTTTGCACTCGCCATCGGCCTGGGCATCCGGGCTTTCATCGCCCGCCCGGTGATGCCAGCCGCTACGGCTGCCATACCGGTTGTTGAAGAAACCTCTTTGCCTACCAGCGAGCCCACTCAATTGGTGGAAACTCCCACACCACTCCCGCCTGCCGTATCTGTACCTGGCAACGGTTCCAGTTATCAGCCGGTGATGTCTGCCGATGGCGGCGTGATCGTTTTTCATTCGGAAGCAATGAACCTGACTTCCGATAACCCGCCTCACAATCTTGCTGGGGATATGTATGTTGATGTTCGCAACGATCTCTATGTTTTCGACCGCCAAACGGCTGAGATGAAGTCAATCAACCCCGCTTCAGATAAAGTGTATTTTCATCAAAGCGAAGCCCTTTCTGGGGATGGGCGCTATCTTGTGACGGTTGGCGTCAAGGCCCAGGGTTTCAACGAATTGAATGTCGTTGCCATCCTCGACCGGCAGACTGGCGAGTACGAGATTGTCCTCCCGCCCCAGGACGATCCCCGCCTGGCGAACGTGGCCTTCTCCGCATCGGAGGCCGTCATTTCTACCGATGGACGTTGGGTGGTCTTCTGGGGCATCAACCGCAATGTCTGGGATGGCGAAGACACATCGAAATGTTTGGATAACTGCCTGTATTATTTTATCCACGATCGCGAAACCGGCGACACCGAAAGGATCGAGCTGACCCCGCGGGTTTTTGCCGATGTAGGCATTTCAGATGACGGGCGTTACCTGACTTTGACAACGGGTAGCTGGGGAGATGGCGGGGCCTACGTCTACGACCGGGAGACGCAAAACCTGGAATTGATCAGCGTGGCCCTTGACGACGCGCCGACCGATGGGGCCAGCATGACCCCGAAATTATCCGCTGATGGGCGGTATGCGGCTTTCTACTCTGAGAACTCGAACCTGGTTCCCGATGATACCAACGGTGTCGGTGACATCTTCGTGCGCGACCGGCAGGCCGGAACCACACAGCGGGTGAGCGTGTCTGGCAGCGGCGAGCAGGCCAATGGCAGAAGTTACAATTCGCTCGCGATTTCAGCGGATGGCAGGTTTGTCGTCTATTGGTCGTTCGCAACCAACCTGTCGCCGGATCTTTCTGAAGCCTGCGCTGGCGTGGATGGTATAGATACAGTTTGCCCGGTGCTCTATCGTTATGACATCGAGACGGGCAGAACAGAAGTTATATACGAGGGCGGTGTGCGGCCGAATGTGGATAGCCGGCAAACATGGGAAACCGGCGAGATTGTTTTCTGGTTCCCTCCAGCGGTGTCGCAGTCTGGGCGTCTGATCGCCTTTACTGGTTACAGCGATGAACCCAAGACTTCGCAAATTTACCTTTTCGACGTTGAAACTGGAGTCACGGAGTTGATAAGCAAAGCCGATGCCCAGCTCGCTTCTGAACCTGAACCGGTTGAAACGCCTGCGCTCCCGCTTGAAAGTGTTGCGGACGGCGCACCCGTCAACCTGACCAACAGCCCGGAAGTGGACACCCTGCCAGCCTGGTCGCCGGATGGGTCGCGCCTGGTCTTTGTGACGATCGGGGAAGATGGCTCCTCCGGCGACATCCGCCTGATGAACGCCGACGGCAACGGGCTGACGACCCTGGCGGGCGGCCCCTCCAACGAGGATATGCCCGCCTGGTCGCCGGATGGGCAGCGCATCGCCTTCCTCTCCGACCGCACCGGCAAGAACGAGATTTACATCGTCAGGCCGGATGGCACAGATTTGCAACAGTTGACCGATACGACAGCCGTTCCCATGGGCTTCCTCGATTGGTCGCCGGATGGCACGCGCATCGCTGCCTTGTTCTACGAAGGCGACCAATGCAACCTGTACATTGTCAGCGCCGGCGGATCGGGCCTCAACCGCCTGACCGAGAACCCGATGGATTACGCTGTGACCCATTGGTCTGCGGACAGCCATTCGATTTCGGTTGTTTCAATGAACGGGGGTGCGGTCAATATCTCCGTGATGGACGTTTACAGCCTGCAAAAACGAGTGGTGGGCAGCCTCCCGGCGGGAGCCTCGGAAATCTACTGGTCGCCCGACGGATCGAAGATCGCCTATGTCATCCCGCCAACCGAATCTGACGCGGCGGAACCCCCGGGGTTGTATATCGCCAACGCCGATGGCAGCGATCCCCTGCGGCTGACGGAGATGGATGCTTTGTCGCCGCACTGGTCGCCCGATGGGACGCGCATCGCCTTTCTCGCAGGCGATCCCGAAAGCAAGATTTACCTCATCAACACCGACGGTAGCGGGCTTTCGAACCTGAATACCGGATCATCGCTCCTCGAATACTGGCCGGCCTGGTCGCCGGATGGGACGCGCATCGCTTTCATGGCGCGCACGACGGATATTGACGATATGGGGATGGAAATTTATGTGACGGAGTTGGCGGGCGCGCCGTAATGGTTGGGAATAGGGGATAGGTGATAAGGGGATAGGGCGACCCCTCGCCCCTATCCCCTTTCCCCCATTCCCTGTTTTCTCCCGTGATAGAATTCCCTCACGATGTTCGATGATGCTCCTGATCTGACTCCCGACCTCGAATGGCTGCTGAAATCCGGGCAGGCGCATCCCGCGGCGCTGATCGAACTGCTGCTGGAGGAATACGCCGCGCCGGTGTACCGGTTGGCCGCCGTCTACCTCGGCAGCGACGCTGACGCCCGGCGCGCCGTGCTGGAAATGGCAGTCGCCGCCGTGCAGCAGGCGCATCGTTTTTCGCCTGAGAGCGGCGTGCGCCTTTGGGTGTACACGCTGGCCGTCGCGGCCATCCGCCGGGCGGCTTTCTGGCAGGCGGCCGGCCGGTTCCTGAAACCTCGAAACAGCTCGAAAGCGGATGTAATTCAATGCCGCCCGGAGCTGGATGCGTTACCCGATACTCAGCGGATGGCGCTGCTGCTGCGCTACGTGGCGGGTTTTTCGAGCGGGGAAGTCAACCGTATTATGCGTATAGCCAAGAAGGAGATACATTGGGTGGGTAAGCCTGCGGACAAAGGTCTGGGCGCGTATATAGGCGGCCTGAAAGCACCAAGCGACTACGTTCAGAGTCTCTATACGGGCGGTCTGAGCCATGTGCGGAGCTTCAACCTGAGGGAAGTCGAATCCGCGTCCATCCGCGTTGATCCGCGTCCTATTGATTTTTGCCCGGCAGCAAAACGCGGGGACGATCCTGCGGGAAACGCTCCGGGCGAAAAAATCGAGGCCTTATGGCAGGATTCCGGGGCATCGCCGGGCGCGGCGGGGGAATTGGATGCGTGGGGCGCAAACTTCTCAGCCGAAGTCTCCGCTCGCTGGCCTGACCTGCGAACAGACGAAATCTCGGAGATGACGAGACTCGCTCTCGCCCGATTCGAGGCGCGGCGCAACAACTGGCTGTCGGCGCGCTCGCTCAGGGAGGCGGCTGTGTGGGGCGGTCTGATCCTGCTGGTTATCTTTTTCATCGGGAAAATTGGCGGCAACGTTCGAGCGCCGGAGATCTTCCCCACCACCACGCCCACTCGCTTCATTCCAGCAACCCTGGGGCCGCCGATCCCCGTAGCTCCGCAGCGTTCGATTTCCACCCCGCCGCTGACGGTCGAATCCAGCCCCGGCGATATCTACGAGCGGATGGCGCGCAGCCCAAGCGCCTGGCATACGCTGTGGGCCGATGCGCTCGTCATCCTCTATGGACCGCCGGGCTACGTCGGACCGCCGCGCGTCTACCGCTGCCAGGTCTGGCTTTACGTGAGCAATGCTTTCATCGTGTTTGGTCCGCTCGACGATCCGCCGGAGATGGCCTGGCCGTTTGATTCTGACAATTTGCCGGTAGCGGTTTATGGCAGCTCGTCGCTCGCCTCGATCTATTCCAATCAGAACAGCGGCTCATTCGAGTATTTCGTTTCGACTGTCTATCCGGCGTACCTGTCGAAGATGTTCTACCCGGCGGAGACAACTGCGCACCCCATACCCGACCGGGTTGAGGTTGTCGCGGGGCGGGAGGCGTTGGTCGCTTTGGACGATTCGAGTGAGATGTGGATTGACGCGACGACGGGCGTCGTTCTGCGCCGGCGCTGGCTCCACCCGGCTGAGCCGCGTATCATCCGGGTGGAGACGATCATCAACGAGATCATCTATGACCCCGAACTGCCCTTCAACTATTTCATGCCAGGGTCGGTCGCCGGGCCGGCCGATTACGTGGAAAGCCCCACCGGGATGTCGCTTCCGGCAGATTGGCTGGCCGCTGCGCTGGACGAACCGGCGGTCAGGCGCGATGGTACTTTCGTCATCGGATCTCCCCCTGATGATTTCGACCCCGCGCAGGCCCGGCTGAGGTTCGTTTGGCTTGCCGAAGGGTCTCCCGGCAGCGCCGATAATCCCACAGCGCTGCTGCTCGCCAGCGGCTACGCGTTGGATTACATCACCCTTGGGGATCCGTTCACCCTCGCCTGCGAGCGCTCCCCGGATGGCCGCTTCATCGCCGTGATCAACGATCCCGACATCCCCATGTACGGCTCGGACGGCATCCGCTATTGGGATTTGGAGCATCCCGGCTTCTACGTGAATCCATACCCGGATGGCACGGTGGGCAGCGACCTGGCATTCACGCCCGACAGCCAGGCGCTGGCATTCTTCGGCTGCGATAACCTGGGCGCGCCGTGCGGCGTGCAATTCCATGACATCGAGACCGGCAAAACCCGGATGCTGACGGCGATGGTGATGGCCTATAACTTCGACTTTTCACCGGATGGGCGGCTGCTGGCGTTGAATGGTTCGCGGCTGAACGAAGGGCTGCATTTCATGGTTCTGGATGTTTCGACGGGCGGCGTCGTGAACAAGATTCCCCTGTCCCAACTAAGCGTCAACCCCACCAGCCTCGTGCCCGAATGGGAGTGGCCCTTCGAGCCGGAGCAAAC
This sequence comes from Candidatus Aquidulcis sp., assembly GCA_020723385.1. Taxonomy (GTDB): domain Bacteria; phylum Chloroflexota; class Anaerolineae; order Anaerolineales; family UBA4823; genus DYIZ01. The sequence goes on from DYIZ01000146.1 coordinate 10,809, forward strand.
CGGCCTGGAGGGCTGCGTCTATCCCCCGGAGAGGTGATCGGTGTCCAGCGGGCCGCTAAACCCCATCGAGTTGTCCCCTGACCTGGAATGGATGCTGCAATCCGGCCAGGCCAGCGACGCGCTGTTAGCTGAGACGCTGGCCGCCGAATATTACGCCTCGGTCTATCGCCTGGCGCTGGCTGTGCTCGATGACGCCGATGATGCCGGCCGCGCCGCCCGCGAGGCGTTGGTGACGGCGGTCGTCAACCGGCATCGCTACCAGCCGGAATTTGGGGTGAAACTGTGGCTCTACGCGTTGGCGGTGGATGCCAGCCGGGAAGTGTTCTATCACCGGCGGAGGAGGTGGTGGTGGCTGACTCGGCGTGTGCATGCGCCCGTGGAGAAGCAGCCGCCCGCCGGGGATGAGGCGCTCTGGGGTGTGTTCGATGCCCTGGAAGAAAAATACCGTCTCCCGCTGCTGCTGCGATTTGCCCATGAATTGACCGAAGCCGAGGTGGTGCGCGCTTTGCGCGGCAAAGATGAGCTGATCCGGGGCAATCTCGAAACGGCAATTCAGCGCATCCGGCCTGCGAATCCTCCCGAAGATTGGGCGAAACTGCTGACTCAGGCGATGCAATCCCGCTGGGCCGCTCCGGACCTTTCCGAACGCGCCCTCGAAAAAATCAACGCCGCCATCCAAAAGCAAGCCAGCCAGCGCCGGTCGGGCAAGCGATTCGCACTGAGCGCCCGAGAGGTCATTCTGGGATTGATGATCGCCATGCTGGCGCTGGTGGTCAGCGGCTTGCTGGATTTCATCAACCCGGAACCCTCGCCGGTGCGAACGGTGATCGTGACCCGGCTGGTTCCAATCACCACACCCCCTACGCCGACCGCCACATTATTGCCGCTGCCGCAGCCAGCCGCGCTGAATCTTGACTCGACCTCGCAAGAGATCAGCCAGCGGATGCTGGAAAGCTCCGGCCTGTGGCGGACGATGTGGGTGGATGTGACGATGACGATTTACGAATCAGCTTATCAGATCGAGCCAGGGGTCTATCGCGTCCAGGTGTGGCTGAAGGGCAGCGACCGGTTGATATTGTTCGGCCCGTATGGGGCGCGCCCGGATTTTGTGTGGTACATCACCGATGAAAATGTCTACGAGCTGAAGATTTCCAACTATTCTTCGCATTTTTACCCTACCGAGCAGCCCGATATCCTTCCACGGGAATTCTTCATCGTTTACCAGGTTTACATCGAGCCAATGTTTCTGCCCGACACATTGGCTCAACCCACGGAGCTTTTCCAAACCGTGGGATATGGGACCATCAGTTGGCGTGATTTATTGATCGTGGATGATTTGCCCTTGTCCCGATTGTGGGTGGATAGACGCAAAGGTGTGATTTTACGCTGGGAGAAACTATCCCAGGCAGACGGTGTGACGGTTGAGGCGGATATGGAGGTCACGAAAATCATCTTCGATGCCGATATGCAGTCCGATATTTTCATTCCCGGCCATATCCCCTGGTTCGACCGGTTCGTGGAGAGTGCGCGCGGGCAATCATTCGCTCCGATAGGCCCTACAGCTACCATGCCGTCGCAGCCGGTGTTGGAGCTTTACCCGTAATTTCAGTAAATCACAGGCTGCTCCCGCCGGATGACAATCCGGCGCACCTCGACTGAACGGGGGACGCGGAACATCTCACAAGCGTGATCACGAGGGAAATCGCCGTCGCCAGACACGGGGACTATCGTCCCCTTTGAGCGAGTTAATCACGGCAATTCCTGGAGAGCCGATTCTTTTGTTATACTATCGCCAGCGGGTAACTTGGTTAAAATAGAGCACGATCAGGATGTGGAGGAAGTTTTCAGTAAAAACTTACCTGAGCGGGGCGATGTTAGAATATCTATGACATCTCATGAAGCAGGAATGGTGAGGAGAATGTTTGTAGATATACGAACATGTTTGTAATCAACGTTAACCGAGTTGGGTGGCTAAAATGTGGAGAACTGCATACTACCCTTGATGGAAGGAACATTCCGATGAATGCAAATTTCAATTTTCTGGAATTCTACACAAACCATGGGCTAATGAGTAATCCAAGAGAACATGCATCCATATTCTCTGACTTGCCTGATGAAGTCCCTGCACTCTGTAAAGTGGTACAAGGGCTGTTGATCCATGAAGGTTGGGCGAGGGCATATGGTGTATCCATGCCTGAGAATCGGAATATGGAATCTGGCATCCGAATGATTTCTAAGAAAATGGACCGAATCTTAGAACTTAATAATCGGCCATTGATTGAACCTAGGCCTGCCGAACAGCGCTTATTTAGTATCTGTCGAGACTTTGCTTTACTGCTAACTACGATGCTGCGACAGAAAGGGATACCCGCACGCGTCCGTTTTGGTTTTGCAACCTATTTCTTTCCATCCAATGTCGTTGGTTATGGAGACCATGTTATCACTGAGTATTGGCACGCGCAGGAACAGAGATGGGTGTTGGTTGATGCACAACTCGATGAACTGCAATACGAAGCCGTTAACATAGCTTTCGATCCCTGTGATGTTCCTCGGGATGTATATCTGACCGCAGATGTAGCCTGGCAACGCTGCCGAAATAAGGAAGCGTACCCGAAGAACTTTGGCTTTCTGCCAGGATACACAGGTTTGTGGTACATAAAAGGGCATCTGGCCCGCGATATTGCAGCCCTCAACAAGATCGAAATGCTGTGTTGGGATTACTGGGGGATCTTTGAAAGACGCGATGTTGATTTGCCCGATGATGATCTTAAATTGCTCGACCAGGCTGCGAAGCTTTCTTTAGCCGGAAACGGGGTCTTGAACGAATTGCGTTCATTATATTTTCATGATATGCGCTTACGAGTCCCCCCTACAGTGAAATCCTGGTACGTGGAAGATGAAGAAAAATACCGTCTTGAAGAAATAGTGGGACGGGATCTTTCTCTGGTGAAGTATTTGTAAACCTACTATTTCAATGGTATCAGGTTTGAAAGCATGAAAGAAAGTATGGAGGTGCGAAGATGTATAAAATTGAGATTGAGATTTTTGAGGGGAAAGGCGGAAAACTTCTGAAGAAAGGGAACCGGATTATTTAACCTTTGGTGCTAGTTGACAAAAATCATGAGGCGATCTATTCTGGAAGTGGTCACACAACCGAAAGGAGAACCTCATGACTACCGAAGATTTTATCACTGCACTGTTTTGCCGCGTGGATAATGCCGTTTCACCCCCTTTGAGCAGGTTAAGAATGCTGAACTCGTAAGAGTCAATCTTTCCAACAACTCAATTAGGCGCACATGATGGAAAACATAATGGATCGTATAAGACTTGGCATCTGGATAATTGCTTTCAGTTTTATATCCGTAGCATGTACTACTATGAGTGGGGGTACAGCGACACTTTCAGTTATTCCCACCTTGACATTAGTGAGACAGCATTTGACGATTGTGCCTACTTCAACTTCAAAACCAACATTAACCGGCACTCCAAGTAGTACACCCAGTCCAACGAAAACATTTACACCAACAGTTACACCTATCCCTTTGACTCGTACAGGACCCTGGTTGATTTATTCCGTGTTATACGATTCTGCGCCGTTGTTATGTAATTTGGATGGGACTGGCTGTGTTCCGGTTATTATGCCTAATGAATCATGGGACTTTACTCGTTATCCATACCTCGCATCCCCAAAGGGTGGTTATTTGATCTTGTATGCTCTGGAAGACAAATACAATCCTCAATTGTGGATCGTCAAGCTGCCGGAACAAAAAATAGTTCGCAAAATCCCGCTACTTTCAGGGATGGTCAGAGATGCCCTTCCTGAAAAACTAAATCCCAATTATCCGTCGTTTTATTATGGCCTGAGACATCCGGAAAATGTTCAATGGTCGCCAAATGGGCGATATATAGCATTTTCTTCGGCGCAAGAAGGGTCAAACAGTGATTTGTACGTTTATGATATTGTCAAAGATACCATTCGCCGCCTGTCAAAAGAAGAAGAATCGGTGAGTATCCTAGGGTGGTCTCCTGATAGCGAATTATGTATTTATGCGATTGTAGATGAATATGAATATGATTATCCAAATGAAGCATCACTTGAAATTGCTAATGTTGGCCAAGTAAATGGGGGAGAGGGCGGTATACAGAAGACAATACCAATAGATGGACAAAATTTAATTCTCGGATGGACATCATCGACAACGTTCATTATTTATCAAGATATTTTTGAGGATGCTCCCCGAGACATTCGAGAAGTAGACATTACAACTCGACAAATCAAGACTTTATACGAGGGGCGATTTGCAGGTGCTGACCTGGATGAGATAACGGGGACGATATTCTTGTTTTTAACAGATATCAAAGGGCCAATGGAGTTTGATCAAGGGATATATCTTCTAAATCGCCAAACAGGAAAGCTAAGGATGATTCTTTCTGGTGATTGGGGATGGGGAACATATTGGTCAAAAGGATTAGATGTCCTGGTGGCGAGGAAGGATGATGAAAAGGGTCAAGGAAAAACGCTCTTCATTGACAAAGATGGCAATCAAATAAAAGAGTTCAATGGATATGTTTATCCATCGCCGAGTGGAGAATGGTTAATAATATCGGATGAATTCGGAACAAAAGTGTACAATGAAACGGGAGAAATTGTCGCGGAACTCGCCGATATGGGCATGAAGGGCATATATTTTTCTTGGATGAAAGATTCAAGCGGCTTTTTAGGTGTTAGTGATGGCAGATTACATATCTACCTGAAAGAAAACAATTGGATCGGAATACTTGCTGTTGAAAAATGTGAAAGTGCTAGAATTGTTTATCCATGAGTACGGCACCCATCTTTTGGACGATGATAGAGAAACTGCCGGTAAATTTGAGTCCATGGCATCTCAGAGTGGGTTCGGGCCTCAAAGGTGTTCCTTACCTGCCCGGCATGTGATTTTGAGTTCCAATTCTCCATCATTTGTCCACCAAAATCATGAATAAGACTTATTCGTGGAATCGAGCGCCTCGACTTCGACCTGCAGTCCTGGCTCTGGAGATTGAGAAATGACAAACGAGCAACACGCATGGCCCAACGAGCACATCCCCCTGGACGCCGCCGAACGGTGGATTGCTTCTGCCTGCGCGCGCAAGGTAGCGCCCCCGGAGATACTCCAGATCAAACAGTGGGGCGTGACGGCGCGTTTCGGGAGTGCTGTTTTCAAGGCCAGCTTCACGCCGCTGTTCCCGCAGGTAACCGACGTACACGCCCTTCTCGAAAGGATCGTGCCCGCAGGCGCCCCCCGACTGATTGCGAGCGAGATGGTGGACGGCCAGCTCTGGACGCTCTTTGAGCACATTGAAGGAGCCACCGCCGAGGAGGTAGGGACGCCTGGGGCGCTCGAGGCCACGGCGCGTGAGCTTGCACGAGTTCAGGCGGCCGCCGCGAAGCTGGATCTCACGCGGTTGCCGGTGTTCGATGTGCGCAGAGTGCCGGGCGCCCTGCTCGAGGACGATCTGTCGGACCAGCCCGTGGCGTTGGTCCAGTGGCTGCGTGACGCGCAGCCGATGCTCCAACTTGACGCTGATATGCTGGCTGATATCCCGTCGTCGCTCGATCACCGCGATGTGAACGCGAGCAATGCGATTATGCTGGACGATGGCCGCGCACTACTGCTCGACTGGGAGGAGACGACCGTCGGCTGTCCGCTGTTCAGCCTCGAACGACTTCTTGACGAGGCGCACCAAATCTCCGCTGTAGAGACCGTAATGGGTGTGTATCTCGACACTCTCTGCGCTGGCGGATCGGAGCAGGTTGAGCGTTCGATGCGTCTCGCGCCATTGAAGCTCGCGTGCGAGAGCCGCGCCTACGCCCGCGCCTTGGGTTGGCCGCGCCCACACACTCGCCTGACCACTCGACTGCTGGAGCTGGCTCAACGGCGATCAACGGACGGCGCCCTGAGTATCTGGCTTTCCGATCTTCTTGCCTCGTAGGCACGATCGCCCATCGCGCACTTCCGTATCACGGCTCAACCGCCCAAAGAAACCCCCGAACCCATCGAGCTGGCCGAACTGCCCTCCAGCTTGGCAGGCTTGAAGACCAGCCGCAACACCGTGAATGCCGCCAGGATGACTAGCCCAACGATCAAGAAGGCTGCGGCAGTGACGAACACGGTGGTCAACCCGAACGAATCGGCGATTTGGCCCATCGTCCACATCAGACCGAGGTTTTGCAGGCCGATCAACCCGATATACCCACCGAAGACCGTCGCCCACCAGCGCGGGTGAACCTCGTCTGCCAGGAGCGCGTACAGCGTTGATGCGGTCAATCCCTGCCCAAAGCCGAACAGCATCGCAATGACCATGAGGATGGCCTGTTGCTTCTCCGGGATGGCAATCAGCATCACGATGGCGGCCGCCATCAACAATGCTCCGAACATGAACAGGATTGCCCGTCCGATGGCGCGGCGCATCACCCGCTGGGACAGCCAGTCGAAGAAATCGGCCAGCCCGCCGCCTACAATCGCTGCGACCGCGTAGGCGCCGCTCAAAGCGGTAAAGAACAGGCCAAGATAGAGAGCTGATCGCCCCAAATTCTCATAGAAATAGACCGACGCGAACGAAGAAAAAGCCTGTCCCGCCGCAATGATCAACAAACCCGCCGCCAGCGCCAGGATCACGAACAGAACTCGCTGCCACAGGCTGTGTGAAAATTGGGGGGCGTTGCCCCAGGCGTAGCCGCGTTCCAACAAATAGCCGCCGCCGATCAGCGCCATCCCGATCATCCCGCCGATCAGGGCAACCAGGCCGAAGGTGATGTATAACAAAGACGAGTTTTGTTCGTAAAGCTGGCCGGCCGCCGCCGGGGCAGTGAGCGACACAATGCTGGTTGTGCAAAAGTACAGGCCTGCCAACGTCGCGTACATCCAGCGAGAGCGCGTTGTCCCGAGCAGGTAAGCCATCAACGCCGGGGCGAAAGCTGCCATGCCGATTGCCAATATCAGCCGCGTGACGATCAACATGGCCTGGCTGCTGATCAGGAGGTGCATAAAGATGGCTGCCGTGATGATCACGAACCCGATGGCGATGAACTTCCGCCGCCCGCCGAGATCGCTCAACAGCCCGAAGATGGGCGTGAAGATCAGGCTGGCGATGCCAACGATGGTATAAACGCCCGAGATCGAGGAAGCTGGCATTCCAAGACGTTCGGAAGCAAACATCGCCAGGAAAATCGAGACGCCTTGCTGTCCTGTCATCACCATAGCGGTAACTAACAAAGCGCCGGCGACGCCCAGCAGCGCTACGATGACGCGGATGCCAGTGGTGGGGGTGGGTTTTTCGGTCAGCATGGGATACACTCCATCGCCCACAAGGGGCTAGACTACGTTTATCTCGTACGAGTTTTTGGGGAGCAGCCCGGCCTCGCTGACGATACGCGGCACGATCTCCTCCCAGCCGACGGCCATCAAATGGATGCCGCGCACTCCCTGTTTCGTCTTCAGGGCGGAGATCAGCTCCAGGGCAATCTGTACCCCCTCCTCTTCGACGCCGTCGCCGGCTGCCTCGAGGCGTTTCATCAGCCGGTCGGGGATCGTCACACCGGGGATCTCGTCGTTCATGTAGCGGGCCATCTTCAAAGATTTTAGGGGCGTGATCCCGATGAGAATGAAAACCTTGTCGAGAATATTGCGCTTCGCCAGCTCGTTGAGCCAGATTTCCAGACGGTCGGGGTCGAAAACCAGGTTGGTCTGGAAAAACTGTGCCCCGGCGTTGACCTTCTTATGCTCGCGGATCGCCTGAAAGCGGGGATCGGAGGCGAACGGCGAGGCCGCCGCGCCCAGGAAATATTTGGGCGGGAACTTGATCTCGCGCCCGTCGAGGTAATGGCCCTTATCGCGCATCCGGCGCAGCACCCACGGCATCTGCACTGAGTCGAGATCA
>DYIZ01000147.1 GCA_020723385.1 Candidatus Aquidulcis sp.
GTGTGTGGGCGTGCGTAGCACGCCCACACACCCCAAATCTGGGACATTTCCCGCCAAAGGCGGGAGAGCCATTAATGGCTATGGTATATCCAGACACTCGAGAGAAAGCGTGAGACGATGACCCCAAGTATTCTGATCGTGGACGATGAACCGGCAGTTGCCCAAAGTATGGAAGCATTGTTGATCAGAGAAGGGTACGATCTTTATTACGCCACGAATGGCGTCGAAGGCTTGACTATGGCGCGGTCGTTATTACCGGATGTGGTACTCCTGGATTTGATGATGCCGGTGATGGATGGCCTCGAAACCTGCCGCCGGTTGAGAGAAGATTCTATCCTCGCCGAAATTCCCGTGTTGATGATCACGGCGTTTGACGAGCAGGAGATGAAGCTGCAAGCCCTCGATGCCGGGGTGGATGATTTTCTCTCCAAGCCGATTGACCGGTTGGAGTTGCGCGCCCGCCTGCGCGCCATAATCCGCATTGATCGTTACCGTAAGCTGCATCAAGAACGTTCCAAGCTCGAAAAAGCAGTTCGTGATCTGGAACATAGCAATATTCGTCTCCAGAAAGCTTACGATGAAACGATCGAAGGTTGGTCTCGGGCGATGGATTTGCGAGACAAGGAAACGGAAGGCCACAGCCAGCGAGTGACGACCATGACCGTGCTGCTGGCGCGCCAGGTGGGGATTTGCGAAGAAACGTTGGTCCACATCCGGCGAGGGGCGCTGCTCCACGATCTGGGCAAGCTGGGTGTGCCCGATAACATCCTGCTCAAGCCCGATAAGCTGACCGATGCTGAATGGGCACACATGCGAATGCACCCGACATACGCTTACGAAATGCTTCATCCGATAGAATATCTCCACCCGGCGCTCGATATCCCCTATTGCCACCATGAGAAGTGGGATGGCAGCGGCTACCCAAGAGGCCTGAAGGGTACGGAAATTCCTCTGTGTGCGCGTCTTTTTAGCCTGGCCGACACCTGGGACGCCCTGACCTCCGACCGCCCTTACCGCCAGGCCTGGTCTGTTGCAGATACTGTGCAGCACATCCAGGCTCAATCTGGCCTTCAATTCGACCCGGATATCGTGCCGGTATTTCTAATGATGATTGCCAAAACAACGTGAATAACGATTCAGACAGCATTCAACCCATGCATAGTCCCCCCGACTTGCTGGCGCTGTTACAGCGCATCGAGCAGTTGGAGGAAGTCAAAGCATTGCTCCAGACGGAGTACAACCTGTTCACGACCGTCATGGACACGATTGATGCGCTGGTTATCATGCTCGACCGTGACGGCAAGATCGAACGCTTCGACCGCGCCTTCGAGCTGCATTTTGGCGCGCCGGGGGAATTATTGACCGGCCAGTTGATTTGGGATTTGCCGTTTTTCGATGCGGGCGGCAAACCGCTCAAGGAATTTGTCCACACGATCCGGGAGTACCTGGAAGCGAGCCGGGAGGAAACCTCCCTGCTTAACCGGGATGGCGAGCGGCGAGTCATTGCCTGGACGAATGAAGTCTTCTGGGGGGAGAATGGCGATATCGAGTACGTTATCGCTACCGGGGTAGATATTACTGCCCGCAAGCAAGTCGAGCGGCTGCTGAGGCACGAGCAGGCCCTGCTGCGCTGCCTGATCAATTCCATCCCCGATTTGATCTTCTACAAAGACGTGAACGGAAAATACCTGGGGTGCAATCCATCGTTCGAGGCGTTCAGCGGCCATTCCTTGCAGGAAATCACCGCTGACCGCACCGATTATGATTTCTATCCCCCCGATGTTGCTGCTAAATTCATCACTACCGATCAGCAGGTTATGACCACAAAGGAAACAGTACGCTACGAAAACCGGATCAGCCGGGACGATAAGCCAGAGATTATCCTGGAGACTCGAAAAACGCCTTATTACGGCCCGGATGGCGAGCTGCTCGGCGTCATTGGGATTGGTCGCGACATCACCAAGCAAAAACTTGACGAAGAAGCCCTGCGCGAAGCCAACGCCGAAATTGCCCAATTGATCGCCTCGTTTTCCTCGATCCTCATCGTTGTGTCACCGGAGATCACTGTGCTCCGCTGGAACCCGCCCGCTCAGCGTATTCTCGGAATTCCAGGCACGGAGGTTATTGGCAAACCTCTTCAGGATTTGAAGATACCGTGGGAGTGGGATGTTGTGGCGGGTTATATCGCCCGCTGCCAAAAAGACAGCCGCGCCAAGTATCTCGATCCGATCCGTTTCAAGCGCACCGATGGCAGTGAAGGCTACCTGGGTATCAATATCAGCCCGATGTTCGATAGCGATGGCTCGCTCTCTGGCTACATTTTGTTGGGGAACGATATTACCGAGCGTAAACAACTCGAGACCCAGTTGACCCAGGCTCAAAAACTCAAATCAATCGGCCAGTTGGCGGCCGGCATCGCCCACGAAATCAACACCCCCATCCAATATGTGGGGGACAATGCCCACTTTTTGCAATCTGCGTTTAGCGATCTGCTGGCTGTGCTGCAAAAATACCGCCAGTTGGTGGAAGCCGCCCGTAATGGCCCGCTGACCAACGAACAAAACGCCGATTTGGAGTCCCTCATCCGGCAGGTGGACCTGCCATTTTTGACCGACGAAATCCCGCTGGCGATTCAACAGTCATTGGATGGGATTCGGCGGGTCTCCGAGATTGTGCGCGCCATGAAAGAATTCTCGCATCCGGGCGTTGTGAAAAAAGTGGCCCTCGACATCAACAAGGCTCTCGACAATACCATCACCGTCGCCCGCAACGAATGGAAATATGTGGCCGATATCGAAACCAAACTGGCGGCGGACCTGCCCCATGTGATTTGCATCCCTGGAGAAATCAACCAGGTTTTCCTGAATGTCATCGTCAATGCTGCCCAGGCTATCGGTGAAGTCGTCAAGACCGAGTCCGGCGAAAAGGGCAAAATCACCATCGAGACGTTGCGCGATGGTGATTGGGTCGAGATTCGCATCAGCGATACCGGCCCAGGCATTTCCAACGAGATCAAGCCGCACATTTACGAGCCGTTCTTTACCACCAAAGAAGTCGGCAAAGGCACCGGACAGGGATTGGCGATTGCTTATAATGTCATCGAGCTTAAACATGCTGGAAAACTGACCTACGAAACACGTTTTGGCAGCGGCACCACCTTTATCATCCGCCTGCCTATCCAGCCGCCGCCGTCATCCGGTGAGATGTAGATAGACTCCCGAGTTTCCAAAACTCTGGGAGTCTCATCCGCCGAGGCTGATGGAGACAAATAGGAGAAAACGCAATGACCGAAACAATACTATTCGTTGACGACGAACCCAATGTGCTGGCCGCATTCAAGCGCCAGCTTCGCACACTGTTTACCATCGAGACTGCCAATAATGGATCAGATGCATTGGATACCATTGCGGCCAATGAACCGTTTGCAGTCATTGTGAGTGATCTGCGAATGCCGGGGATGGATGGTATCCAGTTCTTTTCCCAGGCCAAGGAAAGCTCGCCTGATAGTGTACGCATCCTGCTCACGGGTCATGCAGACCTGACCACCGCGATTGATGCCATCAATGAGGGCCGCATTTTTCGTTTTCTCACCAAACCCTGTACGCCTGAAGCGCTGACCGAGGCGATCAAGGCCGGGATTGAGCAGTATCGCCTGGTAACAGCCGAGCGCGAGCTGCTCGAAAAGACGCTCAGCAAAACGGTGACGCTGCTCACCGACATGCTCAGCCTGGCGAATCCCCTCGCTTTCGGGCGCGCCGTACGTCTAAAACGCATCGCCCGTGAGATTGCTGTCAATTTGCATCTGCCCGGAGCCTGGCAGTTCGAGCTGGCGGCGATGCTGTCCCAAACCGGTTGTGTAGCTCTGCCGGTTGATTTGCTTAATAAAACTTACACCGGTCAGCCTCTGACCAAAGATGAATCGAGCCTTTACGCCTCCCACCCAATGATTGGATTCAAGCTGCTCGAAAATATCCCCCGCCTGGGGCCGATAGCCAGCATGATCCGCGACCAGCATCGCACCTTCGCGTCCTTTGCCACCCAACCGTATTCGCATAAAACTTATGATATTGACCTGGGGGCGCAGATACTCAAAGTGGCGCTGGATTATGACCATTTGACGCAAAGCGGCGCGCCGCACCCGGCGGCGGTCGCCGAAATGATGAGCAGGACAACGATCTACAACCCGGAATTAGTCGAAGCGTTGGGACAAAAAGAAATTACCAAAGACGCCTGGGCGATGAAGGTTGTCAACGTGAGCACGGTCGAGCAGGGGATGGTCTTCGACGAGAATATCTATACAAAAGACGGTAAACTGCTGATGCCCATGGGCATGGCGGTCAGCCTGGCGGTGCAGGAACATCTGCTCCTGGCAGCCAAGACCGTCGGCATCGTCGAGCCGTTTCGGGTGCTGATTCCTCCCCAGATGCTCTCCACCGTTGGCTGATACCATCCTTGTATCACAAAGGATGCGGTGTCTATTCAGCCATTTGTCTCATCGGGCAGTACCAGCAAGATGGCGGGGGAAAAACGCGTTATAATCAACATACACAAGAGAGGACAAATATGGACGCCACAACCTGTACCAATGTAGCCGAGATCTGGCGCTCCTACCAACAACTCAAATCCCTGTTGGATAGACTGCCCACCTTTACACGCCAAGTCGTGGAGCGCGTCATGTCCGAGGGTGTTACGGAAGAACTGCGCATCATCTGTCTGAATGCGCCCGACGCAGAGTGGGATCGCTACCAGATCGTCCGCATCATCGGCGGCGCTAATCCAGAACACCCGGAATATGCCACTGAAACCGCACTCGATGAGGTCTGCATTGGCCTCGGACAAGGAGAGCTACCATGACAACGGCAACTTTCCAGCCCGGACGCCGCAATCCACTCCCGCTAATCATTATGACGGGAGTGGTTCTTTTTATCGGGGGAGCGATCTTGATGGCCGCGTCGCACGCTGATCTGAAACACGGCAGAGAGGTGCAAGACACACGCGACTGCGTGCAGAGAAATGGCACGCTCCAGATATGGCGGGAGCCAAACAAAGGCCCCTTTCACCTGCTTTGCCTCGACCCAATCACGGGAACGATCTACGACTGGATCAGAAACCCGGATGGCTCAGAGCGCACAGCATTCAGTCCCAATCCGTTTAAACTGGGCAACACGATCAACAATATTTCGAACTGGCTCCGCGCCAAAGGGGCTACCTTGTTCAAGGGGCAACTGCCCTTTGACATGTTGAAATGGCGCTAGTCCACGGCGCCGAAAATTCCAAATAGTGCTGAGAGCAGCCAACGTTACCCCCCCGGCTTTGCCAGCATCAGCGGGAACCAGAACCACAACACCCCGCTGGCAGGTTTCCCGTGAATTGAGAATGAAAGGTCTTGCAACCCGATGGGTGGGTAATAGCCGCGTGAGACGAACCCGGCAGTCCAATCCCGGCTGTTGATCGCGAGCAGCAGGGCATTGTAGGCATCGGCCTGTTCCTGTAAATCCCAGGTGACGCCGGTAATGTTAGCCCCCGGTTGTGCGAGTCTCTCCGAGGCAAGACAGCCCCCCTCCGGCAGCCTCACACAACCAGCAATCCCGCCGTCGGCAGAGGGGTATGCGGCCGCGATGATCGCGCCTTTGTTGATCTTTTGCTGGAAAGGCAAGATCACCTCATCCAGCAGCCGCCCGGCCTCGATTTGCATCTCAGCCGCCGTTGCGTTGGTACTGGTTGCCAGCGGCGGTGTCCATAACACATATACGAAATCCACAGCATCCAGAAATGGCGGGGGATTTTGTAGATTATCGTAGGGCAGCGCCCACATCACAACACCCTTGTAGCGGGCGCGGACCTCTTGAATGATGGCGCGCCAGCGGGTATCGGCGTCCGCCGGGATGCCGGACGCTGAGCCATCGGCCAGCACGCCGCCGGGCAGCGCCGGGTTGAGCCAATCGCCGCCCAAAATGAGCGCGCCGGCCCCGCTGCGGGTCGCCAGATCGGCGTGGTGGAGGGCGTACATGCGATATTGTTCGAACCAGCTCACCCACCAGGCGAAATCACGCGGCGACTTTTGCCACCAGTCTGACGGGTTTTCGGGGAAATGAGCGGCTGGAAAGAGCGCTACATTCATTCCCAGGTTGCGTGCCTGCAAGATCGTGCTCATGCTTTCAGGCCACAAGGGATCGGCGCCGGTCTTCAATTCGAACACGGGCGGTTCACTGCGGGTGAAGCTCCATCCAGGGGTCATCACCAACCAGTTCGCTCCTATCGAATGGGCGTCATTCAAGGCTTTGGATGTGCGCGGCGTCCAGGTGGGATCGTAGGCAGGCAGGAATTCTACGCCAGCCATGAAAGTTGGGCCGCGTGGCTTGACTGCTACATTCGGCACGGTGGCCGGCCTGGCGTCGGTTGGCAGCCAGGCCCAGGAAATCACATCGTCTACAATGTCCTGCGCCAGCAAGCTGGTACTGACCCTCAAACCCGATGTGGAATCGCCCATCGTTTCCGAGTCGTCTGCGCGGCTGCACTGATCCTCGCGGCAGTATCGGTAGCTGATTCCGCTCAGCATATTCATTGGGCTGTACAAGATGTACATCCAGCGCCGGTCGTTCACCTTCCACATCGGGATGGGCATCGTCCAACTATAACCGGGATTGAACTGGATGGAAATCGCTTCGCCCTGCGGGGTGTTGGCAGGTATGTTGACATCGAACGTGATCGGCGCGTTGTCTCCCACTCGCCAGGTTTCGATCAATTCGTCCACGCGCGCGTTCGCCTCGGGCACGATCAACTGCCTGATGCGAAAATCTCCCGCGGCGGTGTGTTCAGCGTTCCACAGACCGTCGCCGAGCGTGTATTTATAGCGCACGTCAGCCCCGGCGGGGAGGGTCAGGGTCAGCGAGTAGCGGCCATCCGGCAGGGGCGCCAACACCGGCAGGCTGGCGGCGACGCTGTTGATCCCGCCCGACAGGTCGGCAAATGTGTTGCCAAGCTGGAGCAGGTTGCCCGCAAGTCGCACTGGGATCACCGGGAGCGTGCCGCGCGGGACGATTACGGTGAAAACGATGGTGACCAGCGGGGCGGCGGTCAGCGCCAGATCGGCGGGGGTGGCTGCATCCGCGGCAACCACCGCTCCCTGCTGGTAGGTGCGGTACGAGCCATCCAGCGCGTAAGCTGACAGGTTATGCGTGCCGGGCGGCAGGCCTTCCAGCACGTAGGCCCCATCCGAAGTGGTGAGCGCTTGCGCGCCGCCTGCCTCGACAAGAATATTGGGGATCGGTTGCCCGGTGGCTGCATCCGTGATCTTCCCGCTGATGCGCCCGGTCGGCCCGGTGAAGGCGGTGTCGGTCCAGCGGCTGACGATGTCGTTCAACACGCCGGGGCCGTCAACATGGTGCAGACGATAGCGTACCGGACGCCCGTCGGAAATGTGTTCTTGCGAGAGGAAAGCCCCCTGCCGGGTGAAGCGATATTTCACCACCGAGCCGACCGCAAACGGCAGGATCACCGTGTAATGTGTGGCATCATCGGCTGCCATCGTGTGATGGGTGGGGTTGAGCGCCAGCCCGGTTACCTCGTCCAACGTGGTCAGGGATAATTTTTCTCCCGGCTGGAGCGGCGCGGGCAGTGTCACTCGAAATGTAACCATCGCCTCGGGCAGCGGCTGGGTAGGAACGGGTGTGGGGTAGAGTGGTGTCGGCGTGGGGGTGGAAGCTGGCAGAAGATCGCAACCTGCCAGAGCATTCGTCGCGAAGAGTGACGCCAGCAAAACCAGGATCAGCCAACGTTTAGATGGGTGAGTGGGAGCATTCATAGTTTTACCCCCTCCGTGACAAGGCGGAAGAGCAGCTCGAGATTGGGGATCTGGGATGACCGGATGCGCAGCGGCGCTTGTTGGATCAATTCTACCACCAGCGAACCGGATTGGATTGTCAGGCGAGCGACCTGCTCCCAAGGGATGACATGCTGGCGAATTTTAATGAATTTTCTTTGGAGTGTGAGCGGCCCAAATTGAACAGGGTAGCCATCCAGGAAGTCGGTGCGTAACCGGGAGAAAGCGCGCCGGTACAGGCTGGCTTTCAAACGGGTGGTCAGCTCCGGCAGGTTTTTGAGGCGTCCATCGAGGGGCAGGCGTTTGCCCGAGGCGAGATACAACGTCGTTTGGAAGCGGGTGAAAATGACCCGCCCGAACAGCGTTTCCTGGGTGATGCCGGTGGCGATGCCCTCCATCTCGTCCCACGTCAGATGGCGGGCAGGCAGCAGAAAACGGGTGAGCGCCAACCCCGAGTGGTTAATTGTGATCCGGTAGAGAGCGGTATGCAGCCGGAGAACGAGAAAAAACATCGTTGCCAGGAAGATCAGCCCGCCTGCGTTGAGCCAAAGCTGGCCCTTGTCGCCAATCGCGGCTGCTCCATAATTTCTATAGTCATAATTGCGCAGCGCCAGCCCGTAGATCCAACACATCAGCGCGGAGAGTACGCCGATAGCAAAGACAGGCGTTTCCCACCACCGCCACGCGCGGATGCGGTAAGTAAAGGTCTGACTGACTTCGCCAGAGCCGTGTTTTTGAGTGGCTGGCGCGATCTTCGGGGCGGCGGCGACCGGCGTCGGCCGCGTGACGGCTGCCAGCAAGCCTTTCGGCGCAGGCGTGGGGCTGGTCCGGCTGGGTTGGGTGTTTCGACGGGATGGGACAGTCATAAGGGAGCGGCGGCGAGGGGATAACGATGAGATAAGTTTGACAGCGAATGTGCAAGTTCTACGCCAGTATTCGCAACCGGTGATTGACCAGGACAAAATTCGTGCTATTCGTCCATTCGTGTTATTCGTGATCAGATTCTATCGGGGAACACATCGAAACCAGGCTACTGCAATGGCGGTATCTTCCCTGCTGCCCTGGCCCGCGCCAGCACCCGCTCGGCGGCTTTGACCACCGGCGCATCCACCATCTTCCCGTCTACGCCAAAGGCTCCTTTGCCCGCCTCCTGGAAGCCGGCGCTCAGTTCGACGATGCGCAACGCGTTGGCAATCGCCTCATCGCTGGGGGTGAAGGCTTCTTGCACCGGCGCGACCTGGCTCGGGTGGATGATTTGCTTGCCAGCGAAGCCCATCTTCGCGCCCTGGATGGCCTCTTGTTTCAGACTGCCGGGGTCTTTGTAATCTACAAAAACCATATCAATGGCCTGCAAGCCGTGCGCGGCGGTATAGGTGACCACTGCACTGCGGGCGTAGAAGACTTCCCATGCCTCGCGGGTGCGGATCGCGCCGATGTCGTTGGCGAAATCCTCCGCGCCGAAGATGACCGCGTCGAGGCGCGGGTCGGCGCTGACGATTTGCGGCAGGTTGATGATGGCGCGCGCCGTCTCGGTTTGGACGATCAGGCGGATGCTGCCATCGGGCCAGCGATGCTCGTGCTCGAAGGCCGCCAACTGCTGGCTTGCCCAGCGCACCTGCTCGCCGGTTTCCACCTTCGGGATGACGATCCCATCCGGCCGGGCCGGCAGCACCGCCAGCAGATCGTCCCGCTCGAGGCCCGATCCCACGGCGTTGATGCGCGCCAGACGTTCGGACGATCCAAAACCGAGACTGGTCAGAGCCAGGAAGATTTGATTGCGAGCTTCGGCCTTGCGGTTGATTGCTACGCCGTCTTCCATATCGAGGCAAACGCTGTCTACGCCGAGGGCGGCAGCTTTGCTGATTTTATTTGGGTCGTCACCGGGGACGTAAAGCAAGGCTCGTCGTGAACGCATGAAATCTCCCGATTGTTTGTGGTGCGGGCGTCAGCCCGCCGTTATCTCCCGCGCCGGGCGATGACAGCCAGCCCGATGCTCAGGAAATACAATACGATCATTGGCCCCATTACCAATGACATGTTGAGCGGATCTATCGTGGGGGTGATGAGCGCCGATAATACCGCCATCAAAACAATCGCCAGCCGCCATTGAGTGATCAGCATCCGGGCATCTACAATTCCCATCCCGGCCAATACGAAAATAACCAATGGGAATTCGAAGGATACACCCACCCAAAACATCAACCCGATGGTGAAGCTGAAGGTCGAGTTTGGCGTCAGCAGCATCCCCATGTCGGGGAAGATCGAGATCAAGAAAGGGATCGCGGCCGGCAGCATGATGTAAAAGGCGAACAACATGCCGCCGGCGAAGAAAACGCCAATCGCAGGGATCGCAAACAGACCATACAAGCGGGCTTTGGGGCCGATGCCGGGGGCGATGAACAGCCAGATTTCCAGCGCGATGTAGGGCAAGGCCAGGGTGAAACCCGAGAGCAGCGCCACTTTCATAAAAATGCCGATCTGCTCGGTGAGGGTGATGGCAGTCAGCGCCTCGATGCCGCCCGCGGGCTGCGCCAACCAATCTGCGATTTTTGGGGTGAAATAAAAAGAAAATGCGCTGGTCAGGCCGAGAACGGCGACCGAGCGCAGCAGGTGTTTTCTCAGTGCTTCGAGATGATAAAAGATGCCGGTGGGATTTTCGATGGCCTTGGCGAAACTGTCGGGTAGGGGGGTATCTTCTGGCTCGCTGCGGAAGAAGGAGCGGACTTCGCTGAAAATCCCGTAAATCCACCGCCATACGGTGCGCAAAAACCAGAACAGAAAGCGGAAGGGCGCTGTGATGATAAACCAGAACGCACGTAACAACTTTCGCATAGATCAATCTACCGGGGCAGGGTCTTCGGGCTTGGGATCAGGGGGGGCAATCGTTTGCGCGGGGGGAACGAGCGGCGCCGGCGGTCGGTTCAGTAACTCGGGCGGGATAGCATCCTCTCCGACATCTTCCTGCCAGCGCTGGATGTCTTTCAGCTCTTTCAAAACCTCATCCTGGCTGGTGCGTTTAACGTCTGCCCCGATGTTTTTGGCCTCTTCCAATCCGGCATCTCGGATCAACCGGTTGGGCAGGCGGCTCAATTCACGAGATGCTTGCTGCATCGTGCGCCATTCATCCGATGTGACGATGCGACGCAGAAATCGTCCAATCGTCCGTCCGGCTTTGGCCATATCTTTTGGGCCAAGCAGGATCAGTGCAATCAAGATGATGAAAATAAGCTCGAGAGGGCCAATGCCCAGAATTTCCATAACCCGGTCAGGAATCTTTCTGGCTCAGATGCTTGAAGGCGTTCGTTATTTCGTTTTGTTTGGCGGCCAGGCTGCCCAAAACGCCGTTGACGAAGCGTGATGCGCTGTCTGATCCGTAAGCTTTGGCGATTTCAACAGCTTCGTTGATAGCGACTTTCATCGGGGTCTGGTCGCTCACCGCGATTTCCCACAATGCAATGCGTAAAATATTGCGATCAATGATCGAAACCTGGTCGAGGGGCCATTCAGGGGCATGTTGGGAGATGAACCCATCCAACTGCTCCATGTGAGGGACAACCCCCCAAACGATCTGACGTGCAAAATCAGCCAGGCTGTCTTCCAGCTCAGCTTCATCCACTCGCTCCTGAATCACCCTGTCGAGCGGGTGTCCGACGATATCAATCTCGTAAAGTGCTTGCAGGGCGGCGCAGCGTGCCCTGGTGCGAGGTTTCATAGAGTATCAGGCCTCTGGCTCCTCTGGATAGTCAATATCTTCGACGTGTACGTTGACCCGCCCGATGGTCATGCCCACCATATTCGAAATGGCGCGCGAGACTTCGCGTTGAATGCTCCGGCTGACGTCACGAACATTGAAATCGCTCTTCAGCACAACGTACAGGTCAACGTAAACCGTATCATCTTCGATGGTAATATCCACGCCGTTGCCGTACTGATCGCGCTTTTTCAGCAGCCGGTCTACACCGCCGGGGACGTTGCTCATCCGGCTGACACCCGGCACATTTACCGTCGTCAGTTGGGCGATCGTTACCAATACATCGGGCGCAATTGTGGTCTTACCGGCAATTTGATATGTATCGGACATAGACAACACCTCTACCTATCACATCATCACCATGCCGCCGTCAACACTCAACACGTGACCGGTGACGTAGGCGGCTTCATCGGAAGCCAGGAAGGCGACCGCGTAAGCGATTTCTTCGGGAGCGCCCCAGCGGCCGAGCGGGATCATCTTCAACGAGGCGTCTTTCAACTCCGCAGGGAGGTCCTGCGTCAGAGCGGTGGGGATGAACCCCGGGGCGACCGCGTTCACGGTGATCTGCCGTGAGCCGACTTCGCGGGCCAGGGCTTTGGTCAACCCGACGACGCCCGCTTTCGACGCTGAGTAATTCGTCTGCCCGGCCTGACCCGCCAGCCCCGAAACCGACGAGATGTTGATAATTCGCCCGGAGCGCTGTCTCATCATTGGGCGCACGGCAGCCTTGCAGCAATTCCACACCCCCTTGAGATTGACATCAACCACTGCCTCGAAATCTTTCTCATCCATGCGCATGATCAGATTATCACGCGTAATACCGGCGTTGTTGACGAGAATATCAACCCTGCCCAGCTCGGCGATGACTTTCTCGACCATCAGCCTTGCGCTCTCCGCGCTGGACACATCCACGCTGATCGCCAATGTCTTACGGCCAGTTTTTGAAGCAATTTCCTGGGCAGTGGCCTCAGCCAATTCGGCGCGCATGTCGGCGACGGCGACCGTTGCGCCGCGTTGCGCTAAAACCGTGGCAATCGCTTGCCCAATGCCTCGCGCGCCTCCGGTGACAAGAGCAACTTTCCCTTCCAATGGTAGAGTGGTGTCAGTCATGCTGATCTCCTCGCTGAAGTGAAATAATTATACCTTAAGGGTCTAATAAAACGATTAGGGGTTTGTGAGCCAATCTCTTCACTCACAAACCCCTAATTCCTAACCCCTTAGAGCGAGGCGGGTTTCGCGGTAAGTTTCGCAAAATCGTCGGGTGTTCCCAGTGGAATTCCCTGGGCCTCCTTGGTGATGCGCTTGATCAGCCCGACCAGCACTGATCCGCTGCCAATTTCGATGAATGATGTTACGCCTTTCACGGCCAGGAATTGCACCGACTCGCTCCAGCGTACCCGGTGGGTGAGCTGCGCCCGCAGGTCAGCGCGAATTTCGGCGGCGGTAGTGAGCGGTACAGCGTTGACATTGCCGATAATAGGAATGAACGGGTCGCCAATGGGGGCGGCTTCTACAGCCTGAGAGAATCCGGTTTGGGCCGGGCCCATCAACGGGGAGTGGGCCGCAATCGAGACCGGCAGCCGCATGGCGCGGCGTGCGCCCGCGGCCTGGGCCAGTTGCAGCGCCCGGTCGAGGGCGGTATTCGCCCCCGAGATGACCACCTGCCCGGGGCAGTTGTCGTTGGCGACTTGCACGATTTCGCCCTCGGCGCTGGCTTTGGCGCATACTTTTTCGAGGGCGGGGATGTCTAATCCCATGATGGCCGCCATGCCGCCGGGGTTGGTGGTCCCGGCTTCTTTCATGGCCGCGCCGCGCTTGCGGGCCAGCCGCAGCGCATCCGGGAAAGGCAGCGCTCGGGCAGCCACGAGGGCGCTCAATTCACCCATCGAGTGACCGGCCACGAAGGCGGGCTGATACTCGGGGAATTTTTCCTCGAAAACACGCAGCGCCGCCACCGAATGAACCAGCAGCGCCGGCTGGGTGTTGAGCGTGTCGTTGAGTTGATCCTCCGGGCCATCCCAGGCCAGCCGGGAGAGCGAGAAACCGAGAATCTCGTCGGCCTGGGCGAAGATCATGCGCGCCACGTGGTAGGTCTGGGCGAGGGCCTTGCCCATTCCCAGCGCTTGCGACCCCTGACCTGGAAAAACAAAGGCGGTTTGATTGGGTTCCATAAAGCATTCGGGCCGTGATTTTCACGGCCCGTCGCGATCATTTCTTCTTTTCTTCTTTGACCTCAATGACTTCGCGGCCTTTGTATTGACCGCACTTTGGGCAGACCCGGTGGGGCTGGCGCATCTCGCCACAATTGGGGCATTCGACGAGATTTTGCGGCTCAAGTGCGTCGTGGGCGCGGCGGCGATCACGGCGGCCGGATGAGTGCTTACGCTTTGGATGAGGGGGCATTTTCTTACTCCTGATTGAACATAAATCCACAACAAGACCTGCCCTTCCGGGCAGGCAGGGGGAGATTATACGTGCGAGGGGTCAGCCTGTCAAGGTAAAACCTGGAAAATCCATACCCCGTCCTGGGCATAGAGAGGACTGAAATGCGGGCTGTTTCTCAGAGCCTGAGGGGAGATTGGTCCGCCGCGCACGCCAGCGAACACGTAATGCACATCCTGCCCAACGAGATATTCCCACAACCGGTTGGGGTCGCTGCCCCGATTGATGATCTCTTGCGAGAAAGTGTTGATGGCCTGGGTTTCGTCCGGTGGGCCAAGCCCGTACAGCACCGGCGGGGGAACCGTCTGCCGTCCGGTCAGCGGCTCGATCCAGAAGCCGCCATCGTTGCCACCGTATAAGCCATAGCCCCAGTTGAAAGGATTGATGGCGACGACGGTGTCCGCAGGGAGATGCTGATCGAGCCAGGCAAGCCCGGCCCGGTCAGCCTGACGCATCAGGACCGTATAGGGGTTGAGGATGGGGAGGATGGCGCGTGTCCCAAGGGTGGCCGTTACAACTGCCGCCAGAGCCAGACCGCCTACACTGATCCACCGCCACGGTGGGCGCAAATAGGCCAAGACAATGTCGAAAATCTCGCTGACCGCGTACCCCGCCAGCACGGAAATCGGCAGGAAGAGCGAGATGGTCACGGTCGTGTTGTTGATCGCTGTCCCGCCGGGCAGGCCCAGCGCGCCCAGGTTTGCCAGCGTGAACAATATCCCACCCCACAGCGCCAGAGCGATGACAAAGCGCTTGCGGTGCAGCAGTCCCCAGCCCATCCCAAAACTTGCCGTGAGCATGGCAGGCGACCCCATCGCCGTGGTCAGGTAACGCCAGGCGAAATCGGAGAAAGCTGTCTCGTTCCCGCTGGCGGGGATGGATAGCACCGGCAGGATGAACTCTCTCAGGGTGGGGATCAGCCAGGGGATAGTCAGCCCGCCAGCGACAATGGCGATGATGGCGCCGCTGGCAAGCGCATCCCGAACGAGCTGCCACAGCTCGCGCCGTGAAAACGCGAGCTGGCTGATGGCAAAGGCTGCAACCAATCCGCCGGCGAAAGCTGCCATGCGGTAATGCACCAGCAGCAGCCCAGCGGAGGCCAGGCCGGCGAGGGCGGTAAATTGTAACTGTTCGATTCTCGCACCCCCACCGGAGCGCCAGCCGCCATCCCCCTCAGGGGGAGGAAGAAATACCGGAAATTTGGGCAGCTTGGGCAACGAAGCTGCCCAAGCTGCCCAAATTTCCGGGTTCTTCCCCCTTCTTTCCCCCGTTTTTTTGGGGAGAGAAGGGGGGTGGGGGGAATGAGAGGGGGATTGATGACCGTTGGATTTGGATATTTCCCACGCTTTCACGATCAGCGCCAGAATCGCGGGAACGATCAGCAGTCCGGCGAGCTGCGTGTAACGTCCCCAACTGGCGTAATAGGCGGGCATCGGCGTGAGCAGCCCGGTGACGAGCGCAGCAATGACGCCGGCCACCCGATTGCGGGTGAGGGTGACGGCGAGCAGGTAGGCGGCCAGCGCGGCCAGCGCGTTCAACACCTGCCCATACAGCAGCATAGCGTCAGCAATTTCCAGCCCCGACAGCCAATGAAATGCCGCTAACCCGACATGAAAGCCGGGATGGTATTTATAAGCGGGGAAGTTCAGAAAAGGGGCGTAAGTATCGGGGATCGAGCCTTGCTCGACGATCAATCGGGTGATGACGGCATGATGCACCGAGTCCACCCAGGCGGGGGCGGCCAGATCACGGGTCATCACCAGCCTCGTCGTCAGGGTGATGACGATAACGCCGACCAGCGCCAATCCGGTGATGGTTTGAGTCGGATTAGCAGAAGGCGCTGGGTTGTCCCGGCGGCGTTTCCAGAGACGGAAGAACCGCCAGCTTCCCAGGGCGGCGAGGCTCCCCCAGGCGACCAGCACCCCCGTCCGGTTCCAGGTTAGCCCAAGGGTGGTCGTCCACAGCATAGCGAGCGGGATCAGCCCCAGGCTGAGACCCACCGCAATGGCGGTTTGTTCTCCTCCGTCGAAATGACGGCGCAGCCCGCTGATGTCGAGAAGCAACCAGCCCGGCAGCCAGAGCGCTGCCGCCAATGGGATGGCGAGCCACAGGCGCGGCAGCAACGCACAAAGGTCGGCCAGCGCGGCGCGCCAATCGTAGGCGTAAGTCAGACGAAATGCGATGTCGGCGGCGAGGGGCGATTGGCCGAGGAAGGCTTGTCCGGTGGGGTAAGCATCGTCGCTGCGACCGAGCACGCGCACAGCCACCGATTGTGTTTTCAGAACGAGGTAATAAGTTTGCCCGGCGGGATCGCGGCGGGGCGGCAGGTCAAGCGTGACAGCACCGCCAGTGATGCGGGTGAAGGGCAGGCTGGTGGTGTAAACCGGCCATTGATCCTGCGGGGTGTGATACAGCTCGATGTCGAGCGCGCCGCCATTGGGTTGGTCGGCGTCGGCCAGCGACAGCCAGAGGGTGATGCTGTTCAGCCCTGAGCGGCGGGAGACAAAGCTCTGCCCGATTGTTTGGCCTTCGCTGACGCTGCCGATGATATCGCGGCTCGATTCCTGTGCGGTTTCGGGGTCGGTGAGGGTGATGGGGGAGGGGATGGAGGCAAGTAGACAGGTAAATAAGGAAACAAGTAAACAGGTAAACAAGTAAACAAGTGGAGGGGTAAACGAGCGAATACGAAGGCGGCCTACTTGTCTACTTGTCTCCTTGTCTACTTCCTTACTTTCCATTTCCCACGTTGGCCTTCAAATACGCCTCGATGAACCCATCCAGATTGCCATCCAGCACGCCGCTGGCATTACCAACTTCAAATTCGGTGCGGTGATCTTTGACCATCTGGTAGGGGTGGAGCACGTAGGAGCGGATCTGGCTGCCCCACTCGATCTTCTGGAATTCGCCTTTGATTTCGGCCAGCTCTTCTTCCCGCTCGGCTTTTTTCATCGCCAGCAGGCGGGCGCGCAGCACGCGCATGGCGTTTTCCCGGTTCTGAAGCTGCGACCGTTCGTTTTGGCAGGTGACGACGATGCCGGTCGGCAGATGGGTGATGCGGATGGCGGTGGCGTTCTTCTGAACGTTTTGGCCGCCCGCGCCCGATGAGCGATAAACGTCAACGCGCAGTTCGTCGGCGCTGATCTCGATTTCGTGCTCGTCTTCGACCTGGGGGAGCACCTCGACGAAGGCGAAGGAGGTGTGCCGCCGGTGAGCGGCGTCGAAGGGGGAGAGCCGCACCAGCCGGTGGACGCCCTTTTCAGCGCGCAGGTAGCCGTAGGCGAAGCGTCCCGCGACGGTGATGGTGGTGCTCTTGATGCCAGCCTCTTCACCATCTGCCAGGTCAATCACATCGGCGGTGTAGTGATGGGCCTCGCACCAGCGCAGGTACATGCGTTGCAGCATCTGCGCCCAATCCTGGGCATCAACGCCGCCTGCTCCGGCATGGATGGCCAGGATGGCGTCGCCCCGGTCGTAATCGCCGGAAAGCATGGCTGCCAGGTCCCGCTGGGATGCCTCGCTTTCGAGGGTTTCAGTCTCCCGCTCCAGTTCGGGCCGCAGACTTTCATCGCCGAGCTGCGCCAGCTCGAGGGCATCGCTAACGCGTTGGGTGAGTTTCTGCCAGTCTTCGACCTCCCCCCGTACGGCAGACAGGTTTTTCATCACGCTCTGAGCGTGTTCGGGATCATTCCAGAGATCGGGCTGCTGAGCTTCGGCTTCCAATTCCTGTAAGCGGGCTTGTTTGGCTGGTAAGTCAAAGACGCACCAGAAGGTTTTGGATTTTTTCCTGGCTTATGAGCAGGCGGTCAATCAAATCTTGCATTGGGAGTCTCCTGTTTCATCAGATTGCAAGCGTGGATTATACCATTTGCGTTATACGTATTTGAGATTAGAAAAACGTGAGTAATTACGACAAAATACATCCAAATTATATCGTCTCCCGTATCGTTGGTTAAGTAGCACCTAATTTGATTAGACAAAAAAGGAGAAAATCGAATGGAGAAACGTTCTGCCTCAAAAATTGGTATTTGGGGACGCCTGATGGGCGTTCTGGTGATTGCAGGGTTGGTTTTGTCTGCCTGTCAGACGGCCACGCCTCAACCGGCCGCGACTACGGCTCCGACCAGGTCCCCCACGGCGGTCCCGACCGTTGTTCCCACAGCCGCGGCTGTCGAGCCAACGATCAGCATAGTGAATGACCCCACCCTGGGGCCGATCCTGGTGGGCGACAACGGCATGACGCTGTACATGTTCACCGTGGATACGCCGGATATGAGCAACTGCAACGCCGACTGCCTGGCGAAGTGGCCGCCTCTATTGACCAGCGGTACTCCAACCCTGGGTGAAGGTGTTGACCCGGCGCTGGTCGGCACGGCGACTTTGGCCGATGGCTCGATGATCGTTACCTACAATCACATGCCGCTTTACTATTGGGTCAACGACACCAAAGCCGGCGACACCACCGGCCAGGGCGTGGGCAATGTCTGGTACGTGGTTTCCCCGGCGGGCATGGTCATCGGGCGGGAGCCGACCATCAGTGTGGTGAACGATCCCGTCTTGGGGCCGATCCTGGTGGGCGACAACGGCATGACGTTGTACATGTTCACCAAAGATGAAATGGACAAAAGTAATTGTGACGCCGACTGCCTGGCGAAGTGGCCGCCTCTATTGACCAGCGGTACTCCAACCCT